>NZ_JH980292.1:4054346-4360421 GCF_000314005.1 Spirulina subsalsa PCC 9445
TTGAGGAGTTAGAACGGTTATTAGGCGATCGCCACGAACTCCTAAAATCCCTAAAAAAAGACCTGCGCGCCCTCAAGCGGAAATTTGGCGACGAACGCCGCACTAAAATAATCACCCCCGCCGCCCCTAGCCCCCACCTTCCCAAATCGGCCACACCCTCCCACCCCATCGAAGCCCCCCCGCCCCCCGTTACCCTGCCCAAAGATGCCGTAGTCGAACTCACCCACAAAGGCAAAATCTGCTGGCATTCTCCCCCCCCCAAATTGAAGAATGCCAAAAAAGTCGAAGATTTAGTTCTCTTCTTTGAACCCGTGCAAAAACGAGAACAACTGATCGTTCTCACCGCCTCCGGCAAAGCTTACCCTGTAGCCGTGGGAGATATTCCCTCGGCCGGGAGTCGGTCTACACCCCTCCTCAAACTCTTACCCAGTAGCGTCCAGCAGAAGCGAGAATACATTTTTACCGCCTTTTTCCCGCCGAAAGACCTCCAACAGCATTTTCTCGTCATTTTGACCGCTCAGGGACGAGTGAAACGGTTAGCGGGAACCGAAGTCGATCAACTCACAAATCGGGGATCTACCCTAGTCAAATTAAAAGCCGATGATGCCTTGATTTATGTGGGGTGGGCGACAGAAGCCGAAGAAGTCGCCGTAGCCACCTCTGGGGGGCGGATTTTGCGCTTCCCCATTGATGATCTGCAACTGCCCATTATGGGGCGTACTGCCCAAGGGAATCAGGCCACCCGCGTCCGCAAAGGGGAGGATGTGGTAGGCTGTGCGACCCTCACCCCCGATCAGGACTTACTCCTACTCTCTCAAGACGGCTATGGGAAGCGTTTACCCTTCCACATGATCCGACGGGGGCAACGGGGCGATATTGGGACTCAAGGGCTACAATTTCACCGGAGAGGCGATCGCCTCATCGGAATGATAGTCGCCCCTCCCGAAAGCGCACAGTTTTCCCTAATCACCAGTCAGCAGCGCCTAATCTATCTCCCTGTAAAGTCAGTCAGCTTATGGGGCAAAGATGGCATCGGGGATAAAATCGACGCACTCCAAGGGGAAGAAACGATTCTTAAGCTATTTCCTCCCGCTTAGATTTATTTCTTCTATCGTGAACTACCCCACCCTGCCTAGGCGCGAGGATGGGGCTTCCTGATTCAATGGGAAGTGCTTTCTATACCGAAATATAGCGAGTCTTATCTTCCCTCCCCAGGCAGAAGTCCTAGTTCCTAAGACCCAAATTTTCTCTTGCAACACAGCCCTTTTTAGCCTGGTTTTCGCTTTGGGAGTTAGTGGTCAATATCTATTTATCTTAGCATGGATTCGCTGTCGCTCAGTATATTGCTGGGTTGCTATCCATCCGGTCCCTGCAAGCGAGGAAGGGGAATTCCGCAACATTTTTGTTAAATCACCCCACATCTGAAGAGGATTAGGTTTGTGACATCCTCCCGACACCGACCCTAGGGGTACGGTGCGGGCTTCCCCATATCACTATGAGGCTTTCCTGCTTCTACGGGAGGCTCTAGATGTCTTTTTAGGGACATCCCCGTTCGCGTTCACTTCGTGACGCTTCGCGTTTGCTACGCAAAGCGTTGCGAACGCGAACGTACAGTGCGGGGCTTCCCGACGATGAGCTAAAACCCCGCCCTTTCTCAGTTTGGAGCTTTCACCCCCTCCTTTTGAAAGAGGGAATGAAAGCTCCCATTTACCTATTCCCCGTTCCCTGTTCCCTAGCCCAGTTATTCAGCCAGCCCTAGGTAATAGAGAATAAGTCATTCACGAACCCTGAGAACCATTGCCCGAATCCCCCGGAGTTCTGGGAGGAATAGAAGAAGGATTTTCTCGATGTAACATTAAATCCGTCATCGCCTGATTTAAGGCATTCGGATCCATAAAAACAATCTTAGAATTGGGACTTTCACCTAACTTTTCATTAGCATCTACATAACGTTGAGCCACTAAATATTGCAAGACCTTTTGGGCATCCGGCTGTAACTGCAACGCCTTTGATAACATTTCAATCGACTTAACTGTACCCTCCGTTTCTAACAAAGCTGCCCGTTTTTTGCTCTCGGCCGCCCGTTCCAACTCTAGAGACTCCATCACCGTCCGCGCTGGCGTAATTTCTCGCACCTCCACCCGCGTGATTTTGACCCCCCAATTGCTGGTAGCTTCATCTAACTGTTGCAGCAATTCCTGATTAATTTTATCCCGAGAGGAGTAGGTTTCTTCTAACTCTAACCGTCCAATCGCTGACCGTAATGTAGTTACGACCAAGTTCTCAATAGCTGAGGTAATATCTTCCACCACATAAAACGTTTTCTCTAAATCAATAATCTGCCAATACACCACCGCATCCACCCGTAAGGACACATTATCTTTAGAGATCGCATTTTGTGGATCAATCCCTAATACTTTTTCCCGAGTGGTTTCTTCTACAACAATTGAATCCACAACTGGCACAATAAAATTGAGTCCAGGAGTCAGCTTTTTGTTATACTGACCTAGCCTTTCAACTAAGGCCTCGTTCCCCTCATTAATAATACGAATTGAAGCTAAAAACGCGCCAACTGTACTGATAAATGCAGCAATAACACTATAAAGTAAGATATCCATAGGTTGAGAACTAATAATTTGAGAGCCATTAATAGAAGCATTCAGCCCTTCTAGGTAACACCCTAAATTACTGTTACTTCATTATAGAACATTGACTCTCCCCACTCTGGCCTAGACGAGACCTCAAAATTCCCGTGTTATTTGTCTGTCGGGAACTCTACAGAAGAGTGGGGGGATTTATCCGAATAAATCCCCCCTGTTGAACGGCACTTCAGTCCGTGCCAGTTGTGACCTTAGTGATGGTGGTGATGTTCACCATGATGGTGGTGGTGATGGTCATGATCGTGACTGTGACTGTGACCGACTGCGGCTAAACTGGGGTTAACGGTTACTCCCGTTTCTGTTAGTAGTGCCTCAATTTGAGGATTTGCCCAGTCTGCAACCATAGTCAAAAAGGCAGGATGATCATTGACGCAAGCCATTTGCACATAGGTCACTTTATAGTATTTTTGGCGCAAATGAGCAATAATATGTTCCACATCTAACAGGGTTTCGTGGTTTTCTGTCGCAAAACCAATGGGCATCATAACAATAGCAGTTGCTCCCAATTCTATTAGGTTTTTGGCGGCCAACTCAACGTTAGGTTGAGTCCATTCAATTAAAGGGGTGTCATGGTTCAACCAACCAATGGAAATTAGAGGATATTTATGAATCAATTTAGCCCGAACCGCTTCATAAAGGGCTTCACTTTCCATAATACCGGAGGTAAATCCTTTGGCTTTATGGGGACATCCATGATTCATTAAAACAATGCCAGTTTGTGAAGGTAAATGAGCAACGGCTAAATCCTTTTGAATTTTCTCTTCTACTAAGCGGGCTAAGAGGTCAATATAGGCGGGTTCATTGTAAAAGGAGGGAATATACCTTGTTCCTTTTAACCAATGTTCTCCGGGGTCTGCTAGGTGGCTGAGAGCGTGATTCACTTGTTCAACGGCGATGCCACTGGTAAAGATAGAATCTACCACTAACAGGGGATAAATCAAGAGTTTATCAAAGCCCTCAGCTTTGATTTGGGTTAATACTTGTTCGGGTAAATGGGGGGCGCAAAAGTTGAAGGCTTTAAAGACTTTTACTTTGTCTCCCCAAGTTTTTTGTAGGGCTTGTTCCACTCCAGCCCGTTGTTGTTCAAAAATATGATTATGGGGAGAAATAAAATTCCCATGTTGATGACTCCACTCATGGAGGTCAAAAATGGCGAGTAATTTCGCTAAGGGGGGATAAATCCAAGTCGGCACAGGGGCAAATTTAGCCGTCAGCAGATTTAGTGCTTGTTCGTTATAGTTGGCAAAGTCTTCATAGCTTTCTACTTCACCATAACCCATTAGTAACACAGCAACGCGATCGCCGCCTGCGGGGGTATCTGTACTCTGGTGTTGGATTTTCTCTGGGGTAGCAACCACGATTCAACTCCTACAAGTCGATTCAGTTTCAGGATGATTTAATCTTTAGCATAGCATCCCCTTGGGGGGGATGGGGACAAACCAGTAAGGTTGATTCTGACCTGCTTGCGAGGCTTTACCCCCTATCAAACATCTTGTTCTTCCTCGCGTATAGGTTTTTCAACGGGAGATTTTAGGAAAAACTTATTCATAATCTCTCGATAGTCTGCCACCATACAGCTTACGTCCCCAATGTGAGGGAAACCAAATTATTTAGTCGTCAAACTGATAAAATTACTTCGACCAAAAGATACAATATTGCTCTTAGGGCGAGGAGAGCAAATCTTAAAAGAGTCTAAAGAAAAAGCAGGAAGGAAGCAATCTTAGAGAGAAAGGAAACAAGACTCCTTACTTTTTTCTCCCATGACACCATTTACTGATTACGCTTCTCCCACTCCTGTCAAAATCCCTCCCCATCATCTCAACATTATGGGGTATGTGGATGAATCCCAAGTCAATGGTCCGGGAATTCGGGCGGTGGTGTGGGTGCAAGGCTGTAAACGAGAATGTCCGGGGTGTTTTAATCCTGCGTCTTGGTCTTTTGAAATTAATCAGTTAGTTTCTGTTGAAACCTTAGCGGAACAAATTTTAAAGAATCCCAATAATCAAGGGGTGACTTTTTCGGGGGGTGAGCCTTTTTGGCAAGCTTCGGCCTTGGCAAAATTAGCCCAAATCTTGAAGGGTGAGGGCTTAAATGTAATGTCTTTTACAGGTTTTACCTTAGAAGAATTACGTCGAGATGATGCCCCCAACGGTGCGGATGCGTTGCTTGCTCAATTAGATATTTTAGTCGATGGTCCCTATGTTGAGTCTTTAGCGATTCATTCACCGGATTCTCCCGTTTCCTCGCGCAATCAACGGATTCATATTTTTAATCCTGCGTTTCAAGATCAAATCACTTGGGCGAGTGATCAGATGGAAATTCACATCTTAAAGGATGGAAGTCGTATTATTACGGGGTTTCAAGGACATTTGGGGTTAATGTAATGTTAAAGGAGGGAGTGGCAAAGTGTCACTGTTTCAGGATTCTGAGAGTAGGACGTTTACGGATTTTGCGATCGCTTGAGATACACTCCATCAAACCATAAAGGAGGGGTAGTATCTGAGTTCGATTCCACCCCTCCTTTAGACTATTAACTGAACTATTGTCTGTATTACTTCCGTCAATCATTCTTTTACCCATTGACAATACAACTGATTCTTTTCATCCTTCACCCAACGCGCTATAAGACGGGGTTTAGCTGTTGTTACAGGAAAGGTCGCGGGGGTAACGCTGGGAATTTGGACTTTGGATGGACGGGTGAGTGTAGTAGCCATGATCTTCAAACTCCTTAGTGATCAGAGGGGGGGAAGGGCTGTCTAAGTTGTTAACCTTTTCTTTACCTAACCTTTACTTTCAGTTTAACCCCTCTGCATCCGGATAGTGTGATGAGCGTCACAAATGTATAAATCCTCCGCTCCCCTGCTCCCTATTCCCTGGGTGTAGAGGTTACAAGTCTGCGATCGCCTTGGGAACATCAGCCGTGAGGACTTCATGGCCTTGTTCAGTCACTAAGACATCATCCTCAATACGAACCCCAATCCCGCGCCATTCGGGGGGGACTTCTGGTTGTCCTTCGGCGGGTTTAATATCTGGTGCGATATAAATTCCGGGTTCCACCGTTAAAATATTACCCGGTTGGAGAACTTGCCATTCCTCGGGACTAGATTGATACATCCCCACATCATGGACATCTAACCCCAACCAGTGGCCAGTACGGTGCATATAGAAGGGTTTATACTTCTCTTCCTTGATTAACTCTTCTAAGTCCCCTTGCAGCAGTCCAAAGTCAATTAATCCCTGAACCAGGACACAAACGGCTATATCGTGGAACTCATTATAGGCCTTGCCCGGTTGAACTTCTGCGATCGCCTTCATCTGAGCCGCTAACACCAACTCATAAATCGCCTGTTGATACTTGTTAAACTGACCATTCACCGGGAACGTCCGGGTAATATCCCCGTTATAGTAATCAAAGGCACAGCCCGCATCAATCAGCAACAAATCTCCATCCTGCATCTGACGGTCATTTTCCGTATAGTGGAGAATACAGGCATTAGCCCCCGATGCCACAATAGAGGGATAAGCCGGCCCCATCCCCCCTTGTAAGCGAAAGGTGTGCTCAATTTCCGCTTGCACCTGGTATTCATACATCCCCGGTTTAGCAAAGTGCCGAGCGCGATTATGAGCTTCCGCAGAGATGGCCGTAGCACGACGCATTAACTCCAATTCCGCCGCGCTTTTCACCTGTCGCAGAGGATGAACGAGGGAATTAGAATCAACGAGTGCCAAAGGCCCCGTCCCTCGTCGGGGATAAGTCATGATAAAACGTTGCCAATGTTGGAGAATCGTTTGATTAAACCCCTCATCTCGCCCTAGGTGATAGTATATTTGCTCTGCTTTTTCAATATATTGGGGGAATTTTTCGTTAAACTCTGTGATGGGATAAGCTTCATCGGCTCCATAACGTTCTTTTGCTTGTTCCACCCCCACTCGATACCCCGTCCAGGTTTCCTTTTCGGGATCTTTCGGTTGGACAAACAAGATAAAGCGGTGTTCCTCGTGGTGAGGTGCCAACACAGCAACAGCTTCCGGTTCATTAAATCCGGTTAAATAAAAAAAATCACTATCTTGGCGAAACGGGTACTCTACATCATTGTGCATCACCACCATCGGGGCGCTCCGAAAAACGGCCGTTCCCCGGCCGATTTTCCCCATAACTTGTTCTCGACGGTGACGGTACTCTGTGGCATCAATGCTCATAGTTTTTGCTTTTTCCCTCTGGTTAGCGAGTCTCCCCCTATTCTAGGGCTTGCTGAGGCAGTCTGCTTGTGGAGGGAGTGGGGAACAGGGAACAGGTAAAAGAAAAAATAGGTTGAGCTACGGTCTTTCTTTACAGCAATGTTGCGTTGAAAGCCCCATTCCCTTGTGGGTGGGGAGCTTCAAGCCTGTGGACAAGGTAAGCCGACTCCGTTGGTAGAAACCAGAAGTCAAACTGACTTAAACGCCTTGAGCCGTCAAGGTTTCAGCCTTTATCTAGCGGAAGTCATCCCCTAGAGTATTCGCCGAACCCCTAACCCCTAGTGAGTGAACTATAATCCGAAGGAGTTGGATCTTAGGAAAGAATCATGAGCATTTACTTAGGGGTTGACATTGGTGCTAGCACGGTCAAACTGGGATTATTTGATCCAGAAAAAGGGGTCATCGGAGAACGGTTAGATCGTCCCAGTAGCGCCTCTGAGGGTCCCGAAGCGACCGTAAATGTGATTAAAACGGCCACCAGTGAGCTACTCGAAGCCAATGATCTACAATTCAAGGATTTAAAAGCCATTGGTGCTTGTTGTCCCACTCCTATTGATGCTTCGGGAATGTGTGTTTATCCCACCAATATTGATCGCTCTTGGCAAGGAGTCAATGTTAGCCAAAAACTCTCGGAGGCTCTCCAGTTACCCGCCCTCCTCCTCAATGATGGAGACGCGGCCGCTTACCGGGAATACAGCGTCCGGGAGGCTCAAAATAAGGCCTCTTCTGTCATGGCTCAGTTTATTACCGGAACGGGATTAGGCGGTGCTTTGATTATCAACGGTAAAATCTGGTCGGCTCCGGCTGTTTCCGCAGAATTGGGTCATATTTGTATTGATAGTTCTGAAAATGCGGATCCCTGCGGATGTGGTGCGAGGGGGTGTGTGGAAACGAGATCCTCTTTATTGGGTCTGAGAAATATGGTTAAACACCGACAGGCTCAGGGGAATGTGCCGGAAGCGTTGCAAGGAGAGCCTATGGAGGTGGCGAAAATCCTGCGTCGCTTGGGTCAAATGGATGATCCTCTGTCGGATGTTGTGGCGATTTGGCAAGAGTATTTTACAAGTTTGGGCATAGCGGCTCGTAATGTGGTCAATACGGTAGGCTGTGACCTGATTGTGATTTCTGGGGGAGCGCAAGAAAGGGAAAAAACGGCATCTGATGGGGCTTATGAACGATTTAAACAGGAGGCCATCTCCTCGATTCGTCAGGGCATTGACCATAGTTTCCCCCATCTCACCCAGACAAGGGTGGAATGGTCTATTGATACGCTCCCAGATAGTGCGGCTTACGGTGCGGCTCAATATGCCAGTGTGATAGGGAATAAGGAATAGTTTAATGGGGAGAGTGGGAGAGTGGGAGAGTGGGAGAGAGGGGGAGCAGGGGAGCAGGGGAGAGGGGGAGTTGATAATTATTAACTATTCCCGATTCCCGACTCCCGATTCCCGACTCCCGACTCCTGACTCCACTTCGACTTCGCTCAGTGGCCACCGACTCCCGACTCCCGACTCCCGACGCACCTTTTCCCTACTCAATCTCAATAGGGGTGGGAGGCGCGTCTCCGGGGGATTGGGGGGTGAGGGGTTGGCGGAATTCGGCATAAAGGCGATCGCGCCAAGCAAAGAAAGGCGCGTAGGCACTATTATCCGCCAACTCCGGAATCCCTTTCCCTTTCAAGTGTTCCGGGATATCTAGATAATTCCCATCGGGGAACTTTAACACCATACTTAACCCAGCTACCGCCAAATCGGCCAGAGAGGCTGTATTCCCCACTAAATAGGGTTGACTCTCCAAAATCAAACACAAGGCCTCTAAATCCTGTTTTAGCCCCGTCACAGCCTCTTTTACCGAGTCTCCCCCCAAACCCACACCAGACCCTAACACATCGAGCAAATCCCCCGGAATTGCCCCCACTAAATTTTTCACAAAATCCGGCACATCTTTGGGCAAGACAGAAGTTCTGAAATTCTGATTCTTGTTTAAGGCCCCAATTAAAGCCTTGCGACCTTTCAATCCAATGGACTCATCCGCCCACTCCTCCATCATCAAACAAAACCCCTTAGCCCTAGGATTAGAGGGCAATAACGGTCGTTCAGGATACTTGCGTTCTAAATAAAACGCAATGTCTGTTGAGTCTCCAATATAGGTATCCCCATCCTTCAAAACTGGAACTTGCCGATGGCCGGACTTTTGAAATAAATCCAGTTGCCCCACCCCCGGAGTCACTTCTACTTTGCGGTAGTCTAACCCTTTGTAATCCAGAATCAAGCGGACTTTCTCAGAATATTGGGATAACTCAAATTGATACAACTCCAGCATGACAATTTTTCCTTAAACGATGGGCTACAGATACAGGGTACAGGTTTTTCCCCTCAGCGTCATGAGGGTTTATCGTTTCTCCCCCGCTTCAATTCTTCCAATACCTCAAGGGGTTTTTCGAGCAAACTCACCCGAATCCCTTCTCTCCAATAGGAAGCGGGGGATTGTTGACCATTGGGGGAACGATTGAGCAACAAAAGAGGAATACTTAACACCCCTAACCCCATGACCAATCCTGCCGTTAGCCAGACCATGAGGGGATTAGGGGTATAGTTACCTGTTTCGATTTGCTCACTGATGCGACCATAGTTCAAGATGGCTAGGGGGATGAGAATTAAACCTGTGAGAATAAAGCCTAGACCCAATATCTCCGACGTGCCTAAAGCACTCATGGAAACGGCCTCGGGATTATTCAGGTATTGACTTTGACGGAGAAACAGACCAAAACGTGCGATCGCCAAACCAATCCCAATCATTGCCAAAGCCGTGCGAATCCAAGCTAAAAACGTCCGTTCATTGGCCTGATGTTCTCGTTGACGATCTAGGGGAGGTTTTCCTGTCATTTTTTATTACTTTTTAGTCACGAATTAACTTTAAGATTTTAATGTATTTACCCCCCAAACATCAAATACAATAGGATTAGTTTTGGTCTATTTTTTACATGAGAAAAATATGCAGCCCTTCAAAGTTTCTCAAAGTCAGCCTTCTGGATTAACTCGTTCACCATGGGCAAGGACGGCTACCCTTGCCGCCCTATTGACCACTTCATCACTGTTCGGGTGTAATTTAGGCATTGCTCAAGGGAGTTACAATCAAGGAGAGATTACGATTAAATATGAGCGAGTTCAAGATAAAACCTATCAAGATGTCTACAATATTTTGACCCAAACCCAAGCTTTTAATGACATTGTGACCAATCTCAATGATACTTTTGCTTTGCCAACTAATGTTTTAGTAAAGTTCACCGAATGTGGGGAAGAGAATGCCTTTTATGATCCCAGTGATCGCTCCATTTGGATGTGCTACGAACTCATTCAAAGGTATGTTGATATTTTGAGTGAGGAAACGGAGTCAGATGAAGACTATTTAGCCCAAGTTATCAACGCGGCACTCTTTACCTTTCTTCATGAATTAGGTCATGCCTTAGTCGATATTTTGGAATTACCCATTACAGGCAAAGAAGAGGATGTAGTGGATGAATTTGCTGCCATTATGTTGTTGCGTGGGGGAGAGCAAGAAATTGAGGCGGTTTTTTCTGCGATGTATCAATTTGAATTAGATGCACAAGAGGCGGAAGAACTAGAGGATGAAATCTCCTATTGGGGTGTACATTCTTTGGACTTACAACGTTTCTACAATCTGGCCTGTTTTGTCTATGGCAGTGATCCTGAAGAATATGCCTACTTTATTGAGCATGAGTATTTACCGGAAGAGCGTGCAGAAGTTTGTGAAGAGGAATATGCTCGGAAAGAGAGAAGCTGGGATATTTTGTTAGGAGATTATTATAATTGACATCCTCTCCCCAGGCCGTTTTAACAAAAATGTTGCGGAATTCCCCTTCCTCGCTTGCAGGGACCGGATGGACTTGACCACTAACTCCCAAAGCGAAAACCAAGCTAAAAAGGGCTGTGTTGCAAGAGAAAATTTGGGTCTTAGGAACTAGGACTTCTGCCTGGGGAGGGAAGATAAGACTCGCTATATTTCGGTATAGAAAGCACTTCCCATTGAATCAGGAAGCTCCATCCTCGCGCCTCGGCAGGGTGGGGTAGTTCACCAACCCGTTGCCCACGGGCAGAGATAACATAGGGGGAGCAGGGGGGCAGGGGGGCAGGGGAGCAGGGGAGCAGGGGAGCAGGGGAGCAGGGGAGAGGGGGAGTTGATAATTATTAACTATTCCCGATTCCCGACTCCCGACTCCCGACTCCCGACTAGGGTCAATTAATCCGGGAAAACCCCCGGTGTAACTTGTAACTGCATCGTGCGTCTTTGACGGAGAATTGTCACCGCTAAAGGTTGACCAATCACACTCCGTTCCACTTGTTGCTGAACATCCATAGCTGTTGCTACAGCCACCCCGCCCACTTCAAGGATCACATCTCCGGCTTGAAAACCCGCTTGGGCGGCTGGGGAGCCTTGGATTACTTCCATAATGACAACGCCTTCATCAACGCTGACATTAAAGTTATGGCGGCTATTCTCATTGATTTCCTTGCGCCGTTCAGCGTTCAGGGTAATCATTTGAATGCCTAAATAGGGGTGATCAGCCTTGCCCTTACTAAATAACTGATTGGCAATCCGTTGAGCGGTTTCAACGGGAATGGCAAAACCTAAACCTTGGGCATTAGCGCGGATGGCTGTGTTCATGCCAATGACTTCCCCTTGGGCATTGAGTAGGGGGCCGCCGGAGTTGCCGGGATTAATCGCCGCGTCGGTTTGGATAAAACGAACACGCTTATCAGGAACTCCCACCTGTGTACTAGAACGGTCGAGAGCGCTGATAATGCCCACCGTGACGGTATTATCAAGGCCTAGGGGGTTGCCAATGGCGATCGCCCACTCCCCCGGAATCAAGGTTTCAGAATTCCCCAACTGTACAGTAGGCAAGTTTTCCGCCTCAATTTTCACCACAGCAATATCCGTCACATTATCCGCCCCAATCACCCGCCCCTCTAAAATGCGACCATCTTTCAAGGTGACGCGGACTAAATCCGAACCTTCCACCACATGAGCATTAGTAATCAAACGCCCATCAGAACTCAGAATAAACCCCGAACCCGTCCCCCGTTCGATGGGAGTTCTTGGTTCAGGAACATCATTGCCAAAAAAGCGACGGAAAAACGGCGAATCCCCAAAAGACTCCATCGACTGACTCGCCGTTGAACGCATCGCATCAATACGAACCACAGCCGGCCCAACTTTCTGCACCGCCTCGGCAATAAAGTTAATATTAGCTGGATTGGGGTTTGCTGCTGGGGAAGGAGTGACAGATAAGGGCTGTATAGCAGCAGGAAGAACCTCTGGCGTTGGCGTAACGGCATCGGGTCGTCCAGAAATAATATACTGATGCCCGACAAAGCCCACACCTCCACCAATGAATAGCAAACTAATATACAAACCCAGTTGCTTTAGTGGAATAGTCATCGAAAAATACAATTTATGCTTACTATCCCCATTCTACTCTTAACCTTTTGAGCTACGGCAATTTTGCCAGATTATTTCCCATTTCCCAAAATGGTGTAGTACCATGCTGGTGACTCCCTCCCGACGCTCCCCTAAGCCCTACGGCCAGACCGCGCCAACGGGAGAGCGTTCTGCAACTGGCGCGGATTGGCGAATTCTGTCTCCTCAAAGGCTTTTAAGTGTTGGGTGATTTCTACCTAATTGTCCACCGTTCTAATTTTCGGGAATTGCTATGAAGAAATTTCGGTTAATCACGCGCTCCACAGCCGCCTTATGTTTGGTGGGACTCCATACCCAAGTCGCCCAAGCCTCCACTAGGGTCATGGTTTGGCAACCGGATGAGGAAGGGGGGGGAGATATCCCGGTGGGCTATGAGACAGAAGACCGGACCAGTGAAGGAATGCCCCTCTCTCCACCAACTACCCTAGTTCCCCTGTCTCCAGTCGCCTCCTATACCCCCATTGAAAAAGACCCCTATATTCGGGCGGCCATTGACCCCGGTAGTTCCTCCCTTTCCCCGGAAGAATTACAACAACTCACGGCCGAGGATGTGATTCGGGATGGTCGGAGTTTTGCCGAACTGATTAACCCTACCTCGGAACAAATAGCCGCCAAAACCACAGGATTAAGGGCGGAAGAACAGGCCTGGGTCGAAGCAGACCGACAAGCGCGGGTGAGTGCTGCCCCAGTGGAATCGGCTCCCGTTGCGGCGACCTCGGCAACCCCTCGCCCCTCCTCGGAACCGCCTCTGTTAGCGGAATTAGAGGCCGACTTACAACGAATTCGCGCCGAAGTCGCTCAGTTGTCCACAGAAACCCTTGACCCGGCCCCAGTGATTCGCAGTGACTTTGTGCCGGAGTCTTTGCCGGAGGATTTTTTCCCACAACGGAACTTAGCCGCCACCCTACCAGACCTAAGCGAGGGGGATTTTCAAACCTTTGCCGGAACTCCGGGCTGGACGGAAGCGACAGAGAGTTTCGCCCGGATTAATCTCAGGTTCTTAAAAACGGATTTATTCAGCCAAGATTTAACCCAAATGGCGGTAGAGAGTTTTACGCGCCATCTAGGGCAGGAGGAAAAAAATCCCCTGGTGAAGGAATTACTAAGTTTTGAGGTGGGGGTTAATGTCTCGCCCTTTGAACTTCAGGGGGACTGGTGGACGGAGATTGCCGGGGAGGTGGATGACCTGTTTAAGGGTTGGGATATGGCACTAAATCCGGTCTTAGGTTTGGAGGTGAACCCAGTTTTTGGGGAGGTGGATTGGGTCTTAGAATCGACTGTTGAGTTATTCTCAGGCCAAACTACACTAGGACAACCGGGGGATTTCTCGGCGGCCTCCGTCCCCTTGATTGCTCAAAACCGTCTTAGTCGGAATAGGTGATAGGGAACAGGGGAGCAGGAGAACAGGGGAGCAGGGGAGCAGGGGAGAATTGATAATTATTCCCTATCACCGACTCCCGACTCCCGACTCCCAAACTATTCAACAAACCCTAGTGAGATGACGATTTGGCAAGCGGATTTTTATAAACAGCCTAGGGATAATTCCCCGGTTCCCCGGTGGGAGTTGGTGGTGTGTGATGAGCAGGGGAGCATCATCACTACGGCTACCTGTTCCCAAAGCGAGGCTTCTGTTCCTTGGCTGGTTGAAACCTTAACCCCTTTGCTGGGTGCCACTCGGCCGGAAAAAATCCAAGTGTTTCGCCCCCAGTCTCTGGCACTACTGGAAGCGGCCGCCCAACGATTCCAGATTCCCCTAGAAGCTACCCGTCAAACGGTGGCACTGAAGGGGATTTTAGCCCAACGGCGGGGGGGTGAGGTGGTTTTAGAGCAACCCCCACCCCAGCCCCTTCCCGAGGCGTTATGGGGGGAAAATTGGCGGTTTGGGAGTCTTCAGGCTGGGGACTTGTTAGCGGTGTTTTGCGATCGCCCTATTCCCATTCTCCAGATTCCTGACAACCTAGATCCCGTCGCATTAGGACTCCCTTCTACAACCCCCATTCCGGGCCTCATCATTGAGGGAGGACGGCGTTCCATGGTGTTAGCCCGTTGGTTGGAGGAGGTACACCCCGCAGCCGTGAACTATATCCCCACAGAAGCGGGGGTTTCGGGGGGATTATTGTTGGAAGCGGGGTTAGTGGATCGTTGGATTTTAGTCACCTTTGAAGATCCAGAAGTCGCTCGGGCGGCTGAACTCTATCAACAGCGTCTCGTCGTCAGTCAGGGGTTACATTTTCTCCTCGTGCAACCGGATGATACTGGCGTGACCTATAGTGGATTTTGGGTCTTATCTCGGGCTTGTTGAATCAGTCGGGGAGTCATGAATTGAGGCTGGCTTTAACCATCTGTTGCGCCACATCCTTCATCTTATAACGAGCGACCCAACCTAACTTTTCCTTAGCCTTGTGGGGATTGCCACAACTGACCGCAATATCTGTGGGACGGAATAAACTTTGGTCGGTAATCACATGATCCCGCCAGTCCAAACCTAAACAGGCAAAAACTTCGGCCACAAAATCCTCTAGACTATGGGTTTCTCCGGTGCAGACAACATAATCATCTGGGTCTGGGTGCTGCAACATTAAATACATGGACTCGACAAAATCCGGAGCCCATCCCCAGTCCCGTTGAATGCGGGTATTGCCGAGGTGGAGTTTATCCTGTTGACCTTGGGCAATCGCACAGGCGGCTGAGACGATTTTTTGAGTGACAAAGCGTTGGGGACGGAGGGGAGAGTCATGATTGAACAAAATCCCCGAACAGGCAAAAATCTTGTAGGCTTCCCGATAATTGGCCACTTGCCAAAAGGCGGCCGCTTTGGCGACAGCATAAGGACTCCGGGGACGAAAGGGAGTCATTTCATCGGCGGCCTGGTCGGGGGTATTGCCAAAACATTCACTAGACCCGGCATTGTAAAACTTAATCTGGGCTCCGGTAAAGCGAATGGCCTCTAGGAGGTTTAATGTCCCCCCGTTGATGCTTTCCATGGTCTCGACCGGAAGTTCAAAGGAGAGTCCTACAGAGGTTTGTCCTGCTAAATTATAGATTTCATCCGGTTGTACTTTGTTGATGACTTGTAAGACGCTGCGAAAGTCGTTGAGGGACATGGAGGCAACTTTAATGCGATCGCGCAATCCTAACTGTTTCAAGTTACTAAAGGAACACATGGGAGCATCTCGCGATGTTCCCCACACTTGATAATCCTTTTGCAGAAGGAGATCCGCGAGATAAGCTCCATCTTGTCCAGAAATTCCACAAATTAAGGCTGTCTTCAAGGGAGATAGATTGAAAGCGACGTTAACTAGCAATTCATGCCAGTTTAACAAATTTGCCGGGAATTCCCCATCCCGCCAGTGGAGTGGAGTCGTTCACGCTTATCCGAAAAATCGGTTGTTGTCGGGAGAATTGCTGAATAAGTCCGAGAGTTGGGGAATCGGGAGTCGGGAGTCGGGAGTCGGGAGTCGGGAATAGGCAATCGTGCCAGTTTTAGATGATCTGTTCCCTGTTAAGAGTTCCCTGTTCCCTTGTTGATGTTATTCAGCAGACCCTACTTATTAATAATGAATCTCTGTCCTGACCTTCCTAGTTTCGGCTTGTTTTATAAACTGTGACGGTTGATGGAAAAACAAGCATGAGTAACCTGTGTTTCTTGGCGTTTAGTTTACTACCTCTTTCTCTACCCCCGCCCCCGGTATCCTTGGCAGGATGGGGGGCATTGGGGCAGCATTTCCGGGGAGAACAGCCCTCTTTTGCGGATAACTTAGCTGTAGCTGCCTCCACCCCTACGCCAGAGTGGACCGACCCCGAAATGATGCCAGAGACGACCAACCGGGCTGTTTTTGCCGCCCCTACTCCTACCTCCGGGCCTCAACTCTATCACCAACGTCTCACGGCCTTACAACGGGGGGAACTGCACAGTCGCTTACACCCCAGTAGTTTTTACCCCGCTTGGGAAAAGGTAGTGCAACAACCCACTCATCAACAGTGGCAGCAGTTGTTAGCAGAAGAAGCCAAAGCGATCGCCCGGGGCCAAGGCCAGAATCGTCTAAACATTATGGTGGGGGATTCTCTCACCCTCTGGTTTCCCACAACGACTTTATCCAGTAGCGGGTTTTGGCTCAATCAAGGGATTTCTGGGGAGAATACCGGGCAAATCCTCCAACGCCTTGGGGTGCTAGATGAAACGCGACCCAGTACCATCTACATCATGGCCGGGGTGAATGATTTGCGACAGGGGGCCAGTGATCAGACAATTCTCCGCCATACCCGCCAAATCCTCCGCCATCTTAGAACCCGTCATCCCCAAGCGGAGATTATGATTCAGTCCATTTTACCCACTCGTTTAGCCGCCATTCCCCCGGAACGGATTGATCGGTTAAATCAGGCGATCGCACAAATAGCCCAAAGCGAAGGCGTGAGTTATTTAAACCTCGCCCCCCTGTTTCAGGATGAAACCGGACAACTGCAACGGGAATTAACCACCGATGGCTTACACCTCAGCCCCCAAGGGTATCAAGTCTGGCAAAGGATCTTAGCCGAACAATTCCGCCCTAATCCAGAGAAATCCTCGCCAATCCTTGAAGTTATGGTACAAAACTGAGACTTTGGGGAAGTGCTTTGCTAAGATGAGGACATGGGGTAAATCTTGGTAATATCGCTCTGTGGAGATAAGGTCATGACAACGACAATCACGGTTCCGAAGAGCAAACTAGCATCCGTTGATGCGGCCGATGTGGCCAAACTGGCTGAACGTTTAGAACAAGATGACTATACTAATCCTTTTGAGGCCTTAGAAGACTGGCATCTGTTGCGCGCGATCGCCTTTCATAATAGCGAGTTAGTAGAACCCTATCTTTACTTGCTGGATATTGAAGCCTACGATGAAGCATAGATTTAGCTACTTGCCACATCATGTTTCAAGGTAGACGGATTCTGTTAGGTATAGGCGGTGGCATCGCCGCCTATAAACTTTGTGAGGTCATTTCCACCCTCGGGAAAGCCAAAGCCGAGGTACGGGTGATGATGACCCAACAAGCCACCCAGTTTATTACACCCCTCACCCTAGCCACCTTAAGCCGCCATCCCGTCTATACCGATCAAGACTTTTGGCAAGCCCATCATCATCGCCCCCTCCATATTGAGTTAGGGGAATGGGCCGAGGTGTTAGCCATTGCTCCCCTCACCGCCAACACCCTCGGCAAACTCGCCCACGGACTAGCGGACAACCTCCTCACCAACACCGTTTTAGCCTCCGCCTGCCCCATTTTACTCGCCCCCGCCATGAATACAGAAATGTGGCAACAAATCCCCGTACAACGGAACTGGCAAACTATTCAACGCATCCCCCGCTACCATAGTCTAGCCCCCGGAGACGGGATTTTAGCCTGCGATCGCCAAGGCACCGGCCGCATGGCCGAACCCGCCGAAATCCTCACCGCCCTAGAATCCCTCCTCTGGACCCAAGGCAAACAGGATCTCGCCGGAAAATGCCTCCTCATCACCGCCGGAGGCACCCGAGAATACTTGGATCCCGTCCGTTTTCTGGGCAATCCCTCCACCGGGAAAATGGGCGTAGCCCTAGCCCAAGCCGCCTTAATGCGCGGCGCCACCGTCACCCTGATTCATGCCCCCCTCATTCCCCCGGTTCCTCTCCACCGGGATATTAAAACCTTCCCCGTAGAAACCGCCCAGGAAATGCAGCAAGCCCTATTACGGGAGTTTCCCCAAGCGGATTGGCTGCTCATGGCGGCCGCGGTGGGAGACATGAAACCCCAAAAATATTCCCCCGTCAAACTGCCCAAAGCAGAACTCCCTTCTCAATTACCCCTCACCTTTGTTCCCGATTTATTAATGGAGTTGGAAAGTCGGAAACAACCCCATCAAAAATTAATCGGTTTTGCGGCTCAAACCGGGAGTATTATTCAACCCGCTTGGGAAAAATTAAAGCGTAAAAATCTAGATGCTATTGTAGCCAATCCCGTCGATCAAGTGGGGGTAGGCTTTGGAACCGATCAAAATCAAGCCGTGTTTTTCGCGAAAACAGGAGAGAAACAGGAAGTTGAACGTTGTTCTAAGTTGCAATTAGCCCATCGTTTGTTTGACTTTATCTTAGAAAACTTATAATTAGGGTCTGCTGAATAACTCTACTCGTGGGGTTAGGGAACAGGGGGAGATTTATCCCTCAAACCTTGCAGTTTCTCGCTCCTAATACCAATTTAACTTGAGTTGTGTTCAGTAGGGGAAGGTTGGGGGAACGGGGAACACCGGATCCGGGAACAGGGGAAATTCAGGTTTTTGCCCTCAAGTCTATTTAATTTGGTATCACTAGGGTTTGTTGAGTAGTTTGGGAGTCAGTAGTCGGTGTAGGGGCGCAATGCTTGCGCCCTAGGGAATCGGGAGTCGGGAATCGGGAAAAGGCAGTCGGGAATAGGTAATAGGTAATAGGTAATAATTATCAACTCCCCTGCTCCCCTACTCCCCTACTCCCCTGCTCCCCTGCTCCCCTACTCCCCTACTCCCCTACTCCCCTGCTCCCCTGCTCCCGACAATGCCAACAGTCAGCCCCAATTATTAAGGTTTTATTAATAATTCTTTATAATTGGATCCCAGTGATCCCTATCACCTATTAAGAGAGTTTAAACTCACTTTCCCTGTCCCCTTTTTGCGTCATAGTAGAGACTAATAATAAATCTTTCCTTAATATTTCCTTTTCAGTAAGGAGTGCTATGACTGTTAATATCCGCGAACGAACTGCACAAATTCTTTCATCTCGTACCATTTCCCGCTTTGATCAACAACTCATGTCTGCCATGTTAGGTCAACGGGATCTCAACGACCAAGACCGCACCTTAATTGAACGCGTGTTTTATGGGGTGCGTCATGGTTTGTTGAAAACAGTGGATTAAAGGGATCGGATTAACCGGATGAAGGGTGTTCTACAGAACGAAAGTAGCGTTCAATTAATAGAATCGCCACAATATCATCAATGGGACGAGGAGGCACGCGCATCCCTTGGGGAATCAATCGAGTCAGCCCTTGAGGAGGATACATTTCCCAATAGCGATCGCGAGCCTCCAATGAACTATTCCGCTCATCTACTAAGACAACGGGTAACGGGGGAGATAAGGCCTCTCCTAACTGTTGTTGCCAGATTTTGGCCGTGGTTTGATTCCCCATAATTATCTGGTTAATAGGGTATTTTCGGCGATACTGTTCAATCTGTGCGATCGCCTCTGAGGACGGAATCACCACATGGTCATACACAGTCCCCGGTTCATCCATCACCGCAAGACCACATTTATCCCGTCCTGGGTCGAATCCTAGGAGATAGTTTTTGGAATCATTCATAGTGGTCAAATCCATCTTAACGACTTTGTCGGGTCTGCTGAATATCCCTCAAAGCAATTTTAATAGGGCTTTCGATTGGGAGCGAGAAACTGCAAGATTTTAGGGATAAATCATCAAAAAGGCTTGCCTTTTTCCGACTCCCCTTCCTGTTCCCCGTTCCCTGTTCCCTAGCCCTAGGAGCAGACTTATTCAACAAGCCCTAATTACTGATCCGCCTTAGCGCAATTGAGCATCCGTAACGTAGCCGTAGCCGCATAATTACGCAGAGAAGCCGCATTAGGCGAAAAACTCGTTCCCCGCTCATTCAAGGGAGACGCAACCCCACAATAGCCCGACATCTCACGAATCACGGCATTTCCCCAGTGACCACTGGTATCGGTGAAATTAAAAGGTGTTTGTTTCTGACCCAATTGAGCGCTCATACCCCGTTGGGTTCTGCTATACTGAGCCGCTTTCTGCATGATGGCCATAAGTTCTGCCCGTGTCACCGCTTGGGCAGGGCGAAACTGCCCATCTGGATAGCCCGTCACAATCCCCGTATTGCGCGCCCACTGAATCTTACCCGCACTCCACCGAGAGGCTGCCACATCTGGGAAAGGAGCCGAGGCCAGATTAGTCGGTTCCGTTGCACTGACACCCGGAATGGTTCTCAAGGCCTCAAACACCATCGAAACCACTTGTTCCCGCGTTAAAGAAGCCAGAGGGCGGAAAGTATTATCTTCCGGGAAACCCGCAATAAAGCCCACTCTCACCGCTTCCTCAATTTGGGTGCGGTAGATATCCCCCGTAATGTCTCGGAAGGTTGCCGGGGTGCTAGGAGGGGTTGTGGGGGGTGTTGTTGGGGGTGTTGTGGGAGGGGTAGGAGTTCCACCTACGGGAGTTCCTTCATAGGTGAAATAAACATGACCTAATGTGCGGTCTTGATAGGTGCGTTTTGTGAAGCGCCAACCCGGAGTCAGAACTAAACGACTATATCCCCCGGGATTTAAACCATTAGTCCGAGCGAGAACCAACTCTTGTAAACCCGGACGGGCGCCTGTGCGCGGGGTAGCGACTAATAAAAGTTCCCCGCTCCGTTGAACCACCCGCAACAGATAGTCTAACCCGTAATCCTCATTATTGATGCGTACTGAGTAGCCGTTACTGTCGGAAAAACGCCCACAATGTCCGCTAAAGTCAAAGGTTGTCCAGAGAGGGTTAATCACAATAGGAGAGCTGCCTGACTCAGCCCAACACTGGTTTCTCCCGGGCAGTTGTTCAATAATCATCAGGTTAAATTGATTGCTGCCAAAGGGTGTCGCCACGGCCGCAAAAGACCCTTGATCAACTTCCTGTTGACCAAAAAGGGAGGCCTTGGCGGGACTCATCCAGAGGGTGGTTGAAAGGGCGGCTGTTGCTAGGGCTGCAAATTTCAGTGGTAGTGCCAATTTCATGCTAATACTCCTTAATTTCCGGATCAGGTGAGATATCAAAACCCATAGGAAACTGTGACCATAGTCTTGTCAAGCATGGCTATGGTACCGTGGTTTACTGGGCGATGGTGGAATCCTTGTCTATTCTCTCAACCTCTTGCGCTTTTTGAAGGAAAAAGCGGGGAAAGTGTTCCCTAGGGGCGAGTATCTGTAGATAGGGTCTGCTGAATCACTGGGCTAGGGAACGGGGAGCAGGGAATAGGGGATAATTCTTGATTCTTTGACTCCTGACACCCGACTCTCCGACGCATTCAGCAAGCCCTACTTATTTCTTAACCCGAACATAAATTGATTTGTCGGGCTTTCAGGATAGGATGAACAATGGACGGCAGGGGACGCATCATGGCCTGTGAATTGAGGATTCGCCCCCTCCCGCAAGTTCTTGTGTTGCTTCTTCCTCAACGATTATGTCCAAAGCCAAAGCCTCCGATCCCACTGCTACAACCCTAAATTTCAAAGATCCCCAATACTACTTCAACCGCGAATTGAGTTGGTTAGAGTTTAACTACCGTGTTCTCCACGAAGCCCTAGACCCCCGCACCCTATTACTCGATCGACTCAAATTTTTGGCTATCTTCAACGCCAACTTAGATGAATTTTTCATGGTGCGCGTCGCTGGACTGAAACAACAAGTAGAAGCAGATGTGCATAAACTCACCCCCGATGGTCGCACCCCTTCTCAACAATTGGAGGAAATTAGCGATCGCCTGCGTCCCATGGTCGAACAACAGGATCAAATCTTTGAACACACCCTCAGACCCCAACTTGCCTCAGAAGGGGCTTATTTAGTCAACTACTTTGATCTGCACCAAGAACAACGGAAATATCTACAACAATTCTTTGAAGCCCATATTTTCCCCGTCCTCACCCCCCTAGCCGTCGATCCCTCCCATCCCTTCCCCCACATCTCCAACCTCAGTTTAAACCTAGCCGTCCTCGTCCAAGATCCCGAAACCAAAGAAGAACTCTTTGCCCGGATTAAAGTCCCTCAAGTCTTGCCCCGTTTCGTCAAACTGCCCAATGATCTCCAAGACTCTGGAGAGAAAGCTGTAGTCTGGACAGGTGTTCCCTTAGAACAAGTCATTGCCCATAACCTAGAAACCCTGTTCCCCGGCATGAATGTCCAAGAATGTTATCCCTTCCGGGTGACACGCAACGCAGACATTGCCCTAGAAGAAGATGAGGCCGATGATCTCCTCTTAGCCATTGAAAAGGAATTGCGGAAACGGCGCATGGGCGGATCCGCCGTCCGTTTAGAAATTCAGGCCTCCATGCCCGATAGCGTGCGTCAAACCCTCATGAGAGGCTTGGATCTCGACGAAATCGACGTTTATGAGGTGGAAGGACTCTTAGGGCTACAAGACCTCATGACCTTGCTTAAACTGCCCTTACCCCATCTCCTTGAACCTGCTTGGACTCCAGTAGTTCCTCCCCGCATTCAACGGATGTTTGACTCAGCTGAGGCCAGTCGTAAATTAGAACGGGATGATGGAGAAGACATCTTTCAACTCTTATCCCAAGGGGATTTACTCTTACACCATCCCTATTATTCCTTTACCTCCTCGGTGCAGGAGTTCATCACCCAGTCTGCTTGTGATCCCCATGTGTTAGCGATCAAAATGACCCTCTACCGGACTTCTGGGGATTCTCCTATTGTTAAAGCCCTGATTCAAGCGGCGGAAAATGGGAAACAAGTGGTAGCGCTGGTGGAATTGAAAGCCCGTTTTGATGAAGAAAATAATATTCAATGGGCGAGAACCTTAGAACAGGCGGGGGTTCATGTGGTGTATGGTTTAGTGGGTCTTAAAACCCATACTAAAATTGTCCTAGTGGTGCGTCAGGAAGCCAATGCCATTAAGCGTTATGTCCATGTTGGGACGGGGAACTATAACCCCAAAACTGCTCGCTTATATACGGATTTGGGTTTATTAAGCTGTCGGGATGAATTGGGAGCGGATTTAACGGACTTGTTTAATTTCCTGACGGGGTATTCTCGCCAGAAGTCCTATCGAAAATTGTTAGTCTCTCCGGTGAATTTGCGCGATCGCCTGATGACCCTCATTGACCGAGAAATCAAGAACGTCCAAGGGGGAGGCACGGGTCGGATTGTGGCTAAAATGAACTCTTTAGTAGACCCCAAAATGATCGCCAAACTCTACGCAGCCTCTCAAGCGGGGGTAAAAATTGACCTGATTGTGCGGGGGATTTGTTGTTTACGGCCTCAACTCCCAGAGGTGAGCGAAAATATCAACGTGATTAGTATTGTTGGCGCATTCCTTGAACATTCCCGCATCTTTTATTTTTATAACCAAGGGGAAGATGAGGTTTATATCGGCAGCGCCGACTGGATGCCGCGCAATTTAGATCGTCGTGTGGAAGCGGTGACACCCATTGAAGATCCCGAAATTGTCAAAGATATTCAAGAAATTTTGGGGGTCATGTTGGCGGATAATCGTCAAGCGTGGGAATTACAAGAGGATGGTAGTTATCAGCAACGGCAACCTGAAACCCGCACCCAATCCCGCAGCGCCCAAAAGATGCTGATGGAGATGGCGTTAGGGAGTTGAGATCCTTTGGGTGGGGGCGCAATGGCAATGAGTGGCGAGGTATTGATCACAATTGAAAATTGTCTGACTAAGGGGAGTCTGTAAGGTTCCAAACTCACAAAATTATCTCATTCCGAACTCAGCTTGAATTTTCTTAACTGCCTGACACAAGCCTTCACCATGAATCAAGCCAACATAGCCCAAGAATTGAATTGTTTCACTGCGATCAACAACAGTCACATGATGAACTCTGACAATATTACGGGTAAGAATTAGAAAACCACAATCATTTCTTAAATTATCTCTTAGGTTAAACTGACTTAAAATTTCGTCAGTAAAATTGAGTTGTTGTGATAATTTTTGTCGAAATTCACTTTTAATATTAGTCATGCCAGGAACCTGATTGAGGCGCAAAATAACTTTATCAAGAATATCTTGAGTTATTTCTTTTGTATTTTTTGGGCAGATCATTGTTGCCATCCGATTTGCAATCATGGAATCTTTAAAGTAGCTTGAATGTGCATTGGGTGTGCCTACAATACCAGGCAACAGATTAATTCCTTCTCGTATAGCAATGGAATTATCAAGGTAGCTCGGACGTTTAGCAGACATACCAAAAATATCAGATAGCATAACAATTGCTTGCTCTAAATCATCATTCTTCTTAATCAAGACTTGCACCGCACTATCAATTTTTTTAGAAACTTGATCAAGGTAATTTGCATCACCATCAAAAACATCTTCAACTGTTATCAAATTATGATCGATTTCTCGAAGTAAAGGACGGATTGGATAGGCAATAAGGTCAGAACCGTTGATAAAATTTAACCAGCAAATAGGTTGACCAGCCCTCGAATAATGACGTAAACTATCCTTTATATTTGATGGCGTTGTTCCTAATGTCATATTGATCATGGCAATAGGTGATCCCATCGTTACGATTCCTTGCAACGAAATTCGATTCCTTAACAATGTTCGTAAATCCAATGCCGGATCATTTGATAAAAAACGCTGTGAAAATAAGATATCCCAGAGAATAACTGTTCCGAAAGAGTGGGTTATGAAGTAAATTTCACGTATTTCTAAATGTATATTTAGGATTTGATTGATTTGGCTATAAATTGCTCTACGAATTTGACAACCAACGTCTGTATTCAGGTAGTTAAACACATCTCCAGTAAACCTAGAAAGTAAACCTCGTCTTGCTGGTTGATACTTAAAGCTTTGATTTCCATCAAAATCGAAATTTTGCTGTTTTTGTTCAGAAAAATCTCTATCGATTGATGTCCACATTTCATCCATTTTGCCAGAGAAATTACCCCAAAAGCCTTTGTGTATGTATGGCACTTCTTTATTTCGCTTATTGAGAGCATTCTTAATGAGCTTTGGTAATGGCTCCGCATAATCTGAGTTGCGAACTGCGACACCATGAATAAAAAAGATTAACTTTGCCATCAGTAGACTTCTCCGAATGTGTGGCTAACTCTGATCCATTAAATTTTAACCCAAGGTTATCGGAAGTTGATCCCATCGTTTGTGTCATCACCATCAGGCGAACAAACTAACCCCCCAACAC
Source organism: Spirulina subsalsa PCC 9445 (assembly GCF_000314005.1). NCBI lineage: Bacteria > Bacillati > Cyanobacteriota > Cyanophyceae > Spirulinales > Spirulinaceae > Spirulina > Spirulina subsalsa. The sequence continues at coordinate 4,079,683 of NZ_JH980292.1, forward strand.
CTCAGCCGCCGTCACCGTCAAACCGGGAAACGTTGGGGAAATCACCCGATCATCCCCCCGAAACTGCTCAATCTCATAATCCCCCTCCACCCAACGACAAACCGATAACGTCGGCCGCTTTGGTCGGCCAATATGCCGCGTTCCCCCTAAACCGGCATAGTCCACAATCCAATATTCAGGAATCCCCAACACCGCATAATCTTCCAACTTTCGCGCATAATCATTCTGCCAATTGCTGCTCACCACCTCCGCCACCCAAGGCAACGAAGACCCCAACGTCAACACCGATTGACCCGCCCAAAACGGCTCGTTGGCCAACTCCCGCCGATCCACCACCGCCACATCCGGGCGAAACGCCGTCATTCCCTGCTCCATCGGCCGCAAAATCCCCCGCTGCAACACAAACCAGGGCAAACCCAACTGCTCAATTTGCACACAAATTTTCGCCGTGATCAATGCTGCCACCTGTTCATGCTGACCCGTCGGTTCCAAGGCAAATACCTCCCCATCTATCAACTCAAAGCGGTTATCTTCCCCATAGTTGACAAGAAACGCTTCCCAAGAAACCACAGGATTAGGGGATAGTCGATCAAGGGCAAGGGTCATGGGCAAAACTCCGGTTGAGCGATCGCCTCCATTGTAAAACTTTCATCCTCACCCAAAGCCAGGAAATGGGTTATGATTTGGTGATTTGGGTTGATGGTCGGTGCGAGGTAGGCAAATGTATTTAAGTACGCTTTAGGGTTGATGGATAAACTTGGTGATTTGGGTCCCACCAGAGAATATAAAAAACACCTCGATCTAGAATCCCCCATAGTCGTTTTTTACTTGATAGGCGAATTGACCAGAGTTTATCTTGATCGTCCATATTGATTTCTTTCAGTCTCTTACAAGCAATAGAACTAGGCTTTTTAGCTTTAAAGTCAACATCACAACTATGATGCTGTTTTTTCGCATCAAGAAAAATTTCATTCCAAGTCATTGTTTCCAGATTCCACAACACATCACGGATTTCTTTTAAATCATCATACGTTGCTTTATCCCAACCAAAATTATCTCCACAATCCATAGAAGAAAAAGCCCAACAAGCCTTATGTTGAGCGTAAATATTGGGATCAATGGCCCGCTTGGGAATTTTCTCAGCTTGCGGAGTCTTTCTAACCTTGGGTTGCTTATTTTTCGCCATTGCTCAAAGTCCTTCATAATATTCAGCCATGGCAGCTAAAGAAATTTCTTTTCTTCCCCTTTCGCCAGCATGGAGTCCCTCCCTTGCATCAATCCAAGGTGACTCAGAATGAGTTAAATCACTCAACCAATGCGAGTTATGGTTGCCATAAAACTCAAGCACTTTGTCAATTGTATCTTTTTGGTTATCGCTTAAATTGCCTGCATCCCCGCCATCAATGATCGCCAATTTAAACTGACCCCGATGCTTTTCATAAAGTGCGGGTACGACTGGCCCATTAGCCCATGCTTGAATTTGCTCAGAAAACAATGGCGACTCATCCCAAACTAAACTCCAAGCCTGGGCATAATACACCAACTTCTGAAGCTTCATTGCTGTCATTTCGCCCTGTTTTTCCAGAATGTAGCAAGCAACATCGAAAACGTTAGCCATGCTCTTTCCTTATACTTGGCACATTTGTATCTCTAATTGTAGCAGCGATTGCTTGGAAATGGCCGCTACCGATGAGATGGTGGCGATCGCCCTCGATATTAAACCCGATTATGTCACCCTCGTTCCCGAAAAACGCGAAGAAATCACCACTGAGGGGGGGGTTAAACCTTTTGGCGGATGGCGATCGCTATCGCTCTGTAGTGGATCGCCTCCAAGGGGCCGGCATTCCCGTCAGTTGGTTCATTGATGCTGATTCCGCCCAAATCGAAGCCGCTGCCCAAACCGGGGCGCAATTCATCGAACTCCACACCGGAACCTATGCCAACGCTGAAGGGGAAGCGGCAAGGGCGGGAGAATTGGCGATCCTCACTGAAGGGGCGATCTTAGCCCACCGTTTGGGGTTGCGGGTCAACGCGGGTCATGGTCTCACGTACCAAAACGTTTACCCCGTTGCCACAATTCCCCACATGGAAGAGTTGAACATTGGCCACACGATTATCAGTCGGGCCGCTTTGGTGGGGATGGAGCGGGCGGTGCAGGATATGAAAAAAGCAATGCGTGGGAAGCTCTAAACTTTACGGAAAGGGGGGGCGATCGCTCTCACGGTTCTGTTCTGGATGTTGATTCTAAAGTGAGGGCGGATCAGAGGGCGCAAGCGTTGCGCCCCTACGGCGATTGTCCTGTAGGGGCGCAATGCTTGCGCCCACATTGAGAAGGCGATCGCGCTGGGTCTTCAAGCGGTTTGCAAAAGCTCATAATGGAGTAACATCACCGCATCACAGGGGAGGGTTTCCATCGCGAAGGTTGTGCCGTCATTATTGGCGAATTCGACTTCGACGGCTTGATCATCGTATTCCATGATGACGGTTTCGACTTGACCTTTCAGTAAACGGATCGGTTGTCCGGTTTCAGGCTGCTTTGTTTTTTGGGGGTGGTGTCGCGATCTTCGGTGAGGGCAACGAGATCGAGGTCTTGGGGTTTTCTTCTGGATTTGAGGTTCATAACCTTATTGGTATCTCGTAAACTGTTAATCTTATTCATGGCGCATCTGATGTTGAAGGACAACGGGATCGCCTTGGAAGCTTGGCGAGTCTTTCAGTGAACCGATAAAGTGATCGAGGGACAATTCAGGCAAAGCGGGGGTAAGTTGGCTTTGCCATTGTTGCTCATTTTCCAGTTCGGCTAGGATACGAGTGGCGATCGCATTTTGTTGTTGATCGGGTAGGGTTTTCAGTTGGGCGATCGCACGCTCTAATAGTTCGGTCATTGTTTTGCTCCTCGGATGTTGGGGGGATGTAGTCCAGACTGATATAAAATTTGGCGAAGATTAACAACACTTGTCCGATTCAGCTTTAACAAAAATGTTGCGGAATTCCCCTTCCTCGCTTGCAGGGACCGGATGGACTTGACCACTAACTCCCAAAGCGAAAACCAAGCTAAAAAGGGCTGTGTTGCAAGAGAAAATTTGGGTCTTAGGAACTAGGACTTCTGCCTGGGGAGGGAAGATAAGACTCGCTATATTTCGGTATAGAAAGCACTTCCCATTGAATCAGGAAGCTCCATCCTCGCGCCTCGGCAGGGTGGGGTAGTTCACTTGATAATAATGGTCTGGAATTTCAAACTCTTGCATCATTTCTAAGAGAGATTTTTGTCGAATTTTGCCCAGTTGTGCTAGTGCAGCGATGCGTTGAGCATGGAGTTCATCAAGGCGATCGCTATTTAGATTATTGCCTTGCTTTTGATATAGCATACCCAGATTATAAAGAGGAAAAATAAAGTCAGGATGCGTAGAGTGTACGGTATTTTTCAAAATACACAAAACTCTCTGGTACAATTCTTTAGAACGCTCATGTTCACCTTGTTTAAAAAACAAGGTTGCTAGTCCATTCAAATAAACAGATAATTGTTTACTTTGCTCTGGATTTATATCCTTTCTTTTTTCTTCAATTTCTATAGCCTCACTATACTTTTCTTCTGCCTCATTATATCTTTTCTGAGATGAGTATACATTGGCTAATTTGTTAATATAAATTGCCAAATCTGGACTATTGCATGATAAATTGTTGCGGGCTATTCGCTCAAATCTTAATAAGATTTTCTCAGCATCTTTGTGTTTTTTGAATTCTCCAGTTAGCGAACCTCTTTCCCAGTAAAGTAGACCAAGATTATTGAGATGAGAGCATAACTGAGGATCATTATGAGATAACACTTTTTCATCAATGGACAATGCTTGACGATATCGCTTTTCTGCAACCTTATATCTTCCCTGTACTCGATATAATTCGGCGAGATTATTGATTGCACAGGCTGTATCTTTATGAAAATTTCCGAATTTTACCTGTGCTGCTTTTACGCATTTAATATACCAAGGTTCTGCCATATCATAAGAACCTTGTTCTTTGTGATATAAAGCAATGAAGCCAAAAACATCCACTAAATCCTCATCCACAACCCACGCTAGTAAGTTTGCCGCTACCTCTTCTAAATGAGGAATCCAGGGGGCAAACTCTTTTGCTTGTGCCATTGTCAATGTTTGGGGAAGTTGTTTCCCCGCTCTCACAATTATTCCTGCTACTGCTCGTTTTAATCCATTGGCTTCAGTAGGTAACTCTACAATCAAACGCTCCTGCATAAACTGCCGCACTATAGGATGCAATTTTACTTGATCTTTGGTTTTGCGCTCCAATAAACTCAAATTGACTAGCTGCTTCAGGGGTTTACGCCAGTTTTGTTGCCATTCCTCTGATAGTGGAATCGGTGCAGCCCCAAATAAACTCAAAGAAAGGGCTAATCTTCTTGCCTCATCTGACTTCAACCGCCCCCAACTCAAGGCCAATGCCGCCTCAATGCCGTTGTGTTCATAACGCATTTCCTCCGGTTTTTCTGCTAAAGATTCATGGGTTAAATGCAACTCCTTTAGATAATCCCCAATCGTTAAAAACCCATCTAACGCCAAATATCGCCCCGCCAACTCCAACCCCAAGGGCAACCCCTCAAACCACCGCAACACCCCCGCCACCGCCTCCGATTCCGCATCCAACCGCACCGGGTCAATATAACTCGCCAACAACTCCCGCGCCGCCTCATCGGAAAGCTGATCCAACGGATATCGCTCCACCCCTGACCATTCCTCCCGCGTCGTCCACAACACCCAAAACAGACCCCCCGGCCGAAACATCGCCAACCGCGCCCCATCCCGCCCCCGTGCCAAATCATCCAACACCACCAACACCGCCCCCGGCCTCGGCCAATGCTGCCAACAATAGGCTACCCGCTCCCCAACCTCCGTTAATGTATCGGGAATCGTGACATCAAACTCCGTCTGATAAAACAGCGCCAACTGCTCCCCCGGATTCCCCGCCGCCATATCCAACCAGACCACACCACCGGGAAAATTCCCCGCCGCATATTCCCGATGCGCCCACTGCCAAGCCAACTCCGTTTTACCCAATCCCCCCATCCCCATCAAATACACCGCCCCGTGTGCCGCCATCAAATCACTTACCCCCTGCATTTCCACATCCCGCCCGACGAACTTGGGAACCGTGCGACGGTACCGAGATAGATTCGTCGGTGTGTCAGTGGAGGGGGGGGCTACTGGTTGAGGACTAGGCAGGTTTTCCGGTGCTGGGGTTGGTTCGTCCAAATCGGCCACGGCCTCCCAATCTGTCACCCCCACAGCTTCACAGAGGGCAACAAAAGACCCATGGTCAATCTTTTTTCTAGCCCGAAACCGCTTGAGGGTAGCTTGTGAGGTATTTGCTAACTCATACCATGCTGATTCTGAGGCATTCCAGCCCTTGCGTTTGCGGGCTGCTTCGATTGTTGCTTTGCCTGACGAGGAGAGGGCAATGGTTGCCATAAGTTCTAAGACAGGAGTTTTTATTCTCTAGTTCAATTTTGGCTCAATGGGGAATTGAACGAAAAATGCTCCTGAACTGAACCAAAATCCAGTATTTCCCGCAGCACAATAAGTGTATTGAACTGAAGGATTTTAAAGATGACGCAACCCGCTGAAACCTTACCCATCGCTCCGATTCAACCCATTGACCCTAACCGCATTGTTGAGCATGAATCCCCCACAGCGCTAATTTTGGCTACCGGATTTGTCCTGTATTTGGTGATCAATGCAATTACTCAACTGCTTCAAGTGATCTCTACCCCCAAAAAGCCAGATTAAGCATCTAAAGGTTCAGGGTTCTGCCGTTCAGCAACTAGGTTTTTAGACAGGTTGTTCACCTTTTCCTGTTGCTGAAAATAGTAGGCGGCTTAGATGTCAATAGTCAACCCACCAACATAAAGCCGTCCTAGAAGGCTTGTCCTGAGCAAAGCCGTTCGTGAAACGTTGCGTAGCAAAGGGATGGGGTTTCAAACCCATTTTCTTGATAAGCTAGGAAAAAGCTGTCAGCGTGGTGAGTATCCCCGGCGGGGAGGAGAATGACCGTTGGGGGTGTCGGAATCACCGTGAAGAGTTTTGCCGGGAAAACCTGCCGCCCAAGTTTGTGTTATATTTGTCAATAAAATTTTCGGATAAAATGAATTCAGAGAGAGAATATGCCAGCAGAACAATATCCCTTTGCCCAAGAACTGATTACAGATGTTTCCGGTAAAATTCGTAAAGTAATCTTGGATTTCAGTGATTACAAGCGACTGTTAGAAGTTATTGAAGAAGAGGGACTTTATCAAGCCATGATGGAAGTCAAAAATGAAACTTCTTTGGACTTGGAAACTGCCCTAGCTGAACTTGAGAAAGAATGAAAACTGAGTATAAGCCGAGCTTTTTAAAAGATTTGAAGGCTCTGAAAAGTACCCCCAGCTTTGAAGCCATAAAAGCGTTAGCATTTACAGAAATTCCTAATTTGCTAAAATTTGAAGAAATTGGTAATTTAAAAAAGTTAAAAGGGGATGAAAATGCTTATCGAATTCGCCTCGGCGATTACCGACTAGGAATTTTCTTTGATGGCGAAACAGTTACCTTCGCTCGCGTGCTACATCGTAAAGATATCTATCGCTATTTTCCCTAGATGGCGTTAGATTTCTTAGCATAAATTGGTTATGATCCGGTTTATGGCGCACGTCCCCTTAAGCGTGCAGTGCAACGGTATTTAGAAACAGCCATTGCTAAAGAAATCCTACGGGGTCACTTTAACCCCGGTGATATCGCTCTTAGGATATTTATCATTTAGTACATCCTACTTGCTTACTGAGAATAGTAGTTAGATTATCCATTGTCTGACTGCTGATCCTTCTTCGTGCCACCGCCCAACTCTTCAAGTATTCTCAAATTATAGGCGATCGCAAATCCCCACTAGAATGGATACAGGTTCAACGCACCCAAAACCCATGAACAAGCTAGAATGGCTCGCCGCCCAACTGGAACAAGCCACCACCGAACGGGAAGAACTCGCCGCCCAACTCGAATATGAACGACAACGCCAAACCCAACTCCGCCCCTATATTGTCCCCCGCATCCGTCGAGGTATCATCGGCGATAGTCGCTACGCCCTCCGTCTCCGCCAACAGATCAAACAAGCCGCCCAAACCCAAGAATCAATCCTCATTTTTGGCGAACCTGGCCTAGAAAAAGACAACATTGCCAGCCTGATTCATTACAGTTCCCCCCAACGACGGGAGCCCATGATTCAACTCACTAGCGGCCTATTACAAGCCAGTGGCTCAGAACTCTTCGGCCGCAGCAACGGCAACCCCGGACTCCTAGCATGGGTGGGGCAAGGTACAGTCGTTTTAAATAATATTCAGGATCTCCCCGCCGAACTCCAACCCAAAATTCTCCAACTCCTCGCCACTAAAACCTATTGTCCCGTCAGCCGTGATCCCGACAAGCCCCCCATTCCCCAACCCTGCCCAGCCCGCATCATCCTTATTGCCGAGCGCAAAGCCCCCGAATTTGTGCAATGCACAGCCCAACAGATTAAAGTGCCGCCTCTGCGGGTGCGTAAAACCGATTTGCGATCGCTCCTAGACTACAACCTCAATCTCTACTGCCGCAGTCGGGGCATCCCCAAACCCAGCGTCACCCCCGAAGCCCTGCGCCGCCTCCAAGCCTACGATTTCCCCAACAACTTACGAGAACTCACCGCCTTAGTCAAACGCGCCGTCACCCAAGGAGAGCAGGCCACAGAACTCACCGAAGAACTCTTTTGGTCTACGGATACGAAAAAAACACGGCTACGGCTGAACTTACTCAAAACCTATCCCCAACTGCGGGCATTTTTGAAAAGTAAGTTCTGGCCCGAAGGTTTAAACTATGGCATCACTACTTGGGTCTTTGCCTTAGTCGTGATTATGCTGTTCGTCGGCCCCCAAACCCGTGATCAAAATGTAGCGTTAAATCTATTTTGGGCTTGGTGGTGGCCCCTCGTTTTGTTAGGGTTTCCCTTGGTGGGTCGCCTGTGGTGTGCCGTTTGTCCCTTTATGATTTATGGGGAATTGACCCAAAAACTCTCCCTGAAACTCTGGCCCCGTGAATTGAAACCTTGGCCCCGACAGACAGCAGAACGATGGGGGGGTTGGTTTTTGTTTGGCTTATTTGCCTTGATTTTTCTCTGGGAAGAGCTTTGGGATTTACCCAATACCGCCTATCTTTCCAGTTGTTTGTTATTGCTAATTACCGGGGGGGCGGTGATTTGTTCCCTGCTGTTTGAACGGCGGTTTTGGTGTCGCTATCTCTGCCCCATTGGGGGGATGAATGGCCTATTTGCCAAGTTGTCAATAACCGAATTGCGCGCCCAAACGGGGATTTGTGCGGCGGAATGTACGACCTATCAATGCTATAAGGGAGGGCCAGCCAAGGGGGAAGGTCAGGAAACGGCGGGCTGCCCCCTCTATTCGCACCCCGCCCAGCTTCAGGATAACCGCGATTGTGTGCTGTGTATGACCTGTTTAAAAGCCTGTCCCCATCGTTCTGTAGCGGTGAACCTGCGGCCGCCGGGGATTGAACTCTGGACAACTCACACCCCCCAGAGTTATGAGGTAGCCTTGCTGTTTTTGCTCTTGGGAGGGGTATTGATGCGGCGGTTGCCTGTGGTGGTGGAGCGTTGGGATCTACCCTTGGATTTAGCGGCCTTTGGCCCCCATTTAGGCGCGGCGGTTTTGGCCTTGGGATTGCCTGCGATCGCCCCCCTGTTCGCCCATGCCCTGATCCAACTGAGCCATCGCTGGCTACAAACCCCGAAACCCCGTCCTTGGTTGGAATTAGCCTATGGTTATCTGCCTTTGGTTTTGGGGGTCAATTTAGCCCATTATTTGGATTTAGGGTTAGGGGAGGCGGGGCGAATTGTTCCGGTGACGATGGCCACCTTGGGGATAACGGGGGTGAGTGGACCGATCTGGGTAGCGGATCCGGCGGTGATTGGGTTTTTGCAGGGGGTGACGTTGTGGGTGGGGTTATTGTGTTCGGTGATTTTGACCCAAAAAATTGCTAAACAATCCGGGCGGTTTTTGTTGCCCCACCATGGTAGTGCGATCGCCCTCACCTTTCTGTTCTGGATCCTCATTCTCCATTAACTGGACTCCCGATTCCCCAACTCTCGGACTTATTCAGCAAGCCCTACCTAGACTGAACCAGTTGGGGAGCGCGTCCTTTGAGTCCGGTCATTAATTGCAGAGCAAATAACTTGAGGGGGCGGATATGTTTTAACATCAAAATGCCCCAACGTCGCACTGTCACCACAGGCCACCAAGCCGTTGAAAACATTCGGTCGAGAAAATCAGTAAAGCCCAAAATAACCCAATTTTCCCGCCTCCGCCACTGTTCATAACGCTTTAAAACCGCGATACTGCCGATATCTTCCCCTTGAGTCTGGGCTTGCCGTAACACTTCGGCCAAGGCGGCCGCGTCGCGAATCCCGAGATTGAGGCCTTGTCCTCCGACGGGGTGGCAACAATGGGCAGCATCCCCAATCAAGGCAAGGCGGTTTTGAATGTAGCGATCGCACTGCATCAACTGCACCGGGAATAAAAAGCGATCGCCCACTAACTCCACATTCCCGAAAACCCCCGCCGTCCGTTCCTTAAACCGTGCTAAAAACTCCCCCGAATCTAACTCTTGCAACGCCTTCGCTTCCCCGTGGGGAGCCGTCCACACCACTTGACAACGATTCCCCGGCAAGGGCAAAATCCCCATCGGTCCACTATAGCCAAACCGCTCATAGGCCGTCTCATTGTTAGGCTGATCATGGCGAATAGTAAAAGTCACGCAGGATTGCCAATACTTCCAGCCCTTGGTTTTAATCCCCGCCCAACTCCGGAGATGCGATCGCGCCCCATCCGCCCCCACCAACAAACGAGTCCGCAATTTGCGCCGTTCCTCCCCCAGTGCCACCGTCAGATTCATCCCCCATCCGTTCTCCTCCACCTCCACCAACTGCCCCGGACAAAGCCACTCTATATTCTCCGCCCCCGCTAAAAACCCCTGCAACTGCCCCAAAACCACCGAATGTTCCCCCACATAGCCCAGAGCCTCCGTCGCAAGCTCTTCCGGCTGAAAATGAACAATTTGGGGATAATCCGCATCAGAGAGGCTAATTCGGCGAAATTTAGCAATCTGGGGCAACATTTGACCCCATACTCCAATCTGCTCAAAAATCCGCCCCGACAACACCGAGAGAGCATAGGCACGCTGGCGCGCCTTCGCTTGGGCTGGCCGTTGCGCTTCAATGATTACCACCCGTAAGCCGCTCCCCTTCAAAGCCGCCGCTAAGGTTGCCCCCACAATCCCCCCGCCCGCAATGGCTAGATCCGCGTCAAATTGCTTATCACAAAATTCTTTAAATGTCACTTCTTTAAGGAAAAATTTACAAAACAATAAAAATCTTTACCTCTATTCTGACGAAAAAAGGCATTCTCTGGCAAGAGCATTACAAGTTCGTTGTTGGGAAAGTCGGGGAACAGGGAGTCGGGAGTCGGGAATCGGGAGTCGGGAGTCGGGAATAGTTAATAATTATCAACTCCCCCTCTCCCCTGCTCCCCTGCTCCCCCTCTCCCCCGTTCCCCCATTTACTGCCCAAACTCCAGCCTAGCCTGCTCCACCAACTCCGCCGTCACCTCAGACAACTCCCCCTCACGGGCTAACTGTTCAATCCGTTGACGAGCTTGAGAACGGACAAAAAAGGGAATATTTTTTAACTTGACCTTAGCTTCGGGAGTCCAGCGCAAAGACTCCATAAAATTTACATCATCCACCATGCTTAACCCTCTTTTTGATCTTCCACCTTTGGAGCCGGAGGTTTCTTGAAAAAGCGCTCCAAATTCTGCGCCAACACCCCAGCCGTCACAACGGCCATCCCAATCCACTGATTAAACGTCAACGTTGCCCCAATAATCCCCGCCGCCATTAACGACGTAAACGCCGGACCCGTTGCCCCAAAAATTGAAGCCCGTGCCGCGCCAATGTAGCTAATCCCGATATTATTCGCCAAGTAGCTCAACAATGTTAGGCCCCCCAACACCAGACCACTAATGAGTAAATTCACCCACATTCCCGGGTCAATATCAATCTTCACCACCTCCGGCAACGGTAAATAGAGCAACAAAGGCAAACTCACCAACGTAAAGACAAAAATCACAAAGAAATTCACCACACTAAACGGGATCGGGTGAATCTTCTTCATACAAGCCTGAATTAACAGCACATGGAGAGCAAACGTCACCCCAGAAAGAATCGCCATCACAATCCCAAATGTCGAGAGTCTCACCGCGCCTCCCCCCGACGGCAACTGAAGAATAACCACCCCAGCAAACACCGTCAACGACGCAGCACTACGCACCACAGACGGCCGTTCCCCGAAAAACAGCCAACTCAGGATAACCGTCACCACCGGGAAGATAAAGAACAACGTCAGGGCTACCCCCGGCGATAAATCCCCCAAAGCCATGTAAATAAAGGCCGAAGAAGCAAAGAGGAAGAACCCACAGGCGATCATTTGGCTAAAACCCGCCCAGTCCTTCGACTGCAAATAACGACGGATATCCGACCAACTACTGGGATAGAGAACTTGCGCCAAAATTGCCATACAAGGCACCACCACCACCATCCGCAAAAACAGAATCAACAAGGAATTGCCAAAACCCGGCGTAATAAACCCGCCAATTTCCCGCCAGCCGAAAATGGTCGAAGGCGAGAGAATAACCCGAATGACCACATTCTGTAAAGACAAGGCCAAGGAGGACAGCAAGACCAAAATAAACCCTAACTGCAACTGAGAAATAGAAACCTTTTTCTTAGCAGGAGGGGGCGCAACGGGAGGTTTGGGCAGCACCGGGGGCATTTCGGCAACCGGGGGAGGGGATTCCGGGGGCAAGGTCGGCAAATCTAAGCTCGGCAACTCCACCGCAACCGCCCGATCTTGGACTCGCTCAGGCCCCCTTGCCGTCTCAAATCTGGGCGGTATCGGTGCCGGGGGAGAGACTACCGGATCTTGGGTTTGCAGTTGTTCCCGCAAACGGTTGACCAAGGCATCTAGAATAATTTCCCCTTGTTGCTCTAAGCTATACATCTGTCCCAACTGCTGAGACAACGAACTCTGATAACTACTAAGGTCTTGTTGCAGAGTGCGAAAAGTTGCTCTTAACGTTTCATCTAAAGAGGCAATTAGGCGATAGCTTTGTTGATTGTATTGACCTAAATTGCCATTAGACCATTGACCCGCGTTGTCTAACGAGTTTTGGCTTAAATGGCTTTGGAGGTTCTGTAAAACCTGCTCCGCTAAAGCTGGAGCCAGTTGTTTGGCTAACTCTTGTTGTTGACTCAGTTGCTCTTGCCGTTGCAATTCTAGTTGCTCGGTTTCGGCCAAGAGTCGGGTTTTCCGGTTTTGCAGTTGGTCAATTTCTTGGGACAACTGAAGCAAGATATTTTGCTTAAGATGTTCCAATTCTGCCGTCAGTTGCCGTAAATGATCTTCTGCGACGTTCGGATCGCCGTGGTTGAAATCCGGTTGTTTATCCAGTGGCCCCATCTGTCTCTACCTTGTACTTGCGTGAATGCCAATTTTTTCTAGACTGGGAGAAAATTTGAGTGATTCAGCACTGTTCCAGACATTGTATTAGAGGTTCTTGGGGAATCGCTAGAGAATTTGCAGAAATTATAGAAACTGCGGGCTTCTTTCACTTTTCCCTTAGCACAAAATGGTAAAAACTCGCAAAACGTAAAGAACTGTGAAGTACTTTTTTTTATCTGATGGTTGGTTAGTGGGTCGTGTGTGGGAGTTTGGAGGATTGTGGGATGAAAGTGCCTGGCGACGAAGACCCCAAATTCAACGGCTTAACTTAGGCATGATTGAGCACGGGGAGAAATTATGGCTCTACCAAGCGGAGGAAGCGGTTTTAATGGTGGAGGTCAAGCCATCCAACAGCCTTGGGGCAGGGTCTAGCATTGGTCAAGTGGTCTTAAGACGCTTAATGAGTGCCGATCAAGCCTTAGAACGTTTGACTAAAGCAGAAGACTTGTTTAACCCATAAATAAGACCATTCCCAGAGTCCGATCAATTGACTTGCATTCCGTTCTCAGAATCGTTTACACTTCTTTAAACGATTCTTGAGTTTTCTCAGAAAATCCTGAATCCTTAGCTCTTGAGTCTTCTTCACTGAATGAGAAGAGAGCGACAAAATCTCTAATTCTTGGAGCAGACCAAACAGCCGAGGTGCAGAATTTTCTCATTCATGATAAAAAACACAATATTTTCAACAGGAGGAGCGTAGTCAATGGGACTACCTTGGTACAGAGTCCATACAGTCGTCCTGAATGATCCAGGCCGTCTGATTTCCGTTCACCTGATGCACACGGCTCTGGTGGCAGGTTGGGCGGGTTCTATGGCACTATACGAACTTGCCGTATTCGATCCCGGTGATCCCGAGTTAAACCCCATGTGGCGACAAGGGATGTTTGTACTTCCCTTTATGTCTCGCTTGGGTGTCACCTCCTCTTGGGGGGGGTGGAATGTAACAGGTGAAGCTTACACCGATCCCGGTTTTTGGTCTTTTGAAGGAGTGGCGATCGCCCACATCGTTCTCTCCGGTCTGTTATTCTTAGCCGCTTGTTGGCACTGGGTTTATTGGGATCTCGAACTCTTCAGAGATCCCCGCACGGGAGATCCCGCTTTGGATCTGCCCAAAATGTTTGGCATTCACCTGTTCTTATCTGGTTTACTCTGCTTCGGTTTCGGGGCATTCCACCTCACCGGACTCTTCGGACCGGGGATGTGGATTTCTGACCCCTACGGCATCACAGGTCATGTTCAACCCGTTGCCCCAGAGTGGGGGCCAGCTGGCTTTAACCCCTTTAATCCGGGGGGAGTCGTAGCTCACCACATCGCGGCGGGGATTGTGGGGATTATTGCCGGTCTATTCCACCTGACCGTTCGTCCCCCCGAACGCTTGTACCGAGCTTTGCGGATGGGGAACATCGAAACCGTTCTATCCAGCAGTATCGCCGCCGTGTTCTTTGCGGCCTTTGTGGTAGCCGGAACCATGTGGTATGGCAGCGCCACCACCCCCATCGAACTGTTCGGACCCACCCGTTATCAGTGGGACCAAGGCTATTTCCAACAAGAAATTAGCCGTCGAGTCGAGGCCAGCATTGCTGATGGCGCAACCCCCGAAGAAGCTTGGGCAGAAATTCCCGAAAAATTGGCTTTCTATGACTACATCGGCAATAGCCCCGCCAAAGGGGGTTTATTCCGGGTTGGTTCAATGGTCAGTGGGGATGGGATTGCTAAAGGTTGGCTGGGTCATCCCGTGTTTAAAGACAGCGAAGGTCGCGTTTTAGAAGTGCGTCGGATGCCCAACTTCTTTGAAACCTTCCCCATCGTTCTCACTGACTCCGATGGTGTGGTACGCGCCGACATTCCTTTCCGTCGCGCTGAGTCTCGTTACAGTATTGAACAAGCCGGTGTCACTGTTAGTATGTATGGCGGAGCCTTAAACGGCACCACCTTGACGGATCCCCAAGAAGTGAAGAAAATCGCTCGGAAAGCCCAATTGGGTGAACCCTTCGATTTTGACCGGGAAACCCTCGGGTCTGACGGGGTATTCCGCACCTCTACTCGCGGTTGGTTTACCTTTGGTCATGCCGTCTTCGCGCTGTTGTTCTTCTTTGGCCACATTTGGCACGGCTCCCGCACCCTCTACCGGGATGTATTCGCCGGGATTGATGCCGACATCGAGGAACAAGTGGAATGGGGTATATTCCAGAAATTGGGTGACACCACAACTCGGGTGAAGAAAGAAGGCACCGTTTAAACGGGCTGTCCTGAGTGACTGTTGAACTTTCGGAGGGACTGTCTGCCCAACCGGAAAATCACCCTAGAAAATCCCCCAAACTGTGAAAGCTCTCGGTTTGTTGTTACACTGATGATCAACTCCCTTACCCTCGCTCTGTTGGTCTTGTGGGGTGGATGGGTTAGGGAATGAACCGGAGTTTGACCCGACTGGGCAAACTCTCAGAAGATTTGCACATTAAGCCTTTGGACATAAAATCATGGAAAGTGTTGCTTACATTTTGGTTTTGGCTTGTGGGATCGCCGTTCTTTTCTTTGCGATCGCCTTCCGTGAACCGCCTCGTATTGAAAAGTAAATTTGAACAAAAAGAGCGACGCACTCCCCCACCTCGCGCCCTCGCAGGTGGTGGAGCATTCATAAGTAAATAATCCGATGGGGAGTAAATGGCCCGATGGGAATTTCAGCTAGTCTGCTCCCTCCCCCGCCCCCCTCAACAAATTTACTAACCGACCGCAGGGTTCTACACTTTAGGATAAACTAAAGAGTAGAACCTTGTGGTGGGTTTGGCCGGGTTGAACTCATGGGTTTAACAAAATAGACTAAATTTATAGATTAAATTTATGCAATGTCCCCTCTGTCAACATACTGAAAGTCGGGTGTTAGAGTCCCGTTCTGCCGAAAGCGAACAAAGTGTGCGGCGACGGCGGGAATGCCTCAACTGTAAACATCGGTTTACCACCTACGAACGCATTGAATTTGCGCCCATTACCGTCATGAAACGGGATGGCAGTCGAGAACTTTTTGACCGTTCTAAACTCCTACGCGGCATTGTGCGAGCTTGTGAGAAAACCGGGATTCCCAACAGCCGTTTAGAAACCTTGGTTGATGAAATTGAAACCAAACTTCAACAACGGATTAGTCGGGAAACCACCAGCCGCGAAATTGGGGAACTCGCCCTGCACTACCTTAAAGAGGAAAACGAAGTGGCCTATGTTCGTTTCGCTTCCGTCTATCGTCAATTTCAAGGGATTAAAGACTTTATCGAAACCCTCAATCATCTACAAACTCAGATGGAACACCCCCCCCGGGATGAAAACTGGGACTATCCCCCCTCTCATGAAGCCTCCGAAGTCATGGCCTCTTCGTGATGCTTTGGTCATCACGAATTGATCGTCTCGACCGCCTATGGCTGGCGTTTCTGTTGGTTATTGGGGGAATCGTGAGTGCCTATCTAGCAACGAGCCTCTTCGATGCCACAGTCCTCCTATCCGGCATTCTCTGCGTTGGTCTGATCGCCATTGGTCGCCGTGCAGGATACCTGATTGGCCTCTACAACAGCCTTTCCTACTCTGTTTTAGCCTACAATAACGGACTCTACGGAGAAGTCTATCTCAACCTCCTTTTCTTCGTCCCAACGGGTGTGATCGGTTATGTGCTGTGGTATCGCCACACTCAGCAAGATAAAACCGTGGAAATGAGAGAACTGACCGGGCGGCAGTGGTGGGCGATCGCATCCCTCTGCTTGGTTTGCACCGTGGGACTGGGATTCCTCCTCGGTCTAAATCCTCGCCAGAATACGCCTTTCATTGATGCTACTACCAATGTGCTGTCCATCGTGGCGACCTTCTTAATGATGTGGCGCTACAAAGAGCAGTGGTTACTCTACATCCTCCTCAACATTATCACCATTGGGATGTGGTTTCTGCGCTTTAGAGCCGGGGGCGCGGCAGGAGACTTGATGATCTTCATGTGGTTGCTATTTCTGCTCAATGCTCTGTTTGGGTATTGGCGTTGGCATCTAGGCACAAGGCGATCAAGCCTAGGGACCTCCGGTGTAAGCATCAAGGAGGGCAAATGCGACGGGGTTTAACACTGGGCAAATTCGCCCCCTTTCACCGGGGACATCAGATGCTTGTGGAAACCGCCCTAGGTGAGGTGGATGAATTGGTCGTCATGGTTTATGCTACCGACGTGATCAATGTGCCGCTTCAAGTGCGCGCCGGATGGATTCAAAAACTGTACCCAACGATCCAGATCATTGAGGCATGGGATGGCCCAGAAAGCTATGGTGACACGCCGGAAATCTGTCGTGAACAGGAAAACTACATTCTCAAAAAGCTGAATGGTCTACAGATTACCCATTTCTACTCCAGCGAGTTCTATGGCGACCACGTTAGCCAAGCTCTCGGCGCGATTGACCGTAGGATCGATGAAGCACGCGCCTCTGTACCCATCAGTGGAACCGCTCTCCGCCAGGACTACTTTGGGGGTCGGCAATACCTCCACCCTCTGGTCTATGCCGACCTGATCACCAAGGTCTGCTTCATGGGCGCACCTTCAACTGGCAAAACAACCCTCGCCCGAACCCTCGCCCAACAGCACCATACAGTCTGGATGCCGGAATACGGCGCAGAGTATTGGCTAAAACACCAGGTTAATCGGCGCATCACTCTGGATCAGTTTGAGGCGATCGCCCCAGAGCACAACAGTCAAGAAGATGCACTCACCCAGCAAGCCCGTCAGTACCTCTTTTGTGACACCAGCCCCATCACAACCTATGTCTTCGCCAAAGATTACCATGGCACAGTCAGCCCGCTTTTGACCCAACTGGCACGGGCCGCAGAGAAACGCTACGACTTGTTTTTCCTCTGCGACACCGATATTCCCTATGCAGACACTTGGGATCGCAGTGGAGATCAGAAGCGGCAATGGTTTCAGAAGCAGATCCAAGGGGATTTAGCTGAAAGACGAGTGCCATTTTTCAGGGTTAGCGGAACTCTGGAGGAACGAGTCTTACAAGTCAATGACATCCTGGGACAGTATCGCAAATTTGGCAATGTTCTTGATGTTCAACATAAGCCCCTCTGCTCAACATGAATGCTCCTCCACCTGCATTCCGCGAGGTGAGGAAGTGCGTCGCTATTTTTGTTCAATGGTGGACCCAACTGTGTTTTCCCGACTCCCCCTTATTCCCTCTTGTCTTGACAGAGGACAAAAAGCTTAACTTGTCAGCCCTGGGTGTCCCCTTGCCAAAATTGCTCCTGAGAGTTTTCGGCTGCAATGGCTATCGGAAATCACCAAAATCGGTTATTATAATAATTCTGTGCATTCATTAAAATGCTAAACTCGAAATAGTATGTAATTGTCAGCCCCAAATTAAGGAATAAGGCAAATAACCATTATTGTTGCTGTTTTTGCAGGATTGATGCTTTTGCCTTCCCCCCTGGTTGAACTGGGCGAGAGGACAGGTTTTGTCCTCTTTCGGCGCGCTGATTGGCAGTCAAGGGAGTGGGAGCTTAATTCAGATTGTTCTCCTCTAATCGATTTCTGAGCCAAGTCCATTTTTGAGTCAAGCGTTATGGCTCGCAAAACCGGATCTCAGGAAACCAGACTTTCCCAAAAATATCTCTTCGTGAAATACTAACGGGTTAGCCTCGGGATGAACAAACATGGATTATAGGATAGACCTTATCTTACCCTTGAGTCACAGTAAATAGCAGACAAATACGGAGATAGAACATAGGAAACAATACACACATGGTCAGTCAACAAACAACCGCTAGTTATAATCAGAAAAAAGACATTGGTTTCACCCACGACGATTTTGCCGCCTTACTAGATAAATACGACTATCACTTTAGTCCGGGGGATATAGTAGCCGGGACTGTATTTAGTATGGAACCCAGAGGCGCTCTGATCGATATTGGCGCAAAAACGGCCGCCTATATTCCCATACAAGAAATGTCGATCAACCGCGTGGATGATCCCAGTGAGGTCTTACAGCCGGATGAAACGCGGGAGTTTTTCATTTTGACTGATGAGAACGAGGATGGACAGTTAACCCTTTCCATTCGTCGCATTGAGTATTTACGGGCTTGGGAACGGGTGCGCCAACTGCAAGCTGAAGATGCAACGGTTCGCTCTAATGTATTCGCCACAAACCGAGGGGGGGCATTAGTTCGCATTGAAGGGCTGCGGGGCTTTATTCCGGGTTCTCATATTAGCACTCGTCAGGCCAAAGAGGATTTAGTGGGCCAAGATTTGCCCCTGAAGTTCTTAGAAGTAGACGAAGATCGGAATCGTTTAGTGTTGAGTCATCGTCGTGCTTTAGTGGAACGGAAGATGAACGGGCTGCAAGTGGGCGAAGTGGTCACGGGGATGGTGCGTGGGATCAAGCCCTACGGTGCCTTTATCGATATTGGCGGGGTGAGTGGTCTGCTACACATCTCGGAAATTTCCCACGACCATATCGACACGCCTCATAGTGTCTTTGCGGTGAATGATGAACTGAAGGTCATGATCATTGACTTAGATGCTGAACGGGGTCGGATTTCCCTGTCTACCAAGCAGTTGGAACCCGAAGCGGGGGATATGTTGCGCAATAAAGAGTTAGTCTTTGAGAAAGCGGAGGAGATGGCTCAGAAGTATCGCCAGAAACTGCTGCAACAACAGCAAGGGATTGATCCCTCAGAACTAGAGTTTGCGGATGAAACTTCCGAGGCTGTAGAAGAGCTTGAGACGGAGGACGTTTCCGCTGTTGAAGAGGAAGAAGTGGCTGTGGGTGTGAGTGAAGGGTAAGTTCAACGCTCACGCTTAAATAGGGCTTGCTGAAAAACTCCGGGAGTCGGGGAAGAGAGGGGAAGGGAGTTGATAATTATTCCCTCTTCCCTATCACCTCTTGCCCACTCCCTAATCACTAATCACTAATCACTAATCCCTGTCCCGATGAATATTCCTGACGAAGTATTAGCTGAATTAAAGCTCTATTTAGCCGCAAGGGCGAAGCAAGATGATTCCTATGCCTATCGCTTGTTGGCGCTGTTGGAACGCTTACCGGAGGATAGTCCGGGGGGCAATATGATGAGTCTGGCTGTGCCGCCCTATGATGAGGAAGTGCTAGATTGTTAAAAGCTTGAAGAAAAGGATTTAGACAAAAAAAGCGATCGCACGGCTCGATTCATGCGATCGCCATTCCGCTCTGCACCTAGAAATCTACTCTGGCATCTCTAGGGAGTCAGCAACTTGTCTTGTAGTGACACCTCTGGTTTTGCTGTAGGTGCCAGGGACTTCTAAACTTGTTTTCCAACCCTTTCTTAGGTTTCAGGAAAAAGTCATAATTTAAATTAAACTTCTAAGTTTAAGTGACCGTTTCAGATTTATCTTGAAAGCCATCACTTGAACTGATTACCTCAGAAAGTTTGTTTTTCGTGATCCCCGTGCTTATTCTCTCATTATAACGCAAGAATTTGTGTATGGGGAGAATTTACAATCAATTACAATTGACGTTTTTCTCCCCATTTTCTGATACGGTTAGTCGATGGCGGGTTTTCCGTCCTGACGACTGCTCAGAGGGGCGGGAAGAAGAGAGGGGGGTAAAACGGGCTTACGACCGACATTGCTTTGTAAGACAGAAATGGCTTGACGGTATTGGGGATCCCGACTGGTTCCCCAGAAACTGGGATTAGAGCGCAAGAGACGGACTTGATCCCCGGTGAGGTCTAAGGGAACATCAGGGGTAATACCGTTTTGACTGATATTTACGCCACTAGGGGGATAGTAACGGGAGATGGTAACAGCTAACCCGGAACGATCGGAGAGACTATGAACAGATTGTACGGTGCCTTTGCCGAAGGTGCGACTGCCGACAATGACCGCTCGTCCGTTGTCTTTCAAGGCTCCGGCTAGAATCTCACTGGCACTAGCGGAATAGCCATCGACCAAAACCACGAGGGGGAGATTCGTGATGGCGGTGCGATTGGCAGAATAGGCGCGATCGCCTCCTTTGCGGTCTACGGTGCGGACAATGGTTCCGGTTTCCATCCACATCCGGGCAATATCGACACTAGAGAATAATAACCCGCCGGGGTTGCCGCGCAGGTCTAAGACAAAGGCGTTGACTCCTTCTCCTTCTAAACGGTCGATGGCCTTTCTCATTTGTTCGGCCGCGTGGGAGCTAAATTCATCCAGTTTCAAGTAGCCGACTTTGACCTCCCCTTCCTGTTTGAGGGAGGAGTGCAAAACGGGAACTTCTACTTGAGCGCGAGTTAATGTCACCTCAAACAGGCCTCGTCCCGGTCGATTGAGTTGGAGGGTGATGTCGGTGCCTTGTTCCCCGCGAATTAACTCACTGGCCTGTTCAACGCTCATTAAGGCTGTAGACTGACCATCAATTTGTAAAATGCGATCGCCTGCTTGGATTCCTGCCGCCTTAGCCGGAGAATTGTCCACCGGATCCACGACCGTTAAAGCATTGGTTTTTTCATCTAAAGTTAAACGCACACCAATTCCAGACAACTCCCCGGTCGTTTGACTGGTTAACTCCTCAAATTCTTTGGGATCTAAAAAGCGCGTATAAGGATCGCCCAAGTCTCGTAAGGCTTGACGAATCGCCTTATAGGCCTCCCCTTGGGAACTATAATCACGACTTAACAATTCTTGCCGTTTCCGTTGCCAGGCGGCTTGGTCAAAGTTACGACCGACAAACTCGTTATTGACAATTTGCCAAACTTCATCAATGACAATTTTTGGGCTATCTTCTAAAGCCGCTTTGACAGTTGACGTTAGACCAACCGTAACCACAGAAGTTGCAACCAAAGTGGCGAGCGCACCATAAGTGAGGAGACGGGAGGATAAACGGGTGAATTGGGATCTCAATTTGGCTTGATAGTTCATGGAAGGGTGTGCTGAACAATGATTAATGGCAGTGAAGCAATATAGTAAATAAAACCCTACAGAAGTTTAATCGATACAGTCTGCAACCAAAGGTTTATTACAAGACAGGTTGATCACGGGGTTGGTTGCTGGGCGTTATTCTTCCGTAGGCGAGAGCAAGCTAACTGTGTCAAAATGACTTGAGCCGATGCCACCGGATAAATTTTCCCTGAAAGTTTGGGTGCGTGGAGCATAATGCAACACACTTTAGAACTTTTTAGGGATTTGGGGAATATTTTGACCAATCCTCAGAACTCTCTCCTATAAAATCTAACAAAATTTGACGGTGAAGAGGGCTAATGGGTCGTACTGAATTAGCTTTTGAGGAAAAACACGCTCCTCGTTCAATATCTGCTAAACTCAATAGCCCCCAGTCTTGCCCTTCACACAATTGCAAATCGGTTAGGGAAACAGTAAGGGGAAGGGCAAAAACATGACGAATGACCCGTTGATCAGAATAACAACCGAATTTGTAGGGGTCATGGGTTAAAGTATAACGAATTTCTTCCCATAACTCCCGTTTTAATCCTTCGGCTGGTGTTTCTCCTGGTTCAAGATGGCCGCCAAAAAACGCCCAATATCCGGGGTAAAGAATGGTGGGGAGGTCATCCCGTAGCTGCATCAAGAAACGCCCGGGTTGGTAGAGCAAGGCAACGGCAACGGGGATCAAAGACGAATTCATGGGCGTTCTAGTTCCTGAAGATACACTTCTCCGAGATCTAAACCGTCTAATTCTAGGGGTTCATAGATCACTTTCCCGGTGACAGAAAGGGGGCGACCCGATTCAGGTAAAGCCTGTTCGGTAAAGACCCAAATGCTGCCGCTTTCATCTTGGAGTTGATAAGCTCCTCCGGTTAAAAAAGGGGCTTTTTGTTCTACGTTTCCCCTGACGGTGACTGAAGTTCCGGGAGATTGATTGGGGACTTCTGTTAGGGGGGTAAAATCTCCTGAGAGGGGGTTACAGGCGATCGCACTGCCTAATACTAAAGGGAATAGTAAGAGTTGACGTATTGACATAAATTTCCCGTACAATCCAAAGTCTACAATCTCATGATTTAAGTCCGATGGCTCAACTTTTAGATGGTAAAACCCTAGCCCAAAAAATTCAGGAGGATCTGAAAGCGAAAATCCCGGACTGGGTAGACAAACAGGGTAGACCTCCGGGTTTAGCGGTGTTGATGGTGGGGGATAATCCCGCCAGCGCCGCTTACGTTCGTAATAAAGAGCGGGCTTGTGAGAAAATCGGCATGGCCTCCTTTGGTAAGCATTTCCCCAGCGATACGACTCAGGAAACCCTCAGCGAGGCGATCGCACAATTGAACCAAGATGAACGGGTAGACGGCATCCTGGTTCAGCTTCCCCTGCCGAAACATCTCGACGATGTGACCCTGTTGCACCAAATCCACCCCGACAAAGATGCAGATGGCCTCCATCCCCTCAACCTAGGGCGACTCCTGCGCGGAGAAGACGGACTACGCAGTTGCACCCCGGCGGGCGTGATGGAAATCCTGAAAGCCTATGATTTAAGTGTAGCCGGGAAAAAAGCCGTTGTGGTGGGTCGGAGTATTTTGGTGGGCAAACCCTTAGCCTTAATGCTGTTGGCGGAACACGCCACCGTTACAATGGCGCACTCCCGCACCCCCGATTTAGCCTCTGTTACACGCGAAGCCGATGTTTTAGTGGCGGCTGTCGGTAAACCCAATTTAATCACCGCCGAGATGGTAAAACCCGGCGCTGTGGTAATTGATGTGGGGATTAACTCCGTGCTGAATGAGGAGACGGGGAAAAAGCGTTTAGTGGGTGATGTGGACTTTGCCAATGTGGTCAATGTGGCCGGAGCCATTACCCCTGTGCCGGGAGGCGTCGGACCAATGACGGTGACAATGTTGTTACAGAATACCTTTTTGAGTTATTGCCGTAAGTTGGGCGTTAATTAGGGCTGGCTGAATAACTGGGTTAGGGAGCAGGGGGGCAATCGTTTTAAAACTTAAATTTCATCGGGATTAATCCCGTTTTCCATGAGTAAGCGTCGGAAACGTTCCGCTTGTTCTTCTGCTGCTTCTCTAGCCCGTCGTTCCCGTGCTTCCCGTTGTTCGGCGGACTCTCTAGCCCGTCGTTCCCGTGCTTCCCGTTGTTCGGCGGACTCTCTAGCTTGCCGTTCCCGTGCTTCCCGTTGTTCGGCGGACTCTCTAGCCCGTCTTTCCTGTTCCGTCGGCGTAGGAATCCAATCCCCCGAACTCCCATAGAAACGTAACCATAAACGATTCACATTCTCATAAGTCCCTTGCCACAAACCCACTCCTAATTCCAATCCCTCCAACCACCAGCGATTCTCCCTTAGTTCTACTTCCACATAGCGAGGGGATTCGGCTGTTGCTCCCCTTTCTAATTCAAACCCTCGAAACCCCCCCATCGTCCGGTCATATACTACATAGTAGGGGACACTCAGAATCTGCTCATACACCTCCCATTTGGTCGGTGTTCCATCCGCCCCCCCTTCCACTTGTCCTAAATCCTGATCTTGGGTACTTGGGGATAATAATTCCACTACCAGAGAAGGACTAACTCCTTCTTGCCACACCACATAACTTAAGCGCAAGTCTCGATTTTCGTATAAGCGAGGCACTCCCACCACCCCAAACCAGTCGGGGCGTTTATATCGTCTGGTGTGGTTCTCATCGTAATAAACATTGAGATCCATTGCCGAAAAAACCTGTTCTGGGTCGTAATTGCCCGGTTGAAATGTCAGACGCAGTAATTCGGCTTGTAGGGGGTGGAATTGGTCGGGCAAACCCGGTTCTCCTACTTCTTCACTGGGTAGATCGTACATTGTAGGCAGGGTTTTCTGCCTTGGGGTGAGATTAACCATAGCACAGCCATCAGGACATTTTGACTCATCCTATCGTTTTAG
This sequence comes from Spirulina subsalsa PCC 9445, assembly GCF_000314005.1. Taxonomy (NCBI): domain Bacteria; kingdom Bacillati; phylum Cyanobacteriota; class Cyanophyceae; order Spirulinales; family Spirulinaceae; genus Spirulina; species Spirulina subsalsa. The sequence goes on from NZ_JH980292.1 coordinate 4,104,159, forward strand.
AACTTAAATTTCATCGGGGTTAATCCCATTTTCCGTGAGTAAACGTCGGAAACGTTCTGCTCGTTCTCTCACTGAGATCAAGTGATTCCCCTGTTCTCCACCCGGAGCAAAGTTATTCAGCAAGCCTTAATTATCAGTTCTCAAAATCTTGCTGTTCACAGTGAACGAAATTATTAAGTCTTAATGCAAAATGGGGAGAAGATACCCTTGAGTAGTAGAATATGAGCGTTGTATTCCAAGAAGACCCACTGTGATCGAACGCTATACTCTGCCCGAAATGGGTGAATTGTGGACAGATACCTATAAATATAAAACATGGCTACAGGTAGAGATAGCTGTCTGTGAAGCCCAAGCAGAGTTAGGTCAAGTTCCTTCAGAAGCGATCGCAGAAATTAAAGAGAAAGCCAATTTCGAACCGCAACGCATCCTCGAAATTGAGGCCGAAGTCCGTCATGATGTCATCGCCTTTTTAACCAACGTTAACGAATATGTGGGGGATGCAGGGCGCTATATTCACTTAGGCTTAACCAGTTCCGATGTTTTAGATACGGGTCTAGCCTTACAGATGGTGGCCAGTTTGAATCTGATTTTAGAGTCCCTCGAAGATTGTATTCAAGCCATCCGTTACCAAGCCCAACAACATCGTTATACCGTGATGGTGGGGCGTTCTCATGGTATCCATGCCGAACCCATCACCTATGGTTTTAAATTAGCAGGGTGGTTAGCGGAAATGTTGCGGAATCGCGATCGCCTCGTTCACTTGCGCCAAGATATAGCCGTTGGCAAAGTATCCGGGGCAGTGGGGACTTATGCCAATGTTGATCCTCGGGTAGAAGCGATCGCCTGCCAAAAACTAGGACTCGAACCCGATACCGCCTCCACTCAAGTTATTTCTCGCGATCGCCACGCCAACTTTATTCAACACCTCGCCCTCGTTGCTGCTTCCATCGAACGCTTTGCCGTTGAAATCCGCAACCAACAACGGACCGATGTTTTAGAAGTAGAAGAATTCTTCGCCAAAGGACAAAAAGGCTCATCCGCCATGCCTCACAAGCGCAATCCCATCCGTTCAGAACGATTAACCGGACTGGCGCGGATTATACGCGGGAATGCCGTAGCTGCCCTAGAAAACGTCGCACTCTGGCATGAACGGGACATTTCCCATAGTTCCGTAGAACGGATGATCATGCCCGATAGTTGCACCCTGATTCATTTCATGTTGCACGAAATAACCGACTTGGTGAAGAACCTACAAGTGTATCCCAATAACATGGAGCGCAATATGAACATCTACGGTGGCGTAATTTTCAGTCAACGAGTCCTACTCGCTTTAGTCGAAAAAGGCATGAGTCGCGAGGAAGCGTATCGTGCCGTCCAATCCTGCGCTCATACCGCTTGGAATCAGCCTGATGGCGATTTCCAAGCCTTGGTACGCCAAGCACCGACAATCAACACTTACCTATCCTCTGATGAAATTAACAAGTGTTTTGATCCCCAAGAACACCTAAAAAATCTAGACCAGATTTATCAACGTTTGGGCATTTAATCTATTAAAAGGATTACCCCCCACAGTTTAAAACTCCCTTACCTTATTAAGAGGTAGGGGATTGTTGTGATCGTTAGCTTATTCCGGGGGTTTCAGTTTCCCTTGAAAGGCACGCTATTATTAACACAGGAAACCTCAACACTATCTCAATCATTCCGAACTATGTTTAACTCTCAAGATTTTGAATATGGTCGATTGGGTTCACTCAAAATTCAAGACTACACTATTCAAACACCTTTTTTATTCCCTGTTGTATGTCTAGTGACTAGCACTAAAGCTAGTGGTGGAGGGATTTGGAAATATATTCTTCATGCTAATAATGACAACGGACTATTAACCCGGAATATCCCTGTTATGTCCCAGGTACTTCATTTTCTGAATTTCATTGCCAAAAAATATAAGGGAGTTGAGACATGGCGTAAACTTGGCATAAAAAGACGTTATCTAGAAGATTCTGGCGTTCAATATAATGCTCCTATTTTCCTAGACTCAGGCGGTTTTCAATTATTGTCTAAAAAAAACATAGATTTATCACCTTATGGATTATGTTTAGATGAACATCAAGGATTTCAATCTATCTTAAACTTACAAAAAGATTTCGGTGGTAATATCATTGCTAGTTTAGATTATCCGATTCATCCAAAGCTCATTGAATCTGAAGCCAAAGAGCGTATTAATAAAAGTTTATTTAATGCTATTGAAGCAGCTTTACTGCTTCAAAAATCTACTAAATGGAATCCTTTTTTTTATGTAGCAGTTCATGGTCAAAGTCGTCAACAGATTGAATATTATGTTAGACAAGTTTTCAAAAAAATCAATCATCCTATTGGTTTGGCAATAGGTTCTCTTGTTCCACTAAGAGGAGCAAAGAAATATGAAGTCATTGTGGATCTTTTAAGAGGGGTTAAGAATAGTATTCCTGAAGACAAAAAAAATATAACACCCATTCATATTTTTGGAATTACAGGAACATTAATTCCTTTATTATCTTATTTAGGAGTGGATACATTTGACTCTAGTTCTTATGTACAGGAAGCGAGGAGTCTAAGTTATCTTGATCCACACAATAGAATTCCTCATCCTATTCTAGAAATGGATAATATAATTTGTAACTGTCAAATCTGCCAAAAAGCAAATTTAAAACATATCCAAGAAGCTTTTATTTCTGATGTTAAAGGTCGCCCTGTCCATCATGGTTACTATAAGAGTAAATATTATGCTGATCTAGCTTTACATAACCTTGAAATGGATTTCAATCTAGTGCAAACTACCAAAGCAGCGATTAGGGCAAATGAGTTGCAAGAGTATATTATAGAGTATACATCTCAAATCCCTCATTTACGTTCTGCCGTGAATGCTCTTGCTTATGAAGATCAATCTTTACAAACTAGATTATCTCGTGTTGTTGTAACCTGTCCTCGCAACCTAGAAGTTGTGGATAATCAACAGATCGTTTCTTTGAAATATAAGCCAGAAGATTTTAATATTTCCCAAAAATCCTTTCAGCCTTCAGACAAAAAGCGCATTTTACTGATTATTCCTTGTTCTGGTGGTAAACCTTACTCTCAATCTCGTTCCCACCGCTTCATTAAAGAACGTCTGGAAAAAAATCTTAGTGATCGACAAAAACTTATTCATAAAGTCACTCTTTCAGGATTATATGGACCAGTGCCAGAAGAATATGAACAAGAAACACAGATTGTGGAATATGATTTCCAATTAGATCCCCTGGATGAGGTACAGATTGATTTAGTAGCAAAGCGTTTAACGACTTATCTAGAATGTTACAAGACACATTACCATGTGTGTATTGCTTATGCTACTAGCAAAGCCTACAGAATAGTCATAGAAAAGACTGCCAAAGAGTTTTCCAATTTGGTCGTTTTACCCGATAAACCGAAAAGTCGCCGCCTTACGGAATTTTTTCGTAAAGAAAATGTTGCAGAACTTGTAGAAAAAATTAAATCCGTTTTAAATGAGGTGGAGTTGGGATAGAATGGCTAAAGTGTACTTCATGGCTTAGTGAATCCATGCCATACCAAAACCTTTACCTTCTCCTTGAAAACTTGTTTGCTTGGTTCAACACAACGAACGTGGATCTAGATCCTGAAGCAGTTTAGGAGGAATATGGTGAGCAGATCCATCAGTTACTTACTCAAGAGGAGCTTAGAAACGAGTTTACTAATCTCGGAAATGACCTGCAATTGCCTAAAGCATTGGAAGTGACAAGACTATTAAAATATGAATAGTACTAAATTTAGTGAGTAAGAAAGAGATAAAAGTAAATGGATGATTTGAATAAAATAATTGACAAAAAAATTGGCGAAGTTCGTACTGAATCGTTAGATTTTAGCTTTGGTGAAATTGTTAATATGCACAAGGCAGACGAACCAGAAATTATCATTCAACCTGATTATCAGCGTCTTTTTCGTTGGACTGATGTTCAAAAATCACGCCTGATTGAATCTATACTCTTAGAACTACCTATTCCTCAAATTTTTGTTATAGAAAAAGAGAATGCGGTTTTAGAACTTATTGATGGATTACAAAGAATTAGCTCAGTCATTCAGTTTATTGATCCCAAAAGCCTAGGAAAAGAGCCTTTAAAGTTACAGGGGTGTGACTTGATAGAAGAGTTAAATGATAATACTTTTGAAGACTTACCCTTAAAATTAAAGTTGTTAATTAAACGCTCTTCGGTTAGAACTGTAATTATTAAGAGGCAAAGTCAGTCCTTTTTGCGGTACAGTATGTTTAAGCGCTTGAACACTGGAGGAGCTATCTTAGCACCACAAGAAATCCGTAATTGCTCGGCTAGAGTAATGGGAGATGAAGGTGAGAAATTTTATAAATTTCTCCAAAAGATGGCAGACTACCCCAGTTTTGTATTGTGTACTAAAATTCTTCCTGAGCAAGAAAAAGAAAAAAAAGGCGATGAAGAGCTTGTTTTAAGATTTTTTGCGGCAAAGAATGATCCTGAATCATTTAAAAGTAAAGTTCCGGATTGGCTTGATATATATATGGAAAAAGTGATTACCCGGAAAATTGACTTCCAATATGAAAAAGAAGAGAGGGAGTTTAAAAAAGTTTTTGATATATTAGGAAATACTTTAGGAGAAATTGCTTTTGCTTCCTATAGAAAGAAGAAACCTGTAAAAAATTTATCTCCCGCATACTATGAGGCGATTACAATAGGTACTTTTAGACTTTTAGAACAAATTAGTCGAATTTCTATGGATGCTATCAAACACAAAATAATTAATACTGTTCAAAGTGATGAATTTAAGCAATATACAGGATCGGGAGCTAATAAACCAGAAATGCTCAAAGGGAGAATTAAAGTAATTGAAACAGCACTTTTGGAGCTGATTCATGAGTAATTTTGTCAAACAGTTAGAAGAGGATCTGGACTGGAGAATTGCAGAGTTAGGTATTTTGAAAACGCAAGTTGTCTCAGCACGCAAAGGTTCAGACAGATATCAAGTCATGCTGCGCGCACTCTGGGCAATGCTTTATGCTCATTATGAAGGGTTCTGTAAATTTGCTTGAGATTTGTATTTAGATGAACTCCAAAAAATGAGAATCAAAAGGAAAGATTGTCGAGATGAACTTGCGCAATTTTCACTACAAAAACAATTAAAAGATTTTAAAAAGGATTTATCACCAGAAAAAATTTGGCAATTTGTGACCCGTAATTTCAATCAACTGCTAGAAGAATATATAGAATTTCCTGTAAAGCTAGAAACGCGCTCTAATCTGCATCCTAATATCTTTAAGGAGAATATAGTTCAAACGGGAATTAGTTGTAGCTTAATTGATACCTATGAAACTGAACTTAAATCGTTAGTTGGGAGAAGAAACAAAATTGCTCACGGTCAAAAATTAGAGATTAAAGATATTGATGAATATCAGAAACATGAAGATGCTGCAATAGAAGTGATGCACGAGTTGGCGTTGGCTATTGTTGAATGTTTAGATCAAAGACTTTATGTCAAAATTCCATAATTTTTGCTAAAGTGGTGAGTTGTTGGGTTTCACTGTTGCTGCACCCAACCCACGGATACCATTCTTTTTCCCACAAAACAATGGACTGGCAAGAAATTTCTGGTGGATGGGTGTTAACGCCCCCTAATCCCAAGGGTATCGTTCACTTTCTAGGAGGGGCATTTATTGGCACCGCACCCCATATTACCTATCGTTGGCTGTTAGAAGCACTCTCTCAAGCGGGGTATGCAGTCATTGCTACACCGTTCCTCAACACTCTAGATCATAACGCTATTGCCCGGGATGTTCTCAATCGTTTTGAAACTATTCTGTCCCGTCTGCAAGCGAAAAATGCCCTCGGTCAGCGCTACCTGCCGATTTATGGCCTAGGTCACAGTATGGGGTGTAAACTCCATCTGCTCATTGGCAGTTTATATAGTGTGGATAGAGTGGGCAATATTTTGATGGCTTATAATAATTATCCGGTAGAACGGGCTATTCCCTTCGCCCAACAATTTCAACTGACTCCGACCTTTAATCTTGAGTTTACTCCTTCTCCTGAAGATACTTTAGATTTAATTCACACCGATTATCAAGTTCGCCGCAATTTAATCATTAAATTCCGTCAAGATGACTTGGATCAAAGTTATGATCTTTTACCCATTTTAGAGCCGAAATTCCCTCAGATGGTGTCTATGCAAATCTTACCGGGGAATCATTTAACCCCGATTCCTCTGGGGCCTGACGTGAAATGGAATGCGGGGTCGTTTTTCACGCCGTTGGATGCCGTGGGTCAATGGTTTAAGCAGGAAGTGTATCGCGATTTAAACCGTTTGAAAGATGAAGTTTTGCGCTGGTTAAACCCCGTTAAGTTGCATTAATTGAGGATGGATTATGCCAACTCCTGAACAAGAACACCGAATTATTCAACTGCGGATTCAATTGCAAAAGGCGGGTTATGCCTATTATGTGTTGGATGATCCCATTATGCCCGATGCTGTTTATGACCAGTTATATCGGGAGTTACAAGACTTAGAAAGCCAATTTCCTGAACTGATTACTCCCGATAGTCCGACCCAACGGGTGGGGGATAAACCAGCGACGCAATTTGTCTCAGTTGGGCATAATATTCCCCTTTATAGTTTAGAAAATGCTTTTAATGAACAGGAGTTGCGCAAGTGGGAGGAACGATGGCAGCGTCAAGTGAACGAAATGCCGGACTTTGACTATGTTTGTGAACTCAAAATTGATGGATCTGCGATCGCCCTCACCTACGAAAACGGTCAACTTCTGCGCGGTGTCACCCGAGGAGATGGCATGACTGGGGAAGACATTACCCCCAATATTCGCACCATTCGCAGCATTCCCCTCCGTCTCAATGTAGACCCACCCCCGGCACAAATAGAAGTGCGCGGGGAGGTGTTTCTCCCCCTCGATGAGTTTCAACGCATCAATCAACAACGGGAAATCACAGGAGAATCCCAGTTTGCCAATCCCCGCAATGCGGCCGCGGGGACGTTAAGACAACTAGACTCCCGCATTGTTGCCCAGCGTCGTCTGGATTTTTTCGCCTATACTCTCCATATCCCCTCCCACCCGGAACAACAACCTCCGACCCAGTGGGAATGCTTGGAATTCCTCCATCAGATGGGGTTTCGGGTCAATCCTAATCGTCAACACTGTGGGGATTTGGGGGCGGTATTGGGCTATTTTGACCAGTGGGAGACGGGACGGAAAACCTTACCCTATATGACCGATGGGGTCGTGGTCAAGTTAAATGACTTGGCCTTACAGCAACGACTGGGATTTACCCAAAAGTTCCCCCGTTGGGCGATCGCCCTCAAATATCCAGCCGAGGAAGTCAGTACACAAGTTCTAAATGTGATCGTCAATGTGGGACGCACAGGCGCTGTTACCCCGATGGCCGTGATGCAGCCCGTCCAAGTAGCGGGAACTACCGTCCAACGGGCTACTCTGCACAATGAGGATCGGATTCAGGAATTAGATTTGCGGGTAGGGGATAGGGTGATCATCCGCAAAGCAGGGGAAATTATCCCCGAAGTGGTGCGGGTGTTAACGGATTTACGGCCAGAGGGGACAAAACCCTACGAAATGCCCACCCACTGCCCGGAATGTGGTTCGCCCTTAGTCCGTCCGACGGGGGAAGCGGTGAGGCGCTGTGTGAATAGTTGCTGTCCGGCCATTTTGCGGGGGAGTTTAATCCATTGGGCCTCTCGGGATGCGTTGGATATTAATGGGTTAGGGGAGAAAATTGTGGAACAGTTGGTCGAAACAGGTCTAGTGCGGTCTTTGGTGGATTTGTACAGTTTGGAACCAAAGGCGATCGCCCAACTGGAACGGATGGGGGAAAAATCGGCGGAAAAGTTAGTGAAGGCGATCGCCCAATCCAAACAACAGCCCTATTCTCGCGTTCTCTATGGGTTAGGCATTCGTTATGTAGGGAAAGTCAACGCAGAAACCCTCAGTCAAAGTTTCCCCACCATTGAACAACTCAGTCAAGCCACTGTGGAAGACTTAGCGGCTGTCTACAGTATTGGTTTAGAAATTGCCCAATCGGTTTGGCAGTGGTTCAGAAATGAGGCTAATTTGCAACTCATTCAAGAGTTACAAGCCATGGGGTTACATTTAGCGGATCGGACTCCAACGGTTGCCCTTTCTGAAGAAATGCCCCAACCTTTCGCGGGGAAAACAGTGGTCATTACCGGAACCTTACCCACCCTCACCCGCAAAGAAGCGGAAACGTTAATTAAACAAGCCGGGGGAAAAGTGAGTAGTTCAGTGAGTAAAAAAACTGATTATGTTTTAGTCGGGAGTGATGCGGGATCTAAGTTAACCAAAGCCCAAGCGTTAGGCATTGCTCAACTGGATGAAGAGACTTTAAGAGATATGCTTAAAAAGGGGTAATTGTCAAGAGGCATTCACCCACCCCACCCATTCAACGTCACCATGAGGACTGAGTAACCCTGCTAGACCCTAGACTATATAAGGTTTTAAGTTCAATCGGGATGACTGGATTTGAACCAGCGGCCCCTTCGTCCCGAACGAAGTGCGCTACCAAGCTGCGCTACATCCCGAAATAATCGCTTAAGAGAGCCTCAGCCCATCCCAAGCATTTCCCATAGTACCACACTCTAACCTTTCTTGATAACATGGGGGGGTTAGTCTTTTCAGGTGAAGAACAGAACGTGGTCGTAAAACCAGAGTGGTTAAGAGTAAAAGCCCCCCAATGGCAACGAGTGGGGAGTGTTAAAGAGATTCTGCGGGATTTGGGACTCAATACGGTCTGTGAAGAGGCTTCTTGTCCCAATATCGGGGAATGTTTCAACGCCGGAACCGCTACTTTTTTGATTATGGGGCCGGCCTGCACTCGCGCTTGTCCCTATTGTGATATTGATTTTGAGAAGAAACCCCAAGCCTTAGATCCCCTGGAACCCCTCAATTTAGCCGAGGCCGTCAGTCGCTTGCGCTTAAATCATGTGGTGATTACCTCTGTAAATCGGGATGATTTACCCGATGGGGGGGCAACTCAGTTTAAACGCTGTATTGAGGCTGTGCGGAAGATGTCCCCTCAGACTACCATTGAGGTGTTAATCCCGGATTTTTGCGGTAACTGGGAGGCGTTAAAAATTGTCTTAGAGGCCGCTCCGGAGGTGTTAAATCATAATACGGAAACAGTGCCGCGCTTGTATCGTCGGGTACGTCCTCAAGGGGATTATGAGCGATCGCGCCAACTCTTACAACTCGTCCGCCAACTCGCCCCCCAAATCTACACCAAATCCGGAATCATGGTGGGATTAGGAGAAACTGACGAGGAAGTGCGGCAAGTCATGGCCGATTTACGAGCCGTAGACTGTGATATCCTCACCATTGGTCAGTATTTACAACCCACTCAGAAACATTTAGGCGTGCAGGAGTTTGTCACCCCCGAACAATTCGACGCTTGGCGCGACTATGGCGAAAGCATCGGGTTTTTACAGGTCGTATCCTCCCCCTTAACCCGGAGTTCCTATCATGCCGGAGAGGTACAACGCTTGATGAAGCAATATCCCAGAGCTTAAGCGGGTCAGGGTTTGATACAATCGAAGAGTTGTAAACTTTTATGAAGAAAATTAAACTATCCCATGCTCAGAGTGACATTTGTTGTTGCCTTTTTCGTGATTAGCCTCCTGATTGGGGCGATCGCACCCCCAGCCCAGGCGGCAAGTTCTTCCTTGATTCGCGCCTTTGATGATGTGGAAATTCAGGCCAAGGAGTTTGGGGGACAAAACTTAGAAAAAGCCGAATTTGCCAACGTAGATTTAGAAGGGGCAAATTTTAAAGAGGCCAACCTCAAGGGAGTCACATTCAACAATTGCGACCTCAGCCAAGCCGACCTAACTGGGGTGGATTTTTCTAATGGTATTGCTTATTTGAGCAATTTCCGAGGCGCAAACCTGAAAAACGCCGTACTGAGTGAAGCCATGATGCTCCGTTCTAAATTCGAGGAGGCCGACATTGAAGGGGCCGATTTTACTTATGCGGTTTTAGATAAAGCCCAAGTCCGTAAACTCTGCACCAGAGCCTCTGGGGTGAATCCTATCACGGGAGTAGCCACCCGAGAATCTTTGGGCTGTTAAGGATCTGTGATCAGGACATCCCCCATCCTCCCTTTCCTTACCCCCTCCCGACACCCACCCTAACAGGTACGGTGCGGGCTTTTTAACATTAACCCCATCCCAGAAACTTATCGAGAAAAAAAACCGTCTGGCTAACTTGGGTTAAGCTGACTTTAGAGGTCTTTCGGGAACTGTTGGGAATGAATGTTCAATCAGCATTAGCAGCATTAACGGGTGAAAAATTGCCCTTCAGTCTGGATTTATTACCCGATCCAGTCTATGTAGTTGGGGGGGCGGTGCGGGATGCCTTGTTAGGTCGTCAGTCCCCCTATTTAGATTTGGATTTTATTGTGCCTCAGAAGGCGGTGGAAATTGCGCGGGGTATTGCCCAACAGTGTCGGGCGGGATTTGTGATCTTAGATCCCGAGCGCAATATTACCCGGTTGGTTTTTGCTCAAGGGACAGTAGACTTTGCCCAACAGGATGGGGAGAGTTTGGAAACCGATCTCAATCGTCGGGATTTTCGGATGAATGCGATCGCCTATAATCCCCGAACACAAGAGTTAATTGATCCCCTCAAAGGACAGCAGGACATCGAAGAAGGGGTCATTCAGGCCATTAGTAAACATAACCTCAAAAACGACCCCCTGCGTCTGTTACGCGCTTATCGTCAAGCCGCTCAGTTGAACTTTACCATCAAACCTCATACCCGTTCCCTCATTCGGAAACTCGCCCCCCATTTAGAACAAGTAGCCGCCGAACGGATTCAACAAGAACTGAACTACTTACTGAATAGTCCCCACAGTCACACCTGGTTTCAAGCCGCTTGGGATGATCATATCTTGCCCATGATCTTCCCAGACTTGAAAGCGAAACATCTCCAAACCTTAGAACCCATTGAACAAGCCGCTTGGTTAGTCGGTAAAATTTGGACAGACTTAGACCAGCAACTCCAACAACCCTTTCATCATCAGTCCCTCTCCGGTTTAAGTTTAGCGAAACTGGTTAGTCTCCTGCCCCAAAAACCCAACACCGCCACCCGTCAACTAGAAAAACTCAAATACTCTCGGGCAGAAATTCGCGCCGCCTCCCTATCTCTGCGTTATCTCCCCCATCTCCTCAATTTCATTAAACAACCCATGAGCCTAGAGGAGCAATACTTTTTCTTTCAGGAGGTAGGAGATACCTTCCCCATTGTGACCATTTTAGCGATCGCCCTAGCCGCCCATCAAGACATTATTCGTGAAACCCGCTTTGTCGGCATTATCGCCCCCTTAATCAACGCCTATCTTGATCCCAACAGTTTAGTCGCCCATCCCACCCCCCTCATTACAGGCAATGATTTAATTGAACAGCTTTGTCTCTCCCCCTCCCCGCAAATTGGCGAACTCCTAACCCAAATTCAACTCGCCCGCATTAAAGGACAAGTACACACCAAAGAAGAAGCCCTCAATTTTGCCCAGCTGTGGCTACGTCGTCAAGCCTAGGTTGACCTCTTTAGCCTTCAGACCCTGATTGTTTCAGTCTAAAATGGGGAACAATGAGAGTTGTTAGGATTCGAGGGATAACAGCATGGTGTCTAAACATTTAGGATCTAAACTTTGGATAAAGTTCCTATTCGGAGGGTTAATCTTGGTCATCCCTCTGTCACTTTTCTATCATGCTCTGAATCCCTTATCGTTCCTACTTGGCAATCCTTCTCATGCCCAACTTTTAGCCCAGTTACCCCCCAGTTTAATCCAAACAAAATCCCCCAGTTCTGAGTTATTCGAGATGACCGTACAAGAGTTAAAGCCACTGGTTGATCATCAGTCTAAAAAGTTTGTTCTGCTCGATGTGCGCAATCCAGACGAACATAATTTTGCTAAATTGCGGGATTCTGTTCTCATTCCCTTACCGGAAATTCAACAGGGTTTCGGGGTAGAAAAATTAAAAAAAGTATTAAATGGTCGTCCTTTAGTCGTATATTGTCGCACCGGAAACCGCTCGGCTGAAGCCTTAGCCATTCTACAAAAACATGGCATTCAGGGAACTAATCTTAAGGGCGGAATTTTGGCTTGGAGTCAAGAAATTGATCCATCTGTGCCGCAATATTAGGGCGCACCATTTTCTAGCACGAGACGAGTTCAGGGGGATGTATACCGCTATTTCATATAGCTAGGGCTTGCTGTTCACTTCGTGACGCTCCGCGAACGCGAAGCGTTGCGTAGCAATATAACTCTACTCTGGATGGGGAACAGGGGGAATCGGAAAAAAGCAAGCCTTTTTGATGATTTATACCTAAAACCTTATTAATTATTCGTAAACTTTACGTCGCTTGAGTTGCTCAACAGGTATCATCTTTCCTTGTGCAACATTTTGTTTGGCTTTTTCAAAAGAATCCTTAAAACCATTGATTCTCAATAGTTCTTCAGTTGGATTATTTTCCTCACACAAAAGCATATAGCCAACCCATCTGAGTCGTGCTAAAAAGGCTCGTCTGCAATCCAAATAGGACAATAGCCCAGAGTTCGCGTCTCATTCAGACTAGCTATATTTATCTAGCTTTTTCTTTTTCATATTCATAAAGTATTTTTTTCTGTTCAATGTCCTTTAGATACATATCACATAAAAATTTAATATGTGATTCCTCTCGATTTTTAATTCTACAAGCGATTACTGTTTATATAGTTTGTTTTCAAATTCATAAGCAAACCTAACAGAGAATAAATTATTCTCTGTCCTTAATTCTCTCCCATAACTCAGAAATCGGTCTAGTTTTACCCTCTTTTACTTCTTGTAAAGCTCGTTTTAAACTAGCTTTAATTCTTGCTACAGGAGTATCATCTAGATCCGATTCGTTTTCTTCTGGTACCAAAAGAATCACTCTCACTCAACTGGGAGTATCAATCTCTAAGCTATCATCTAATAGCAATTGTTTTTGATCGTTAAGTGTTGCCATTACATCAAAAGCTTTCATGATCTGACCTCAACTCAATTTGAAATTCATCCCCTCACAGACTCATCCCCCACCAAGACATGAGATAAAAACATAAACCTGCACTGCCCAGCGGCACCGTCAGATTATCTAAACCAAAATTAGAGAAAGATTCTAACACCGTCGCGGCGATCGCAACCAATCCCGCAATACCCCACAATATCCCACAATTCCCATACACCGACACCAAAATACACAACGTCACCCCAAAACTCACCCCCAGCATCGTCAGGGAGCCTTCCCAACTCTTCCCATTCCCCCAAACCCGGTACTTATGTTTCCCCCAACGTTGCCCCACTAAAGCCGCCAATCCATCCCCCCAAGCCATCACCAGCACCCCAATCACCCCATAATAGGGCAACTGAGGAAAAAAAACCGCCACCAACAAGCCAATACTAATGGCATAGAAAAACGTCCCTAAACTTTGTCGCCCCACACTATTTAAACTGGGCAAAATCGGCAAAAAATAGGACACTAAAGCAATGAGAGAAGCCACAAAGGAAGCCCCCAAACCAATCCACGGGGGAACCTGAAGCCACCAAGCGAACAAGATCACATTGCCGGAGCCAATATGGACAATTTTCCGCGTAAATTCCGCCGTAGTATGAGAGAGACGGTTTAACCCCTCCGCCGTCACTACAATCACCAGTAAATAGCTTGAAACAAGGGCAATGGTAGCGAATTCACCGGGGGGAGATGGGAAGAAAGGCAGCAGAGACGACACAAGATAACCCTCACATTGGTTTGAGCCTACCGCTAAAATACCAGAAAGACATCATCTTTCTGAATCTACCTTTTGAACAATTATGTGGCTTAACCAACTGTTCGATCTCGCCAATCTCTTTGTTTTGCCCTTTTGGGCGTTGATGATTCTCCTCCCTAACTGGAAAATCACCCAAAACGTTATGAGTTCCGTTGTTCCCTTCGTTCCCCTCGCCGGATTATATATCTACTTTTTCGTTCTTTCTTTAAATCCCGATTCCCTCAACTCCTTTGCCGACACTAGCTTAAGCAATTTAAGCGTACTGTTTGGCAATGAACGAGTGATGGCGACGGGATGGGTGCATTATCTGGTGTTTGATCTCTTTGTCGGGCGCTGGATTTATTGGGAAGGACAGAAAACGGGAGTCTGGACTGTCCATTCCCTGATTTTGTGCCTCTTTGCGGGTCCGATGGGGTTATTGTCGCACCTCACCACCGCAGGATTAGTCAAGGTGTTGGGCAAAAAATCAGCAGAAACCCCTGTTGAGTCCACATCGGGTTAATCCATCCCGCATAATGGGAAAAAGATATTTTGATCGGGAGGTGAACTACCCCACCCTGCCGAGGCGGGAGGATGGAGCTTCCTGATTCAATGGGAAGTGATTTCTATACCGAAATATAGCCAGTCTTATCTTCCCTCCCCAGGCAGAAGTCCTAGTTCCGAAGACCCAAATTTTCTCTTGCAACACAGCCCTTTTTAGCTTGGTTTTCGCTTTGGGAGTTAGTGGTCAAGATATATTCATGTTAGCATGGATTCGCTGTCGCTCAGTATATTGCTGGGTTGCTATCCATCCCCTCCCTGCAAGCGAGGAAGGGGAATTCCGCAACATTTTTGTTAAATCATCATGCGAATGCTACACACTATGATCCGAGTTAGCAACTTAGAGGAGTCCCTCAAGTTCTACTGTGACATTTTGGGGATGAAACTCCTACGCCAAAAAGATTATCCGGGGGGAGAATTTACCCTAGCTTTTGTGGGTTATGGGGACGAGTCCGAGAACACGGTGATTGAGTTAACCTATAATTGGGGAACCGATCACTATGATTTAGGCAACGGTTTCGGTCACATTGCCTTGGGAGTGGATGATATTTACCAAACCTGCGAAACGATTAAAGCGCGGGGGGGGAAAGTTGTTCGGGAACCAGGGCCGATGAAACATGGTTCAACGGTTATTGCTTTTGTCGAAGATCCTAACGGTTATAAAATCGAGTTGATCCAAATTAGTAGTCAAGGGAAAGGGGCAGAAAAAGAAGTAGCAACAACGGCTCGTTAATGTAACGTATTCTGTTGGTCAAGAAGCCTTACCTTTGCTGCGCAACGCTGCACGTTCTCTACGAGACGCTACGGGAATCCGTTCGCGTAGCGTCCCGGGGGGATGGACAATCTGAATCGAACAATCTTGCTCCATAGATATTGAACCAAACTTGGTAAGACCGATTCAAATTGTTTTCAACTGTTCTCCTTATGACTTGGCTTAAGTGCGCGTCACGAGGATGCTAAACCCCGCGCTTGAGCGATTTCTCTGTCTCCAATTCCCCGTACTTGAGAACTCAGGAGAGAAACAATCGCAATGGTTTCTCCGGCAATCGTCATAAATTCTACTTCATAGCCCAAACCTTCTTGATGGACTAAGACAACAGTGCCTATATCGCCGGATTTTAAATCATAGTCCGGTAAATCTACGGGTGAACTACCCCGCCCACAAGGGGACGGGGCTTCCCAACTCAACAGCAACCGCCTCTACGGATGACTTACGCCCCCGCTTTGGTCTTACATTGCCTCCTTGGGCAGTATCGCTGGTTCCCAACGATAATATTCGTAAGCCTTCATCTCGAATATTGATAGCTGCATTTACGTCTCTGTCCTGTTGGGTTTGGCAATTGGGGCATTCCCAACTACGAACATCAAGAGGCAGACTATCAATCTGATTGAGGCATACATGACAAGTCTTACTGGACGGGAAAAACCGACCAATTTCTAGATAGGTTTTCCCGTCTTTTTCAGCCTTGTACTTTAACTGTCTGGTGAATTCTGACCATCCACAATCTGAAATCGCTTTGGCTAGATTGTGGTTTTTCACCATGTTTTTGACGGCCAGGTCTTCCACAACGATGACTTGGTTTTCGTTCACCAATTGGCGGGAGAGTTTGTGCTGGAAGTCTTTGCGAGTGTTAGCAATCCGCTCATGCACTCGCGCTACGATACGTTTTGCTTTAGCCCGACGCTTTGAACCCTTCTGTTTACGGGATAACTTTTGCTGCTTGCGTTTCAGGTTTTTCTCTCTCTTCTTGAGCGGTTTGGGATTATCAAATTTAGAACCATCAGACGTAATGGCAAAATGGGCTAACCCTAGGTCAATCCCAACCGCTTTACCTTGGCCGCTTATTTCAGGTTTAGGTAGTCCATCGTCAAAAAGCAAAGAGGCGGAGTATTTGCCCGTCCTACTCATGCTGACGGTAACGGTCTTCAGCTTACCATCAAAAACACGATGAAATTTTGCTTTGACATCACCGATTTTAGGCAATTTAATCGCTTTATCCAACAACTTGACGTGCTGCGGATACTGGATTGATTGCTTACCATGCTTGCTCTTGAAGTTGGGATATTGAGCTCTTCCCTCAAAGAAGCTGATAAACGCCCGAGAAAGATTCAGGGATACAGACTGGAGAACTTGGGAATAACATTGGGCCAACCAAGGAAACTCCTTTTTGAGTGCTGGTAAGCGGTCGTTATACCCCTGTCTTGACAATCCCTTCCCGGTTGCTTTGTAGGTTTCATTGTTCAGGTTTAGAGCGTAGTTCCACCACCTAGCACAGCCAAACGCCTTTGACAAGGCTACTTGCTGCTCAGTGGTTGGATAGATTCTGACCTTAACAACACTTCTCATTCTCCAAGTTTAACACAAAAAGGATTAATGGCAAGACCGATAGATTATTGTCAATCTGCGCGGCATTGAACCGCTTGATTGACTGGCCTTTCATCCCCACCCACGAGGGGATGGGGAGTTCCCGGCAATCTTTTTAAAACAACTCGGTCTAATTCACTAATCATGGGGTTCAAGATTTTAGGTGAATAAATCAAATCGAGCATCTCATCTTTGGCATTGATGTTGCTCTCTCGATTCATTCTTTTTCTTATCAGAGGAGAGTTTTTCAGCCAGCCTTAGATACTGTTGCGCCCCTTGAATGAGATCGCCCCCATAGACCCTCTGGTGTCTAGAAGAGAAACGAGAACCTCATTGCAGACCTTTCAAATAGTGTTGATAACGCTGTTCGGTTTGATCCAAGCTTAAAGATTGCGTCCAATACTCGACTAACGCATGACCAAAAGCCCAAGCTTCTTGGTCAGGGCGATCGCTACTGGCCAATAATAACGGCCAGAGGGCTAACAAATCAAAGGAGGGACTTTGGGCGTTCTTGCTCCCTAACAAACTATAGAGATCATAGGCTAGTTGTAACTTACCAATCACTACGGGTAATTGTTCCACGGGGATCTGTTCGGCGAGTAAATAGGCTAAGGTCGGGGATCCGGTGGTCAGGGTGGAGAGAAACTGAAGAATGGGGCTTTTAAGGAGGGCGGTGAGGCCTTGGGTGGTGGTCATTTGTAGGGTGTAACGGTCGATGAGTTTGGCGGTGGCGATAATCCGGGTTTCGCGATCGCGCAAAAAACGAGCCAGACGGATTTGTTGGGTGGGTGCGATCGCCTCCCACAGGGTCAGAGATAGCGCCTCTATATTCCAAGGGGCGCGCCCAGTCTGCCAATCTTGAGTCACCACAGGCAGGACTTGCCCACAAAACCCCGCCAACTGTTCCCCCCGGTATAGCGTCGCCTCCCGGATATTTTTTTCCTTGGGGCGATCGCCGTTTTGCCAATCATAGGGCGGCTCCCACTCCCGCAGAGGGCGCAACTTGTCTACCTGAGTCACGACCCCCAAAATAGGCAAATCCGAGGCTGTGGCGTGAATCTCCTGCAATAAATCCCCATCCATCTGTAACGCCGGGTCTAAGGCCGGAGTCACCAACAGCAACAAATCCGACTCCTGCGCCGCCTCCAACACCCAAGCCCGAAATTTAGGTTGGTTCACCTGTTCGTAACCCGGTGTATCCCACAAAATGAGACTATCCCCTTGGGGGGTTTCCCAGTGATAACGTTTAATTTGATCCGTACTGGGTAACACATCCACCTCCCCCTGTTGGGCTTCAAACAAGCTATTAATTAAGCTAGTTTTCCCCGCCCCCGTGCGCCCCATAAACAACAAATTCAAGGGCTTTTGGTCTAATTGTTCCGTCGGTTCTGCCGCCTCTAAAATCGCCTGTAAGGTGGTCGTTTTCGCCTTCGCCAGACTGGGGGTAGGAGAAGCCGTTGCTAGATTCGGCGCATCTTGTCCCCCATAGAGTGCCGCCGCTTGACGGGCTAAATTGCGCAGCGCCGTTTCTCGCACCATTTGCCCCAAATTGACCAAGAGTTGCTGAGTGGCCTTTTGATTCGTCCCCTGACTCGCCAGCCGGGCCGCCGCCGCCGCCGGATTGAGGAGCCATTGCGCCCAATTCCAGACCCGCCACACTTTCCGGGCAGAAGGTTCTAATTTTTGATAGAGAGCATAAGCTTGATAGGCTTGTCCCACCGTCACTTGATTTAAGGCCGGACTTAACTGTTCCATCCAACGGTCTACATCTTCAACGGTACTGCGCATTAAACCATAGGCTTGGGGAATGTAAATATTGAGGATGGGATATTGGACTTGGGGATGATAAACTTGCGCCACCTGCACCACCACCTCCCCACAACGTCCCCAAAAGGTCGCCATATCCTCCCAGAGCGGGCGATCGCCTTGAGCTTGGGCTAGAATATCCTCTAGGACTTGTTCCACCCGTTCTGATGCCTCATCCCGGCGTTCTGGGGTGAAGGTGGGCGAGTCTAGACTTTGTTCCCAAGCGACCAGGGGCGTTTCGAGGGAGCTAGGCAGGGATTTAGTCCAGCGCACTAATAACCAACGCCAGCCCACGAAAAGAAGCGTGAAAACCGCCCAAATCCAATTCAGCCCCCAATCATGGATTTGTGTTCCGGCCGCAATGAGCAGGAACAGAACCATCACCGTAATGGGCGTAATTAAAACAATCCATTGCCAAGGTTTAAGTCGCATGGTTTGAGTCCGGGGAACAGTTGATTCATTCTAACCATCAAAAAAATTAGCATCAAATCATCCAGCGCATTCCTAAACAACGTGGGAAGAGTTAGAGCCATGAAACCTGCTTATTTATTCGCCTGTGCCTTATCCTGCTGTTTAGTCGCAGCCCCCCCAATGGGCAAAGAATCTAGCTGGGCTGCCCTCAGCTTTACACAGCCTAGCTTTGCCGCTACTCCTAAGTTTAATCCGACAGAACAGACCCGGATTCAGGTGTACGAGAAAGCCAGTCCGGCCGTGGTCACGATTGACATGGGGAACGGTTCAGGGTCAGGGAGTATCATTCAGGAACAGGGCTTAGTTTTAACCAATCATCATGTGATATCTGGGGCGAGACAAGGGGTGGTTTTAGTCATCACGGCCGATGGTCAACGCCATCGTGGACAAGTGTTAGCCTTAGACCGTGGCAATGATTTAGCCTTAGTACAAATTATTGCCGACCGACGATTCCCCACTATTCCTTTAGCCACTTCCCGGGAGATTCGTGTCGGTCAGGAAGTTTATGCCATTGGGAGTCCTTTTGGCTTGGCGGGAACCTTCACCACAGGGATTTTAAGCCGCATTGCCCCCAACGGGGACTTACAAACCGATGCCGCCATTAATCAGGGCAATTCTGGGGGGCCACTCTTGAACTCCCAAGGCCACTTAATTGGGGTGAATAAGGCGATTTTAAGCACAGGGGGGGGCAATATTGGCATCGGCTTTGCCACCAGTGCAGAAGCGGCACAGGGCTTTATTAATCAACACCGCGATCGCATTGCCCAAGCCCGCAACGTCGCCGTTGAACTAGCCCGACAACCCCAACGACAACCCCAAGCGCGCCCCCCGGCTCCAAGTCGTGACAGTCGCCACAGTTTAGGCATTGCTATCACCTCTGATTTAGTCATCCAACAGGTTCACCAAGGTTCTCTGGCGGCTCGTTTGGGGTTACGACCGGGCGATCGCATTGTTGCCATTAACCGCCGTCGTGTCCATGATATTCGGGATCTCCTCTCCTTCCTCAATAGTCGTCCGGGAGGGGCTGAAATTACCTTTGCTCGCGATCGCCGTCTTGCCACCGTACAAATCCGTTTTTAAGATGTCCACTGCTCTCATTACAGGTGCATCCTTTGGCTTAGGGGCAGCCTATGCCCGCGCCCTCGCCCAGAGAAACTTTAACCTAATTTTGGTCGCCCGTTCTCAAGACCGACTCGAAGACCTAGGCACTCAATTGACCCGAGAATACGGGATTCAAGTCCTCGTTATTGCCCAAGACTTGACCGCCCCCGATGGGGTGGATCAGGTGCTGCAACAAGTGGAAACCCACCACTGGGCGATTGATTGGCTGATCAATAACGCCGGATTTGGTGATTATGGTCCTTTTGTTAAAAGCGATCGCCGCAAACAACAGCAAATGGTACAATTGAACATCGCCGCTCTAGTAGACATGACCCATCAAGTCCTGCCCCAAATGGTCGCCCGAAAACAGGGAGTTATTCTCAACATTGCCTCCATTGCTGCCTTTTGGTCCATGCCCTACCTCTCCCTCTATGCCGCCACAAAAGCCTTTGTTCTCCAGTTTAGTGAGGCACTCTGGGCGGAAAATCAAGATCAAGGGGTGTTGGTAACAGCCATCTGTCCCGGACCCACGCAAACCCGCTTTTTTGAGGTTGCCGGGTTTGACCCTCGCCTCCGTCCTGACCAGTCCCAAAACGTCGCCACCCCGGAATCCGTTGTCGCGGCCACTTTAAGGGCTGTGGAACGGCAAGACCCTGTGATTGTGACAGGTTGGGCGAATAAGCTTTTAATCAATGTACCGCGCTTTCTACCTCGGGAATGGTTAGTTAAGGTCATTGAACCCCAATTTCGTCCGCCGACGTGAGGGACAATTTTTGATCAATTAGTATGAGTAATAAAGAGGATTAGTTCGTGGCTAAACCATCAGCAATGGGAAGAATTCTGACTGATTTAAAGGTTATTAATCGCATTGATCAAGCCAACGCCGAAGATGGTCGAATTCCATCAGATCAAGTGCGTTCCATCCAGCTCAAAAATGTTCTAGTTGATACTGGAGCAACAACCCTCTGTCTACCCAGTCAAGTGATTCTAACATTGGGGCTAAAACTTCTCAAAGAAGTCGATGTGGCAACCGCTAATGGCTTTAGCAAAGCCCGAATTTTTCAAGATGCTAAGATTGCTCTTATGGGACGAGAAGGCACGTTTGAGTGCTTAGAACTGCCCGGTGGTAGAGATCCGTTGCTCGGGGTTATTCCTCTTGAAGCTCTGGGCATTGAATTGGATTTACAACATCAACAGCTAAGACTGTTGCCTGATGAATCGAGGGAAACTTATTTAACGATTTTGTCCTGTTCCATTGACACTCCCCAACCTAAAAGCGACTCAGCACCGTCCTACAGTATGGGTGCTTTCTAGAAAACAGAATCCTTATCCCGGATTATTCCCCTAATGGCAAACTATACCAAGCATGAGTGACTAATTCACTCAGCCAACGTCGTTGAGCGCCATCGAGCAGGTTATGATCAGTCAAGACCTCTGCCGTGAGATCGGAGAGGGATTTTCCTTGGGCGCGGGCAATTTGGATCACTCCGGCGATCGCCGCCGCGACTAACTCCTCATTCACCGGACGGTGCTGGAGGGCTTGCATTTCTTCTGAACTCTTAGGAATGGGATAATTCATGGCGAATCCTGATTCACCCTAGTGATTTAACAACAAATCGGCAACGGCAACAGTGTAAACTTTCTTTAACACATTTTAAGGATTTTACGACTTTGTGATCCTTAAGTAATCCCCACGCTCTGGTTAGTGAAAAGAACCCCGATGAAAGAACTCCTGTATATTGAACTTCCGACACCGGAAACTCAAGCGGTGTTAGCTTGGCTCCATGACCAATGGCGGCCAGAACTTGGACAGAAACTTAACACTCCCGATGGTGTTCGCTGGCAATTCCCCCACAAATCTTCACAACCGGGGGAAAGGATTCCAGAAACTGAACTCTCCATTTTCCTCTGGTCAGTCCAGCGTACCACCTACCTTAAGGTGTTTCGTTGGGGGAAAATCCCCCTACCCCAAGAACGTCGGCTGTTAGGGAAGCTGGAAGCGGATCTCAGACAACAATTCCCGCAACGCTATCCAGCGCCGCCGGATATCGATCTGAGTCAACAGTCTATTTTTAGCGCCCTTGCGCCCTACTACCCCCAAACGGTGCATTTTTTCCAGAAAATGCCCCAAGGGGAACAGGATTTACAACGGGCTTACTGGTGGGAGAAGCGCTGGCGGGAAAGTGTTTGCACCCCACAAAATCCGAAATCGGTTGTTTTTCCCTTAACCAACTCTCAAACCCTTGCCCCCGAATATGACCTAATTTATATCGGAGGGGCGTTAGGGGTCATTCATGCCGCCGTGATGGCTGGGCGGGGCTACAACGTCCTTGTAGTGGAACGTCTGGGCTTCGGTCGCATGAACCGAGAGTGGAATATTTCTAGGGCAGAGTTCCAGAGTTTAATCGATTTGGGACTCTTTACACCGGATGAGTTTGAGTCCATTATTGCACGAGAATATCGGGATGGGTTCAGTAAATTCTTTGATGGCAATAATCCCCCCCATTTAAAAGCCAATATTCTCTACACGCCAACGGTGTTAAATATTGCGGTGGATTCGGGGAAATTATTAAAACTCTGTGGCGAAAAGTTAAGGGCGGCCGGGGGCGAAATTTGGGATTTTACGGAATTTTCTCGGGTGGAGATTGGGGAAACGGGGGTACAAGTCCACACAACGGCGTTGGAGACGGGGATGACTAAAACGGTGACGGGACGCTTGCTGATTGATGCGATGGGGACGGCTTCGCCCATTGCTTGGCAACTCAACGGCGGACGGGCTTTTGATAGTGTCTGTCCGACGGTGGGGGCGGTTTTATCGGGGATTTCCCCCCAAGTTTGGAATCCTGAATATGGGGATGTGCTGAACTCTCATGGGGATATTTCCCGCGGCCGCCAATTGATTTGGGAGTTGTTCCCTATTGAGGAGGATAATTTAACCCTCTATCTGTTCCACTATCACCAAGTTAACCCAGAAAATCCGGGGTCGTTGTTGGAGATGTATGAGGACTTTTTCTCAATTTTGCCGGAATATCGACGCTGTGACCCGGAACAGTTGGTCTGGAAAAAGGCGACGTTTGGCTATATTCCGGGTCATTTTACGGTGGGAGGAGGCGATCGCAAGGTGGCGTTTGATCGGCTATTAGCGATTGGGGATGCGGCTTCCCTACAATCCCCCCTGGTGTTTACCGGATTTGGCTCTCTGGTGCGCAATTTAGGCCGTCTCACCCATTTATTAGATGTTGCCCTCCAACAGGATTTACTCCAAGCCCAACACTTGAACCAAATCCGCGCCTATCAGAGTAATATCGCGGTGACTTGGCTCTTTTCTAAGGGGATGATGGTACCGACGGGGCAAATTCTACCCCCAGAACGGATTAATGCCATGTTAAACACCTTTTTCGGCTTGTTGGCTAATGAACCCTACGAGGTGGCGGATACGTTTATTAAAGACCGTTTTAACTGGCTGACGTTTAACCGTTTGGCACTAAAGGCGGCGTTTATGAATCCGGCGCTCATTCCTTGGATTTGGGAACAGGCCGGGGCAAAGGATTTTATCCGTTGGCTGGGCAGTTATTTCTGGTTTGGGCTAGATTCCCTCATTGCTTGGGCGTTTCGCGGTTGGTTGCCTCAAGTTTTAGCAGGGCTGCAAGGGTGGTTAGAGCCGAATTATCCGGGGCTGTGGCTGCGGTTGTTGAGTTTTAGCTACAGTTTAACGGGGGTGGGAGATTCCCCCCATTTTGCCTTGGACCAACAACAGCAGGCGCTACGCCGTCAACAGAAGGCGAACGCACTGCCCCCGGAAGTGGAATTAAGCCGCTAATAATGGTCGCTCCGGAGTAGTTCTCACGGAGCGACCAATGGCAGAGGCAACGGGTTGTAAACGGTGGACGAGGGCGACCATATCTTCTAGGGAGAGGGCTTGACGAGCATCAGAAATGGATTTTTCGGGTTCGGGGTGGCACTCAATGATTAACCCATCGGCTCCACAGGCGATCGCCGCCTTCGCCAAGGGAGCGACTAATTCCCGCTTCCCAACGGCGTGGGAGGGGTCTACAATCACGGGTAAATGGGTGAGTTGTTTCAGGGCAACTACAGCCCCGAGATCCAAGACATTACGAGTGAAATTATCGAAGCTGCGGATTCCCCGTTCACATAACACGACTTGGGGGTTGCCATGACTCAAAATATATTCCGCCGCCCCTAGGAATTCCTCAATGGTCGCCGCTAATCCTCGCTTGAGTAGGATGGGTTTTCCGGCCTGGCCGAGGGCTTTGAGGAGGTCGAAGTTCTGCATATTGCGACTGCCAACTTGCAGCATATCGGCAACCTCGGCGAGTTCTTCAATTTGTGCGATCGCCATCACTTCCGTAACCACCGGAATCTGGTGCTGCCTACGCACCCGCGCTAAAATGTCTAACCCCTCATGACCTAACCCTTGGAAGGAGTAGGGCAGGGTGCGAGGCTTATAAACGCCGCCCCGTAACGCTTGGACAGGAGCGGCGCTCAGTGTTTCAGCTACGGTGTCCATTTGTTCCTGACTTTCCACCGAACAAGGCCCGCCAATAATCACCACTTCTTCCCCCCCGAATACCACCTCAGAGGACAGGGAAACTAAGGTCATATCGTGGTCGTGTTGTTTAGCAATCAGTTGAGTCTGAGACATGGTGTGAACCTTCCTTAAAGCATGAATAATGAAACAAAAAAAGCTCGGAATCACAGTCCGAGCAAGAGGGAGAGACAACAGGATCTACGCTCGGACTATCCAGTAGGCCAAGTAAAATAAAAACCAAAAAACCAACAAGGAGCAGCGATGATCATAGGTGTCTCTGTGATGAACGGGTGTTTGGGGATAACCCCCTAAAAAGCAAAAAACCGCAGACTCTTTAGAGTGCTTGCGGTTCACCGAGTTTTCCCTTTTGCTTTCGCCAGCTTAAACGGGACTCACCCTCGGTGAACCTGTCTAAACCAAAAATAAAAGTAGCTCGCGCTGGGGAAATTCATCTAGGAAACTGGTGATTTTAATAAGTTGAATGGAAACTTGCTAGGTTGTTAATTCCAGAGGAGGTTAATTCCGGGTGTTGTTGATTCCAGAAACTCCACCCTAGATATTTAAACCTAGACTGCCTTGAAGGGAACTTAGTTCCCCACTGGCAATATAACCCTATCAGATTGGTTGAGCAAAGTCAACCGGGAATTAATCAACTCCTCACTTGGATTAACAAAGCCGTCCAAACAAAATTAGGGTTGTAATAGGATTCGACCACAGCCACGCGATAGCAGAGGGTTTCCTCCCCCACCGGAATCAACAAATGATCTCCCGTTCGCGGCACAGCATTATAGGCTGTGATGTAGGCCTCGGAACTATGGGGAACTTGCTCAAAAATATAGCGATCGCGATTAATCCCTTTGCGATAGTCGTGAGTCCTCTGTTTTTCACCCCAACGGGGAACAGATAAGCCCAACTTCTCAAAAGGTGTTTTGCTGGTCAAAGA
Source organism: Spirulina subsalsa PCC 9445 (assembly GCF_000314005.1). NCBI lineage: Bacteria > Bacillati > Cyanobacteriota > Cyanophyceae > Spirulinales > Spirulinaceae > Spirulina > Spirulina subsalsa. Next base: position 4,129,820 of record NZ_JH980292.1, read on the forward strand.
GGATAAAGAATTCAGAAAGGTCATAATAGAAGTTGAGTCTCGGTGCAGTCACTGATTTCAGCCTAACAACTACAGCCTACAAACTGCCACTCCTCTTTGCCCTCCTACAATTGGCTGATTAGGGTTTCCCTTCCCACTCATCCCAGCAAAACGCACTCCCCACCCGCGTTCCGCGAGATGGGGGAGTGCGTCCCTAGTTTTGTTCAAGTCAATTCTGGGGTACTCATCCAGAAAGGGGGCGACTTCGGGGGTCTTTCACAAAATCTTCTTTCAAGAAAAAACAGTTACAGGAAACACTACCTTTTCCCGACCATAATACTCTCCCCCCAAATTCCGCCAAGTGGCTGCTCCTACCACACCATCGATAGATAACCCCAACTCAGCTTGAAAGGCACGGACAGCAGCGAGGGTATTTCTACCGAAAACGCCATCAACACGCCCTAAAAAAAAGCCTTGAGACTCCAGTTGAAGTTGCAAGACCTTCACAAAGCGCCCTTCGCTACCGAGGCGTAATGGTTCGGACAAAATCGGGACCTTGATCTGGGTTGCAGAAATAGAACCTTTCATGACAAGTTTAGTAATTGTGAAAACCCTCGTTTTTTGCGGGGGAAGAACATTACAGGCAAATTAACAAGCGTGTTAAGCGGCCTTCCTTTGTTTTTGATTGCTCTGATTTAACAAGCTGGGGTAAGGGGAGTTAATCCCTCCGATTTAGTCAGGCCTGCTCTAGTCAGGAGTTCCGACTTTCCGAAAATTGTACGATTTCCCAACTTCTCACATCAGTATATCAGGCAAGGGTGTTTTAGGATACAAAAAAAATCTAAAATTCCCTGTGAAACCCGAGAGTTTTTCTCGGGTTATTTTCTGGTTTCCCTACCCCCAATTTCTGGTAAACTGATGCAATTCGGTTCTAATGGGGAGCAGCCATTGGAGGTAACGGGGAAAGATTGGTGTAAATCCAGCACTGTCCCGCAACTGTGAAGGGGTCACGAGTCCCTAAGTCAGGATGCCCGCCGAGGGTTAAGGAATTTAATCAATCTGCGAGGTACAGATGAATTACAGAAATAAGAGTTGGCAGTTAGTGGCCATAGCCGGACTCAGTGGCTACCTAGTGATCGGTTCTGCCGGACCCGTCCAAGCGATGCACATTATGGAAGGGTTTTTGCCTTTGCAATGGGCGGTTTTCTGGTGGGTGTTGGCGTTGCCGTTTTTTGGGTGGGGATTGCGATCGCTCCTGCAAATCACCCGCCAAAATCCTGAGTTAAAATTACTCCTCGGACTAGCCGGAGCCTTTAGTTTTGTTCTATCTGCCCTGAAATTACCCTCCGTCACCGGGAGTTGTTCCCATCCCACCGGAACCGGACTCGGAGCCATTTTATTCGGCCCAGGGGTAATGACGGTTTTAGGCAGTTTAGTTTTAATTTTTCAAGCCCTGTTATTGGCACATGGAGGGATTACCACCTTGGGGGCGAACGTCTTTTCTATGGCCATTGTGGGGCCTTGGGTAGCTTATGGAGTTTATCAAATCGCCATCAAATTAGGGCAGCAAAAAATCGGCATTTTTAGCGCCGCAGCCTTGGGTAACTTAAGCACCTATTTAGTCACCTCAATCCAGTTAGCTGTTGCTTTTCCTGATGCTAGTGGTGGGGTTTTAGCCGCCTTCCTGAAATTCGCCGGGATCTTTGCCCTCACTCAAATTCCCCTCGCCATTACAGAAGGTTTTCTCACGGTTTTAGTGTGGAATTGGTTACAGTCCTATGCCGCCCCAGAACTGCAAACCTTGAAGCTCTTAAGACCTGCTCAAAGTTAATGAATTTTTCTCTATTCATGGAGTCTAAACTGCTCATTTTTTGACCCGCTTAGACCCAAAACAATCACTCACTCTATTTTGAATAAATCATGGCACAATCTAACATTAAACCCAGCAAACAAGGCAACTGGTGGCTTGTTTTAGCCGTCCTTATCTTGACCTTAACTCCTTTGGTATTCGTGCGAGGAGACTATGAGGGAGCCGATGGACTAGGGGAGGAACTCATTACAGAAATTCAACCGGATTACGAGCCTTGGTTTGAGTCAATTTTTGAGCCTCCGAGTGCAGAAATTGAAAGCTTATTATTTGTCTCTCAAGCGGCATTAGGTGCAGGATTTTTAGGCTATGTTATCGGGCTTTATAAAGGTCGTCATGAGAGCAGGTAGTAGGGAATAGGGAATAGGGAATAAGTATCAACTCCCCTGTTCCCCCTCTCCCGACTCCCCATGCCCTTGACTTCTAACTTTAGGCCTCAACTGGTCAAGATTCCCCCCTAGTCATCCTGCACCGTCACCGCGTCCACATCGACAGTTTTTATGGTGGGAGGATCATCATCTCGTCTGAGAGGTTCTAGAGGACGAGGCCGCAAGGCATCAGTGATCAATTGTGAGACTTCGGTGAAGAGAATCGTCAGCAGGACGAGATCATCAATTTGTCCCAAGAGGGGGATCACATCTGGAGATAAATCTAAAGGACTGATGAGATAGAACAAACTGCCCAAAATCAACCACCAACGATACTGGGGGTTACGCAGGGTCTGACGATACCAATAATAAGCCGTTTTCACTCTCAATTCTTCTCCCATGCTTTCAACAAAGCTTTCTTTGCTGTAACAAAATAATTAAAACAAGCTTTGGATTATATTCCACTGAGTACAGATTCCCTGTTGTTAGCGGCTCAACTATGGGCACAAGCCCGACAAACTGGTCAACCTACGGCTGATCCTAAAGCCCTAGATGGTGATGTTATTTTGTCTGCTCAAGCGCGTCTTCTGGCGAGCGAAAAAACTAAGGTAGTCGTTGCAACTACTAATGTTGGTCATTTATCTCGTTTTGTGAATGCAGAGCACTGGCAATCCATTGATTAGCGGAATCGCGCCTATGGGGGATGGACAAGGTTGAGGGCTTGGCGTTCGAGGGTGGTGCGCAGGTTGGTTTTATGGACGGGTTCACCGAGGGCGAGGGAGAGGATTTGCCAAAGTTGGTAGCTGGTGTCTTTGATGTGGCCGATGGAGCAGCCGTATTGTTGGGCGATGGTCGCATACCGTTGACCCTTGAGCACGCCTTTAAGGATGGCAGTCTGGAGGTCGGTGAGGTGTTTGCCAGTTTGTTGGTGGACGATGTGGTCAATTGGGTGCAGTATTTCTTGCCAATCCATACTTGAATTAACCTACAGGTTGAAATTTTAGCCGTCATTTTCCGCCAAAATCCGACTTTTTGAGCAAATCGTTATTATTTCTTTATAAAGTTTGAGTGAATTCCGCCTTTTTCTGCCTTTTTCCGCCTTTTTCAGGCTTGACGGTGGCAAATTTGCGATTCAAGCTGGTGGGTAGGGTTTTTTAGGAGGATGCCTTCAAGTTCGGTTGATGTCCATTGTTTTGGGGGTTGGCGGTATGGATGAGGTGGTTCGCAAGGTGGCGGCTCTGGGTTTGCCGGGGATCATCCTGGTGGTGACGATGGCGACGACGGGTTTAGCGGGGGCGGCGGCGATTACGGCGGCGTTGGCGTTTCTGGGGCCGGGGGGAATGTTGGGGGGAATTGCGCTATTGGGGATCACGGGTTTGATCGCGGATGCGCTGGCGAAGGTGGGCATTGAGCAGTTGTTGCTGAATATCTATCAATACCGCTCTCAACGGGAGGCGCGATCGGCGTTGCTCCAGGAAATTGATCGGTTGCCCATCTCTAAAGATTTGGCGCGATCGCTCAAGGATCATTTATAAAAAATACACAGATGAATCCCTTAAAACGACTTAAAAACGTAATTCAAAAGTCAGGCAGCTTGTTAGAGGATTATGCAAAAAATTACATTGCTGTTTTTCCTCAAGCAAAGCAGGTAGTCCTGAAGCCTAATGCCGTTTTACTCCTTTGTGATCAAGCGGTTTCCAGGGTAGAGCAGTTGACTGATTTAGTACCGGACACTTATGAGGGTTTGATCGCTACGATTGAGCATGGAAAAATTAAAGCAAAAATCCATTTTTCTCCTGAAAAACTTTGTATCAAGGGTGATGTAGTGGAGGGACAGATACGTTTATTGAATAAGCCAGAAGTGAAATCAGATTCTATGGCTTATAATGTTCTCATTGCAGGCTGGAAAATATTCTTAGGGGGTAATCTTCCCAATCACTTACTACCACAAGGCGTAAGAATTGATGGTGATCAAGTTTATTACACGCTTCCCAAGACACAACTAAAGGTTTTGGATGCCTTGTTTCAAAAAACTCAAAGCAGTTTAGCTTTAAATCTAGAGTTGAAGGAGAGCGAATTAAAAATTGACAGTGCCGTAGAAATGAATTGGAGTGAGATCAACATTCAAAGTTTACTCAATATCTTTAATGATCGTAAAGGTGAATCATGATTAAAAAAGGGTGTTTTAAACAATCCACTAATCATGAATTCTAGTGCTATCGACGGTTAACCATACATCGAGTAATGATCATGAACCAACCATCTAAGATTGACTGGCTACAAGATTTTATCGAAAAAATGATTGATGAAATAATCAGTCATTATTTGGACGAAATCAAAAGACGAGTTCAAAAATTCAAACTAAAATATCGTAACTTGCCACGGCGACAGATAGCACAGAAAATTGTTGAAGATCAATCTTTTTGGGGAGGATTATTAGCAGTACCCGGAGGTTTAGGGGGTCTAGTTGTTTTGCCTTTTGCTCTGCCAGTTGATATGGTTAAATATCTAAGGGTTCAGGCTTATATGATTTTTTGCTTAATACATTTATATGAGTATCCACTGAACGATCATGGTGCAATGAAAACTGATTTATTTTTACTAATGTCACATTCTTCAATAGATCAATTAAAGAATTTTGTCTGCTCCGAAGCTCAGAAACAGGTAAAAAATGATTTTGCCATAAAACAAGCCTTGATCAATCTCAAGAAAATTGATTCTTATAAAGATATGGGAAAGAAAGCAGTTAATGAATTGGGAGTGAAATATGGTACACAAGTTGCAATGAGACTTGGTGAAAAGCAATTAATGAATCATACATTACGAAGTGTTCCCAAGATTTTCAGGGGAATTATTTGGCGATTAGGCGGGCGGAAAATTGCGGAAAAAACTCTACAAAAAACAGCAGGTAGGATTGTTCCCATTTTAGGGGCAGTTGTAGCAGGGGGAATGGATTGGTGGATGATCAAGGAAACTGGTAAGCTTGCCATTGAATATTATGAAATGGGAGGGCCAGATTTTCTTGATGCAGCTTATACCTTAATTGAGTAGTTTTTTTGATCTGGAGAATGATGACTCAATCAGATTTATTGGTTAATCGGGCGAAAGAGGGAAATATTGAGGCCATTGCGACCCTTATTGCTCATCAGTTAGCCCCCAAACAGATTAAAACTCAGGTTAATCAAAAATCTGGGGTTCTTAACATCCTGTTTGAATCTGAAAAAACACCCTCCCAAGCCCAGCTAGTGCCGTGGATCACCAAAGCACTCAATAACCTACAACCCAAAGGCATTAAACAAGTCCGCCTCTACGGTCGCATTCAAGGACAATCTGAAATTGTATGGAAACACCAAATTGAATTAAATTCTTTAGATCAAAATCTCTCCATCAAAAAGCCAGCCATCAAAACCCATTCTTCAAAAGCAATAAACAACGCTAGCTCACATCAAAGCAAGTCCAAAGCTCAATCCACGGTTAGCCGTAAATCATCCTCAAAACACCAGCCCAAAAATTCCAAAAACTACACACCGATTGTTCAATCTTTACATAACCAAAAATTAGCCATTATTACAACCGCGATCGCCGGATGTTTTTCAACATTTTTGCCCTGGACATATGTTCCTATTCTTGGAACACTCTCCGGAGCCGCAGGAGATGGATGGATCACATTGGTTTTATTTATTCCTGCAATTGTTGTGGCATTAAAAGGCGATCGCCTAACTCCATTAGTGGAAAACCCTCGCTGGATTGCAGTCATTCCAGCAGGATTAGCAGGTTTTATTGGTTTATCAAAAATTTTTGTAATTGGAGAATTTTTGTCCATCGGCATTGGTTTATATTTACTGATTTTTTCTAGTGGATTATTGTGTATATCTGCGTGGTTTCTTGAGAATAGAAAAATTGACAAAACTCAAATTTCTATCGAGTTTGCCACAAAAACTTTAGGTTCATTCCACAAACAAAGACTAACAATAATTGGCTCTGGATTTGCTGGTTGTGTTGCTACATTTTTACCCTGGCTTTATGCACCAATAGTAGGTTCGGTTTCAGGTACACAAGGTGATGGCTGGATTACACTATGCTTATTTCTCCCTGCAATTGTTTTAGGATTCAGAGGTAAACAATCAACTCCGTTAGTACAGGGCAATCGTTTACTAGCAATAATTCCTGCTGGAATAGCAGGATTGATCGGTATTGCTAAAGTTGTGGAAATCAATAAGCTCAAATCTGGATTAAGTCACAATGCTTTTGCTCAAGCACTATCTGCATCAGTTGATATTGGGTTTGGGTTATACCTATTGATTGCTGCTAGTATTGCTATCTGTGTAACGGCGTGGCTTTTAGAGAAAAAACACTAAACAAAGTGTCCAGGATGGCATGACTATGCCGGCCTAAAAAACAGGAAATTTTAACGGTCACAATAACTCTTACCATTCACGGGTTTAGGCATAGGGGGCAAGGTTGGGTTGGGTGGGTTGAGAGGGAGCGATCGCCCCCACCCAATATTTCCTAATTGTTCACTATTTTATTCTTCAAAAGTAAGGATTCATGTGAGGGGGGTTGACAAAAGATGCTTTTGTTGTTATAGAATTTTTGTGTTACAATTTGTGACATAAATTAAATTATATTAACAATGCTTAAGCAACTTAATAACGCGATCAGCCAGTCACAAGTACTGGTATCCCGTCATGCTCGCGAGCGGGCAAAAGAACGGAAGATTCTGGTGTCTCAGGTATGGGAATCCATCCCACAGGGAGAAATTTTAGAAACCTACCCGGATGATCAGCCCTTTCCCACTTGTCTCATTTATAGTCAACTCAGCGAGGGAACCGCTGTTCATAGCGTTTGGAGCTACGATCCGATAAACGAAGTCGCTATCTTAATCACCGTTTATCATCCCAGTAGCCAGGAGTGGATTGATGGTCGTGTTCGCCGGAGGTGATTCTCTTGTTAAAATCCAAATATAGAACAAAAATCCTTAAGTACATCTTAATGTAGTCATGTTACCCGGCAGGCCCTAGCCTGCCTTTCTGGAGATAGCCCAATGAATACAATGATTTCCCTTTGCCCATTTTGTGGTGGAACGGTTGCTCAAAAATCTGTTCTGGAAACAGTTTGTGGTGGTGGACATACTGCCTCAATTCAGATGAATATTCTAGTTTGTGAAAAATGTAGCGAACGTTTTTACTCTCTTGAACAAAATAATCGATTAGAAGCGTTGCAAGCTAAACTTGAAAATCAGCAAACAGAAGGATTACAACCCACTGGAGTCTCATTTAAGGCAGTTTAACTGACAAAAAGTACACAAATCGTAAGGATTCAGGTAGGGGGGTTGACAAAAGGCGAAAAGCGACTAAGGTGACATCATGAAGCCTATCGAGATTCCCCCACCTATTGAGCGAGAGCAACTGACACGAGCCACTTCAGAGGTGCTGGTAGATTTGGTGCTGCGACAACGAGGGATAATCGAGCAATTAGTCGCGGAGATAGAGCGGCTCAAGAACAACGCCAGCAGCGATAGCCAGAGTTCATCAAAACCGCCATCAAGCGACATCCACAAACGGTCGGAACGCCAAGCAGCAGAAGCGGAACGCTCATTGCGGTTGGCGGTGACGAAGCGAAAGGTGTGCGGTGGGTCGCGTTCAATGGCAGGGTTTGCCCAAACTGCCAGGTTACTGAGTGTGATTCAGACCTGTCGTGCTCAGGGGCGTTCGGTGATAACGTTCCTGAAACAAGCCTTAATGGTAGCGGCGGCTCAAGAAAAGGTCTCCATGCCTTCTCTCATCCCTGACTCTGCCACCTGAATCCTTACAGAGAAATTATGTTAGTAAGCGGTGGGTCAGACACAGTTTGACCCCTCATATCATCATTGATCCGGTCTGATGCAACCCACAATTCTTTGTGTCCTCTGATGTCACTACTTATGCACGACTACCCAATTTAGATTTTGAGTTAAAAGCCGAATTTACAGAGATTAATTAGAGAGATTATACTCATCAAGCCTGGTTGAGAATAAACTAATTTCCTGATTCCATCCTTTCGCAAAGACAAGTTCAACTATGCTCTCATTAAGCAAATCAATACATTCACAAAGCTTATCAAAAACTTTAAAAAAATCATCTACCGTAGCGTTGTTTTTTTTACTAACATCATCTTGACCCATCAATGCTTTCACCCCTTCAGTAATTCCATACGCAGGATTAAGCCAGCCTTTTACTCCACCCATAACTACGTTTGCAGTGACTGTCCAAAAATTATCATTTTCATCAAGCATTGCTTTTAGCTTCATTGCTGACTCCAAGTAATCATTTTCCAACATTTTCAAATAACTGAAGTGGCTCTGCACCGTTGAAAGAATCCATGATTCCTCTTTCTAGGATTTCATCCACCTTTGTAAATCAGCAATACCCTGTTCTTTAGCAGAGTGTTTCATGAACCTAGTTACTTCATCATTATACCAATTTTCGATTGAGATAATGATTTCTCTAAGCTTACTTATCCTAGACAAAGCTGACTCTTGTGCTAATTCTTGTAAACCTTCGCTCAAGATTTTTTGTCGCAGTTTATCATCTGCATTCTCCTCTAGATTAAAAAAATTGATAACCTTTTGCCCGACCAAAGTATTGAATATTGATTGAAGAAATTATTGAAGGTTTTCTTCTCTTAAATAATGATCTGGATTGGGCATACTTAAACCTCCTTGACAAACTTTTGGTTGATAAAAATCATATCGTATTAGTGATCGTAAATTTGCCCGCATTCACGGGCGAGATGATCACCGTCCGTAGCTCTAAATTTTTAACCTTCTCAATCTCTTGGTTAGTCGCATTCACAGCTTCAATCACTGGTAAAAAGAACCGAACAAATTTAGGTTTGCCTCACCGCCAACTGATATATTTTCATCATAAACATCAGTTTTAGGCACAAGAAACAGTTTGAACTTTGATATCTACACGCAACTCTTTACGAAGGACATTGAGAATGGTAGTTAGGTTATCCATCGTCGGATTACCTTTTGCAGACAACATCCGGTGAAGACTTTTGCTCGGCTTAGATGTTTCAACTGCCAACTCTTCAAAGCCCACGGTTGCATTGACAAGATCTCTTAATATGAGTCTTGCAGTTTTTGGTTCACCGTTGAGGAAAAGAGAAACAGCTTCATCAAGTAAAGCTGCTGCAAACTCAGGATCTCGTTGAACTCGCGCATTAACTGTTTCCTTGAAGTCTCTTGTTAATGCCATGATTTTTACCTCTTCTTTCTTTTCTTACTTTTAGTTTCTTCTTGTTTCACTGCTTTATCAGCCTCTTTCTTGCGCCTTTTATACTCTTGGTACAGTGCTATAGCTTGCTTAATATCTGCATCTTGACCTTTTTTCGTGCCACCTCCAAATAGGATAATGAGTTGCTTACCATCTTGAGCCAAGTAAATCCGATACCCTGGCCCCCAATCAATTTTGTACTCGCCGATTCCATCGAACCACCTGATGCTGGATGTATTACCCTGCTCTAGACGAGACTTGGCAACTGCCACCTTTGCAGCAGCTTTGGCATCCAGACTATCAAACCATTTCTGATAAGGATTTGAGTCATCCTCCCTAATGTATTCTTGGACTTTCATGCTAAATCGACAGTAACTTATATGTTACTGGTTGTCAAGGGTAATTTTTGAGGTAAGAATTCAGGTGGGGGGGGTTGACAAAAGGCGAAAAGCGACTAAGGTGACATCATGAAGCCTATCGAGATTCCCCCACCTATTGAGCGAGAGCAATTGACACGAGCCACTTCAGAGGTGCTGGTAGATTTTGTGCTGCGACAACGAGGGATAATCGAGCAATTAGTCGCGGAGATAGAGCGGCTCAAGAACAACGCCAGCAGCGATAGCCAGAGTTCATCAAAACCGCCATCAAGCGACATCCACAAACGGTCGGAACGCCAAGCAGCAGAAAAGGAGCAAGCCAAAGAAGGGAAAAGGAAACCGGGTGGGCAGCCCGGTCATGTGGGCAAGACAAGGAAAGGATTGGGCAGAATAGACCGTTATGAAGTGGTACGACCGCAACAGTTTCCACGCGGCGGACACCCGTTCAAGAGCAGAATTAGTCAAACTATTAGGTGAGCGATTTGAAGGAGTGCTCGTCTCGGATGACTTCAGCCTGTACAACGGTTACTCTGCCACCTGAATCCTTACATAGTAGCTTATTGACATGAACCTATTATACAATATCTAGGGATAAATCATCACTCGCTAGTAAATGATTGTTGGTTAATTTTCGGGGCATCGAACCCCTCAATTAACCGTCTTTCATCCCGACACTGACATTCGTACAGTGCTCGGCTTCCCGACGATGAGCTAAAATATTCATCGTCTGTTGGCGGAGTGTGCTGGAGACAGAACAGCGCCCGGGTGGGAAAGCTAAACCCACAGAAGCCCCCGCGCTCTAACCCCTTTGGGGAAGCTTCGGACACTGCGCCGTCAAATGTTTTTTTTGATAAACCTTTTTTTTAAATGACCTCTCTTATTCCAAAACACCAAAAATCTAAAGCCCTGAAACCGGGAAGCCGCCCCCCTGCGAAGGAACTCTGTAGCGAGTGTGGGCTGTGTGATACTTACTATATCCATTATGTTAAAGAGGCCTGTGCGTTCCTCAATCAACAGATTGCGGCGTTGGAGGAACAAGCTCACGGGCGATCGCGCAATTTAGAAAAGTCCGATGATCTCTACTTCGGGGTACATCAAGACATGATGGCCGCCCGCAAAAAACAACCCATTGAGGGGGCGCAGTGGACGGGGATTGTTAGCACCATTGCCTGTGAAATGCTCACTCAGGGCTTAGTAGAGGGGGTGGTGTGTGTACAGAATAAACCCGATGATCGGTTTGGCCCCATGCCTGTAATTGCCCGCACCCCGGAGGAAGTGTTAGCGGCGAAGGTGAATAAACCCACTCTGTCGCCCAATCTCTCGGTTTTAGAACAGGTTGAACAGTCGGGAATGAAGCGGTTGTTAGTGATTGGGGTGGGCTGTCAAATCCAAGCCCTGCGCGCTGTTCAGTCGGAACTGGGGTTAGAAAAACTCTATGTGCTGGGAACGCCCTGTGTGGATAATGTGAGTCGGGCTGGGTTGCAGAAATTTCTAGAAACAACGAGTAAATCACCGGATACGGTGGTGCATTACGAGTTTATGCAGGATTTCCGCGTTCATTTCAAACATGAGGACGGATCTGAGGAGTTGGTGCCGTTTTTTGGCTTGAATACGAAGGAACTTAAGGATGTATTTGCCCCTTCCTGTATGACTTGTTTTGATTATGTGAACTCCTTGGCTGATTTGGTGGTGGGCTATATGGGCGCGCCTTTTGGCTGGCAGTGGATTGTGGTGCGCAATGAGACGGGGCGAGAAATGCTCAATCTGGTGCAGGATCAATTGGATACCCAAGGGGTGTTTTCTAAGGGCGATCGCAAACAAGCCGTACAACAGAGCATTCCCGCCTACGATAAGGGCGTGACGCTCCCCATGTGGGCGGCTAAACTCATGGGGGTTGTGATCGATAAAATTGGCCCCAAAGGGTTAGAATATGCTCGTTTTTCCATTGATTCCCACTTCACCCGGAATTATCTCTATGTAAAACGGAATTACCCGGAAAAACTCCCCCATCATGTCCCTGAATATGCCCAGCGCATTGTAGATCAGTATCAATTGCCGGAATAGGGAATAGTCGGGAGTCGGGAATCGGGAGTCGGGAGTCGGGAATCGGGAATCCGGGAACTCTCCCCCCTGTTCCCTAAAATAAAAGAGTTTCGGCTATTCACTATTCCCCTGCTCCCCGTTCCCTACTAAAATAAAAAAGTTTTGGCTATTCACTATTCCCCTGCTCCCCGTTCCCTGCTCCCCACGTCCCCCCATGCCTGAAACCCTTGTTGTTAAAATAGGCACATCGAGCCTCACCCATCCCGACACCGGGCGTTTAGCCCTCTCCAATATTGCCAGCTTAGTAGAAACCCTCACAGAGTTACGAGAACAACATAATCGCGTCGTGTTAGTCTCTTCCGGAGCGGTGGGGATTGGGTGCCGTCGTCTCAACTTGCCGGAACGCCCCCGGACTATGGCGAGGAAACAGGCGATCGCCGCCGTGGGACAAGGACGCTTAATGCGCATCTACGATGACCTGTTTAGTAACCTCAAACAACCCATTGCGCAAATCCTACTCACTCGGCGGGATCTCATGCAGCGCAGTTCCTATGTCAACGCCTACAACACCTTTCAAGAACTCTTTGAATTGGGCGTGATCCCCATTGTGAATGAAAATGATACCGTCGCCGTGGATGAATTGAAATTCGGTGACAATGACACCCTCTCTGCCCTCGTCGCCAGTTTAGTTGAGGCCGATTGGTTGTTCCTACTCACTGATGTAGATCGGCTCTATTCGGCAGATCCCCGTTCCTCACCCGACGCACACCCCATTATTGAAGTCTCGGCCTCGGAACTGGCTACCCTGCAAGTGGAAGCCGGGAACAAGGGATCCGCGTGGGGAACCGGGGGGATGGCCACTAAGTTAGCCGCCGCCCGCATTGCCACCAGCGCCGGGGTGAGAACCGTCATCACCCACGGTCAAAAACCCGGTTATTTACCTAAAGTTCTCCAAGGGGAGCAGATTGGCACCCAGTTTGAACCCCAACCTCAACCAGAAAACGCCCGCAAACGCTGGATTGCTTACGGCTTAGTGGCAATGGGTAAATTGTATTTAGATGATGGGGCGGTGCGAGCCATTTGTGAGGGGGGGAAATCCTTACTGGCGGCGGGGATTACCCAAACTGAGGGGGAGTTTCAAGTGTCTGATGCGGTTCAGTTGTGCGATCGCAACGGTAACGAAATCGCCCGCGGCCTCGTCAACTACAACAGCACAGAAATCCAGCAAATACAAGGCCTCCGCTCCGACCAAATCCCCAAAATCCTCGGCTACATGGGAACAGAAACCGTCATCCACCGGGATAATTTAGTTCTCGCCTAATCCCCCAATCTGAACCCCTACCCTGATAAATTTGAAGTTTTTTATCTTGATCGTCGGAAGAAGACCCTCGATTTTATCGACGGCATGAATTACGAAATGTTACAACAGCATACCCCAAATTGTAAAATTGTGCTATAATCTTACTAGCAATGAGCAAGAATTGAATGCTTAACCTTACTTACAACTATAAGATAATTCCAACCAAAGAGCAGACAGAGAAGATCGAATTAAATTTAACTGTCTGCCAATCTGTTTGGAACTATGCTTTGGCTCAAAGAAAGCTTTGGTATAACAGTCGTAGTTGTCAGGTCAACGCTTGCTCTATTCGTTCTGAATATATTGTTGCTCCCTTTGAATATCCTAACTACCATACTCAATCTGCCAATTTAACCCAAGCTAAAAAGACTAACGATTTCCTTAAGTCTGGTAATGCCCAAGCGATGCAGCAAACATTGCGGAAATTAGATCGGGCGTTTAACGACATGAAAAGCAAGGGACTAGGCTTTCCTCGCTTCAAGAGGAACATGAAGTCTTTTAATTTAGTTAGTAGCAGAATTGAAGTCAATGGTAACAAGCTAAAGATGCCTCTATTGGGGGAAGTTAAGTTTGTCAAGTCACGGGATATTCCAGAGGGTTTTAAGATCAAACAAGTTCAAGTAATCAAGAAAGCATCGGGTTACTATGTCAACTTAGCAATTGAGCTTGATGTTAATATCCCAACCCCAATACCTCATGGTCACGCTTTGGGGATTGATGTTGGGATTCAAAGTATGCTGGCAACTTCCGATGGTTTGATTCTTCCTAGCCGAAGTTTTTAGATAAAGCACTGCGTAAGATTAAATTACTACAAAGAAGGCTTAGGAATAAAAACAAAGGTTCTAATAAATGGCAGAAGCTACAGCATCGGATCGCTCTATTACATGAAGCCGTAGCCAACAGAAGAAAGGATTACCATTTCAAGTTAGCCCATCAACTCTGTGATGGAGTCGGGATGGTATTTGTTGAAGATATTAACTTCACAGCTTGGAGTAGAGGACTATTCTGTAAGCAGTCTCTAGATATGGGTTTAGGTCAATTCTTTACTATCTTGCAATATGTTTGCTCTCAAACGGATACATATTTTGCCAAGGTCAATCCAGACTATACCTCTCAAGTTTGTCCTGAATGTGGAACCCATACAGGTCAGAAAGAACTCTCTCAAAGGGTTCACTCTTGCTCTGAATGTGGCTACACCGTGGATCGGGATGTTGCTGCTTCAATGATAGTAAAACAGCGTGGATTAACTGCGGTCGGTGCGCCCGTGGTCAAACAGCCCAGTCATGGCGTTCTGTCGGGGACTTCGGTCTAGATAAGAGTCTATATGGGAATCCCTCGCTTTCAGCGATGGGAGGTTCAAGAAATTCTCACAATATTGACAAAGAAACACAAATATGGATAGGAGTTAAGGTACACTGGGAATGTACATTGAACACACCAACAGGGACATTGCATTTTCGCCCGACAGTTTTGTGTGGCGCGTGATTTCTGCCATTTGCTTCCGTCTCCGAGTGGAGAAGCCAGACCGCTACAAATTCACTGAGTACCAATCAGACAGGGAGACAAAATCTTAAGAAAGTGTTAAAAGTTATACAATAACTCTTGGTGTTTGGAGGACAAACCGTGTTTCTACGACTTGCACAGCAACACCGCCAATTTGTTCGGGATTTAGTCATGAATCTCCAAGCACTGGCCACAGTGTTAGAGAATCAAGGCTATTTAGCATCCTGTTACACCTGTGGCAGTGAGATGAACAGCGCTTCTTTCATGGTCAGCTTAGGGGAAGATCATCTAATCCGTTTCTTGGTGTCAGACTATGGGATCACCTGGACAGAGATGCGAGATGATCGGGAATTAATGAAGCTCGAAGGAGCAGAAGCCATTAGTCAACTACAAGACCTAGCCGATTTAGTGAAGTATTCCATCCCCCCTCACGAATTCCTAAAAGGACGTTCTGGGGAGTTTGCGAAACCCCTTGAAGTCTCCAGCTTAAAGCGCTAAGGCTTAGACCCAACGCGGAGTCAGATTAAGCCGACTCAGGGGCTACAATCCCATACCCACATTAGGGGCGCGAGCAACCCCGTTCAACGGTCTTGCGGCCAGTTTTCCCCTACCTTATAGATTCCCGTCAATCCCTCAAACAAAACCGAGGGCTGTTTTGTGCTGGGTTAGTTTATCCAGAGACGGGAACTAGAAATTCCTCTAGTCCTTAGCGTGACAGTGATCCCCATGATCCCCAGACTCCAGACTGGATTCCGAAAATCTGGCGACCCGCCACTGATGAAAGCAATCACTTGCCTCAAGTATAAGAAACATCAACAGATATTGCTGATTTGTTTAATATCCTTAATATAACTTATTCCTGATTTACGAAACGTCAAGAAAATAAAGAAAATATTACGAATTTTCAGAAGGAGTCCGATCCCTGAGATTATAAAAACAGTTCAAATGGGGTCAGCCAATATAAAGACCCTAAATATATATAAGCTCAGTTAATACAAAAAATAACAGACCCCTGTTTTAGCTAATTGACTTTTAGCCCATAAAACAGGGGTCTGTGTTTTTCTGGCGTTTTTCTCAATAGCGAGTGATCCCCTGCGGATATAACTTGATCCCTAGCTGAATAACTGGGCTAGGGAACGGGGAACAGGGGAGTTGATAATTATTCCCCATTACCTATTACCCAATCTTGACAAGTTAAGCTTGTGTGCATTTTATCAAGTCCCATATGTCCCGTATTTAATCCGCGAATATATAACGATAAAGCTCACTAGGATCCGGTTCCGGGCTTTCTTCGGCAAACTTCACCGACTCATTAACTAAGTTTTGAATTTTTTGGTCAATCCCCTTTAAATCCTCCTCAGAGGCTAGATTCCGCTCAATCAATTGCCCAGCGAGCTTTTTAATCGGATCCCGAGAGAGCCAGAACTCTTTTTCCGGCGCGCTGCGTAACTCATCGGGATCGGCGAGAGAGTGGCCTCGGAAACGGTAGGTGAGTGCTTCAATCAAGGTGGGGCCTTCTCCCGCTCTAGCCCGTGCCACCGCCTCTTGAGCCACCTTCCGCACGGCTAAAACATCCATCCCATCCACTTCTACCCCAACCATGCCAAAAACGCTGGCTTTTTTGTAAATTTCCGGTTGAGAGGTCGCCCGATCATGAGCCATGCCAATCGCCCATTTATTATTTTCCACCACATAAAGAATCGGCAACTTCCACAAAGCCGCCATATTTAAACATTCAAAAAACTGCCCATTATTACTGGCCCCATCCCCAAAAAAACAGGCTGTCACTTGGTCTGAGGACTCATCCCCCATCGTTTCCCGGCGATATTTCGATTGGAACGCGGCCCCCGTTGCTACGGGAATCCCTTCTGCTACGAAAGCGTAGCCTCCTAATAAACGATGGGTGCCAGAAAACATGTGCATGGATCCCCCACGCCCTTTACTACAGCCCGTTTCTTTTCCGAACAATTCCGCCATCACCTCCCGAGCAGGAACACCTGCACTTAGAGCGTGGACATGATCCCGATAGGTACTACAGACATAATCCTCTCCGGGGCGCATCGCTTGGATAATCCCCGTTGAAACCGCTTCCTGACCGTTGTAGAGATGGACAAAACCGAACATTTTGCCCCGATAGTACATTTCCGCGCATTTATCTTCAAACAGGCGACCAAGTACCATGTCCTCATAGAGCATCAGCCCTTCCTCTCGGGTAATGTGAAAGGAAGAGGTATCAATCACGGGGAGGGAGCGCTCTGTAAAGGTGTTGGGGTCGTTCATAGGTGCTTCTCGTAAAACCATGTTGTGTTATTGCCGCCCAAGGGAGGGCAATAGGTCATTCTGACATATTTTCCGGGCTTTTGTTTAGTCGGTTTAAGCGACTTTCTCCCGACGCTTCCCGAAGGCCTATTGGCAGGCTGCGCCCAAATGGTCTAAAGCCTCCCCAGCCACACGGCAAATGCGCCAATCGGGGAGGACTTGCGCCCCCATTTTCTGATAAAACGCGATCGCCGACTCATTCCAATCCAACACACTCCACTCAAACCGTCCCGCCCCCCGTTGCACCGCCAACTGTGCCACCGCCTGTAATAAGGCCGTGCCAATCCCCTGACGGCGATAATCGGGTAAAATGAACAAATCCTCCAAATAAATCCCCGGTTGGGTTAAAAAGGTCGAATAGTTGGGGAAAAACAAAGCAAACCCCACCACCTGCCCCTTCCACTCGGCCAGTAGGGTTTCCGCATAGGGGCATTCGCCAAATAAATGCTCCCTCAACGCCGCCTCACACCCCACCACCGCCTGAGACAGTCCCTCATACTCCGCCAAAGCCCGAATCAAAGAAAAAATCACCGGAACATCCGCAGAAGTTCCGGGACGAATGTTTAATGGAAGCATGGATTAATCCCCCTTACTCACGAAACAATGACCATTTCTATTGCTCATCTTGGACCCACAGGAACCTATAGTGAAGCCGCCGCGATCGCCTATGCCAATTGGCTCACTCGCACCACAGGCGAATCCTGCCTTTTGTGTCCCTATGCCAATATAGCCCAAACCCTACAGGCCGTTGCCGACCAACAAACCAACCTCGGAGTCGTCCCCATTGAAAACTCCATCCAGGGCAGTGTCGCCGTCACCCTAGACACCCTCTGGAAACTAGACAGCCTGCAAATTCAAAAAGCCCTGATCCTGCCCGTCTCCCACGCCCTCATCTCCACGAGTCCCACCCTCTTGGACCTCAAAACCATTTACTCCCATCCCCAAGCCCTCGCCCAATGTCGGCAATGGTTAGACCAACATCTCCCCTCCGTCCAACTCGTCGCCACCAACTCCACCACCGAAGCCCTCGAAAACCTCCCCCAAAACCCCCACGCCGCCGCCATCTCCTCCCAACGAGCCGCCCAACTCTACCAACTGCCCATCCTCGTTGCGGATATCAACGACTACCCCGATAACTGCACCCGTTTCTGGGTCGTCGGCCTAGCCCCCACCCACCACGGCAGCCATCTATCCCTCGCCTTCAGCACCGCCGCCAATGTCCCCGGGGCTCTCATGAAACCCCTACAAGTTTTTGCCGAGCGCAACATTAACATGAGTCGCATTGAATCACGACCCACCAAACGCTCCCTCGGGGAATATCTCTTTTTTATTGACCTCGAAGGCAGCCAAGCCGATGAATCCCTACAAAGCGCCCTCGCTGAACTGCCCCAACACACCGCCATTCTGAAAATTCTGGGCAACTATTCCGCCTTCACCATTCGTCAAGGAGAAATGATCGAGGTTTAACTCAAAACATCCTTCAACGCCGTCCGAGCCGCTAAATGATTGCGAGTAGAGGTTAAAATCTCCGATTCCCGCTTTAACCGATCAACCGTGTTTTGCATCTCTAACAACAGTTGTTGTTCTCCGGCCACTCCATACAAATTGCTTGCCACCCAGTACGATAATTCTAGGGGCAAGCTTGGTAAATCTTCGGGTAATTCAATCCGTTGATCCGTGAGTTTGGCGGAAAGATGAACGACATCTCGCAGCAACTGCTCAACTTCCGTGGCCGTTGGTCGTAAATCTTCCTCCGTGGGATGGTCTTCAATCCACTCCACTAAACCCACACGGTAGGGTTTCTCTCGCACATATTCCAAGACCCGAAAGCGTTGTTGTCCCAAAGTGACAATCTTCATCCGGTCATCGGGAAGCCGTTGGAAATGGATAATTTCTGCACAACAGCCAACTCCGGCAATTTGCCCTTGCACAGGGTCAAACATTAACACCCCAAAACGGCGATCGCTCTCTAGGATCGTATTCATCATGATCCGATAGCGAAACTCAAAAATATGCAAGGGCAAAGGGCGACCCGGAAACAAGACCACATCCGGGAGCGGAAACAAGGGAAGTTCTCTAACAGCGATGGAGGACGAGGATGCCATTTTTATTCCGTCTGACGAATCATGAACTGCTTCCCCTTTACTTTAGCAGTTTCCGCGAAATTCCCCATATCCCCCCCTTGGCCTAAACTGACAAATCCGGTAGGGAGACAATATAGCCGAGCTATCCTGCTATCCCTCACCGGATTTCCCATCAGGAGGAGTCCTCCTTACAACTTCACCTCAATATCCACCCCGGCGGGTAAATCCAACTTCATCAAAGCATCAATGGTTTTAGAAGAAGGCTGATAAATGTCGATAATACGGCGATGGGTACGGGTTTCAAAATGCTCCCGAGAGTCTTTGTCCACGTGGGGCGATCGCAATAAACAATAAATTTTACGTTTCGTCGGTAAAGGAATCGGTCCAATCGCCGCCGCATTAGTGCGGTTTGCCGTATCGACAATCTTTTCACAAGACATATCCAGTAAGCGACGGTCAAACGCTTTGAGGCGGATGCGGATTTTTTGTTGTTGTATCGTTGCCATTTTCAGTTTTCAAGGTTCGGGTGAATTGAAACAAGAGTGATCAAAGAGCAGAAAGGAGACTCCCTTCTGCTCCCCAACTGGCTAGAAACTCGCCCAAAGCAGGCAAAATTCCCAGTTAAAACACGGACTTATTTGATGATTTTAGAAACCACACCCGCACCAATCGTGCGGCCACCTTCACGAATAGCGAAGCGCATTCCGGTTTCAATGGCAATGGGGCTAATTAATTCCACCGTCATTTTAATCCGGTCCCCGGGCATCACCATTTCCACCGCGCCGCCATCATCGGCCGTGTAGTCTTGAATCGTTCCGGTTACATCCGTCGTCCGCACATAAAACTGAGGACGATAGTTTTTAAAGAACGGAGTGTGACGGCCGCCTTCTTCTTTAGTCAGCACATACACTTCCCCTTCAAACAGGGTATGAGGCGTAATCGAACCGGGTTTAGCAATCACCATCCCCCGTTCAATTTCCTCTTTTTTCACACCCCGCAGCAGCAGACCCACATTGTCCCCCGCCATCCCTTGGTCTAGGGTTTTTTGGAACATTTCCACCCCAGTCACCGTAGTGCTGCTGGTGTCTTTAATCCCAATAATTTCCACGGTTTCACCAACTTTCACGATCCCCCGTTCAATCCGACCTGTGGCAACCGTCCCCCGACCGGAGATCGAGAATACGTCCTCAACAGCCATCAAGAAGGGCTTATCAACATCCCGTTCGGGCGTAGGGATATAACCATCCACTTCATCCATTAAAGCGAGGATTTTATCTACCCACTCGTCTTCACCCTTAGCAATTTTGGCGTTTTTGGTTAAGGCTTCCACCGCTTGTAACGCGGAACCCGCCACAATAGGAATATTATCCCCATCAAAATCATAGCTGCTCAGAAGTTCGCGCACTTCCAATTCCACCAGTTCCAGTAACTCTTCGTCGTCCACCATATCTTGCTTATTCAAGAAAACAACGAGGTTAGGAACACCCACTTGGCGGGCTAACAGAATGTGTTCACGAGTTTGGGGCATCGGACCATCGGCCGCAGACACCACCAGAATCGCGCCGTCCATTTGAGCCGCCCCAGTGATCATGTTTTTCACATAGTCAGCGTGACCCGGACAGTCCACGTGGGCATAGTGGCGATCTTCGGTTTCATACTCCACGTGAGCGGTATTAATTGTAATCCCCCGGGCTTTTTCTTCGGGAGCCGCATCAATATCTGCATATCCCCGAGCTTTAGCTTTCCCTTGGGCCGCTAAAGCCATTGTGATTGCAGCCGTTAATGTAGTTTTACCGTGGTCAACGTGACCGATGGTGCCGATGTTAACGTGGGGTTTAGTCCTTTCAAATTTTGCGCGTGCCATTGTATTGATCGTTCCTTCTTTCGTTCTAGTTATGCGTTCCCTTTGCTTTTAGCAATGATGGCTTCAGACACATGGCGAGGAACCTCGTCATAGTGGCTAAATTCCATCGAAAAGATACCGCGTCCTTGAGTCTTGGAGCGGATGTCCGTAGCATAGCCAAACATTTCCGCCAGGGGTACTTTAGCAGAAACTTTGGCAAGACCATCTTCGGAATTCATTCCTTCGATTTGGCCTCGGCGAGAGTTCAAGTCACCCATCACATCTCCTAAGAAATCTTCGGGGACTTCAACCTCAACCTTCATCATCGGTTCAAGTAAGGCAGGAGAAGCTTTTTCCACGGCATTTCGCAGACCCATTGACCCAGCAATTTTGAAAGCCATTTCGGAAGAGTCCACATCATGGTAAGACCCATCCACTAAGGTGACTTTAACATCAATTAGGGGATAACCTGCTAAAATCCCAGTTTCGCAAGCTTCTTTAATGCCTTGTTCCACAGCGGGGACATATTCCCGGGGAATTGCACCACCGACAATCTTAGAAACAAACTCGAAACCTGTCCCTGCTTCTCCAGGTTCGAGGTCAAGGACAACGTGACCATACTGCCCTTTCCCACCACTTTGGCGGATGAATTTACCCTCGGCGTGGGAGTTCTGGCGAATGGTTTCCCGATACGCCACTTGGGGTTGTCCGACGTTGGCCTCCACTTTGAATTCCCGTAACATCCGGTCTACGAGAATCTCTAGGTGGAGTTCCCCCATCCCGGCAATTACGGTTTGATTGGTTTCCGGGTCGGTGCTGACGCGGAAGGTGGGATCTTCATCGGATAGGGATTGCAGGGCTTTGGATAATTTATCCATATCCTGCTTGGTTTTGGGTTCAACCGCTACGGAAATCACAGGTTCAGGAATGAAGAGGGATTCCAGAATAATCGGCTGGTTTTCATCACAGAGGGTATCCCCGGTGATGGTATCTTTCAAACCAATGGCAGCCCCTAAGTCTCCCGCTTGCAGTGCGTCTACTTCAATCCGTTCGTTGGATTTTAAGACAATCAGGCGAGAAATCCGCTCTTTCTTCTCTTTAGTGGAGTTGTAGACATAACTTCCCTTGGTTAAGACCCCAGAATACACCCGCAAGAAGGTCAGACGACCATAGGGGTCAGCCATAATCTTGAAGGCTAGAGCGGCGAAAGGCTCCTCATCACTGGCGGAGCGGGTGGCTTCGGTGTTATCCGGTAGCACCCCTTTAATGGCGGGTACGTCGATGGGGGCGGGAAGATAATCCACCACCGCATCCAGCAAGAGTTGAACTCCTTTGTTTTTAAAGGCAGAACCACAGAGGACGGGAACCATCCCGCCTGTGGTGGTGCCTTTGCGAATGGCAGCCCGAATCTCGTCCTCGGTGAGTTCTTCTTCGGCTAGGTATTTCTCTAATAGTTCTTCGTCGGTTTCGGCGACGGCTTCTAACAGTTGAGCGCGATACTCTTCGGCGAGATCTCGCACCTCTTCGGGAATCTCGCCATCTTCAATTTCCGTCCCCAGATCATTGTTGTAGAGCTTGGCGCGCATCCGCACGAGGTCTACAATCCCTTTGAATTCGTTTTCCGCCCCAATGGGAATCTGAATGGGAACGGCATGAGCGCGCAGACGGTCTTTCAGTTGCCCATAAACTTTAAAGAAGTTCGCTCCGGTGCGATCCATTTTGTTGATGAAGGCAATCCGGGGAACAGTATAACGATCCGCTTGTCGCCAAACGGTTTCAGATTGGGGCTGGACTCCACCCACGGAACAGAATACAGCGATTACACCATCTAAAACACGCATGGAGCGTTCTACTTCGATGGTGAAATCCACGTGACCGGGTGTATCAATAATATTAATCTTATGGTCGCGCCAACTGGTACTAATCGCGGCAGCCGTGATGGTGATTCCCCGCTCCCGCTCTTGTTCCATCCAGTCTGTCACGGCGTTTCCGTCGTGAACTTCACCGATTTTATGAACGATTCCAGAATAGAATAGAATCCGCTCTGTTGTTGTTGTTTTGCCCGCATCTATATGGGCGGCGATCCCGATGTTGCGAACTCTCTCTAGCGGGATAGTTCGTGCCACAGCTACTTCCTCCTTCATGTTTTGGCCGAGCTTAGTTCTGCCCGGCGTGTTGTTGCCAAACGACTTGTTACCAAGGGACTTGTCACTAAGGGACTCGTCACCAAGCGACTTTTTGTTGACGGTATATTTACACTATTTACAATTCTATACTTTTTTTAACTTTTTCAGACATAAGCATCCGAGGGTTGAATCAGTATCTTCCAAGTCTTAAGGACTGGTACTGCCCAACGGGAATGAATAAGGGTCTGAACGCCGCTTGCTTGGTTAATTGGGGTCGGTTTTGAGCCATTAATTGGGGTTAATTAATCGGCATCCCTTAATAGCGATAGTGGGCAAAGGCTTTGTTGGCGTCTGCCATGCGGTGGGTTTCTTCCCGCTTACGAATGGCTCCACCTGTCTCGTTGGCCGCGTCCATAATTTCGTTGGCGAGTTTGATTGCCATGGTGCGACCAGACCGTTGCCGCGAATATTGCGATAACCAACGTAAAGCCAAGGTTGTGCCACGATTGGGACGAACTTCCATCGGTACTTGATAGGTCGCACCCCCGACCCGACGGGCTTTGACTTCAACCAAGGGGGTTAGGTTGCGGATGGCCTGTTCAAAGACTTCGATGGGATCGTTGCCTGTGCGTTCCCCAACGATTTTCAGGGCATCGTAGACGAGGCGGGAGGCGAGGGATTTTTTGCCGTGACGCATGATCCGCCGCACAGTCATGCTAATGAGTCGGCTGTTATATACGGGATCCGGGGGAACTTCGCGTTTTTTGACTACGGTGCGACGAGACATAAGAAATCAGTAACCTTAATAAATGACGACTTGTTAGTTGAATAATGGCGTGGGCGGGTCGGAATCTTGCAAGCTAAATTTTGCAATCTTTTTTTAGGTGCTTCTCTGGTTTGAACCCTCGTGAGATGGGGCTGGCCAGGGTGGTTGCTTGGCCCGGAGATGACCTGGGGACTCACCCAAGGGTAGGGTTTAGGACGGGGGAGCTTTGTTGGGTCGCGGGACGAAATGGCTAAATTAAGGATGAACTCTCAGCCATGATGACTCGGCGAGTTATGCTTTCTTTAGTCATTTAAGCTCTTCCCTTAAGCTCTATTATTCTTTGGGTCGCTTGGTGCCGTATTTGGAACGACCTTGACGACGATCTTTAACCCCAGTTGCGTCTAGGGTGCCACGAATGATGTGGTAACGAACACCGGGGAGGTCTTTGACCCGTCCCCCACGAATTAAAACAACGGAGTGTTCTTGGAGGTTGTGTCCAATGCCCGGAATGTAGGCGGTCACTTCAAAACCGGAGGTTAGACGAACCCGTGCGACTTTCCGCAGGGCGGAGTTCGGTTTTTTGGGGGTGGTGGTGTACACCCTTGTGCAAACGCCCCGACGCTGAGGACATTCTTTGAGGGCGGGTGATTTGGTTTTCTTTTTGGCAACGGAGCGTTCACTCCGAATCAGTTGCTGAATAGTTGGCATGAGTTAAGCTGCTGCCTGTTTACTAGCGATTTTCTCGTTGCATGACAGTCTCCCATCATATCTAAATAGGATCGGGTGTGTCAATAGTTTGGGGTTAAGTCTTGGGGGAAGGGGCAGATTTTAGGGGGAGGGGGAAAAGGAATGACCACAGCCGCAGGTGTTGAGGGCGTTGGGGTTGTGGAAGCGAAAACCGCCGCCCATGAGGTCTTCTGAGTAGTCGAGACGGAGGCCTTGGATGTGGCGATCGCTTTCGGCATCAACACAAATCTCAATCCCTTGGCTCTCGTAGGTTTGATCCCCGTCTTGTTGGGAGAGGGCGAAGCTGAGGTCATAGTATAAGGCGGCACAGCCCCCGGGTTTAACTTGGATGCGGAGAGCTAGCTGGGGGCTTGGGCTGGAGGGGGTTTGGGTCGCCTGTAAGCGGCGAATTTCCTTGGCGGCGCTTTCGGTTAGGGTAATCATGGGCAAAGAACAGGAGATGGGGAATCGGGGCGGGTTGGGCTAATTCAAAATGGCGGATTGACCATTAGCCCAATGGGGCGACTCCCTCTAGAGATGTTTAATTCCGCTTGTAGTCGTCTTGGAAGCGGATAATATCATCTTCTCCTAAGTATTCCCCATTTTGCACTTCAATAATCACCAAATTGATCACGCCGGGGTTTTCGAGACGATGGGCGGTACATTGGGGGACGTAGGTGGATTGATTGCTGGTCAAAATTTCCACTTTGTCGCCACAGGTTACTTTAGCGGTGCCGGATACAACAATCCAGTGTTCGCTGCGGTGGTGGTGCATTTGCAGGCTGAGACGATGACCGGGTTTAACTTCAATCCGTTTGATTTTGTAGCCTACGGCATCTTCTAGGACGGTGAAGGATCCCCAAGGTCGTTGGGTGGTGATGTTGTTTTGAGGGGATGAGGTGGACGTGAGAGGGAAGGTAATGGCTTCTTTGGCTTGAACCATGAGTATTTACTCCAAGTCGCTAAAACTATTTGGGGAATGGGGATAATGTGGCTTGCTGCGTGTAGACGGCGATCGCGGCAGGGGTTTGCTCTGTCACGACGATAACAAGGATTTCCTCCCTCTGTCATCTTTTTTAGCTTGAATTTCACAATTTACAGGAATTCTTCATTGATCCCCTCCCTTGCTTTAGCCCAACTTTACACAGATTCTCGGTTGGGATTTCTTTTTTTGTTGCGATCGCCGCTTGGGAACAGAGAAAGGGTGATCCGATTAATTTTAACGCTCCGGGTCTATGCCAGAGCGAGAAGCGTCAACCTAACCACTTCACTTGAGGCGCTGTAGTCACTGCTAATAACTTGCCTTGGGCGACCACATAAACCACCGTTGCCCGTTTACAAATGGCCTCGTAGGGACTCTCAGCATCCAAAACAATTAAATTAGCAGGTTTCCCCACTTCTACCCCATAATCTCCACCACAATTGAGCGTTTTTGCCCCATTTTTTGTCACCATATCATAACAAGCGTCAATCTCCAAACGGCCGGTCATTTGACAAATGTGAATAGCCATGCTTGCTACTTCTAACATATTTCCCATTCCCAAACTGTACCAAGGATCTTGAATACAATCATGGCCTAAACTCACATTTAAACCCCGTTGCCAAAGCTCCTTAACCCGCGTCACTCCCCGCCGCTTAGGATAAGTGTCCGTGCGACCTTGTAGGGTAATATTAATCAAAGGATTGGCAATAAAATTAATTTGACTGCGGTCTAAAAAGCCCATTAATTTATAAGCATAGGCGTTATTATAAGACCCGAAAGCCGTCGTATGGCTTGCCGTGACTTTTTTTCCTAAACCCGTCCGAATGGCACAGGCTGCCACGACTTCTAAAAAACGGGATTGCTCATCGTCAATTTCATCACAATGAACGTCAATTAAACGGTCATACTTTTGAGCCAATTCAAACACCCGCTCGACAGATTTTACCCCATCTTCTCGGGTCAATTCATAGTGAGGAATTCCCCCCACCGCATCCGCCCCCATTTCTAATGCTTGTTCTAATAAACGCTCATTCTCAGGACGACTATAAATGCCATCTTGGGGAAAAGCCACTACTTGCAGGGTCATCCAAGATTTAACCGATTCTCGCACCTCTAGCAGGGCCTTTAACGCCCTTAAACTGGGTTCACTGACATCTACATGGCTTCGCACCCATAACACCCCTTGGCTGGCCTGTTGGCGTAGAGTTTTGAGGGCGCGTTCCTTGACATCTTCTGGGGTTAAATCTTTTTTGCGATCGCCCCAAATTTGAATCCCCTCAAACAAGGTGCCGCTTTCATTCCACCGCGGCTCCCCAACAGTCCCGGCCGAATCCAGATGCACATGAGACTCCACAAAAGGCGCAGAGACGAACTTTCCTTGTACATCAATGGTTTCGGTGGCTTGGTGGGGCAGATGGGGCGCAATGGTGCTAATTTGTCCCCCCACAATGCCAATATTCATCAGTTGAGACTCCCCCAAGAGTCTCCCATTGCGGATTAACAGGTCATAAAACGGCGTTTCCATATTAATTATTCCGTGAGAAAGCGGGCGGCTCCCCCTCAACCGAGGGGCGGTAGAATGATCAAAGTACGCGATTTACCCGAGAATAGCCCTGTGAGAGCCATTTATCCCGGTAGCTTTGACCCCATTACCCTAGGACACCTTGATATTATCGAACGTGGATCAAAATTATTTGATGCCGTCGTGGTGGCCGTCCTGTGTAATCCTAGCAAAAAGCCCCTTTTCCCCGTCAGTCAACGCATGGAGCAGATTCGGATCTGTACCCAACACATCCCCAACATTGAGATCGACAGTTTTGATGGCTTAACGGTAGAATATGCGCGACTCCAGGGGGCGACGGCGCTATTGCGAGGCTTAAGGGTGTTATCAGACTTTGAGAAAGAACTCCAGATGGCGCATACTAATAAAACCCTTATGGACGAAATCGAAACCGTGTTTCTGGCGACATCGAACCAGTATAGTTTTTTAAGTAGTAGTGTGGTGAAGGAAGTTGCTCAGTTTGGCGGCGCGATTGATCACCTCGTCCCCGAGAATGTTGCTCATAATATCTACCAATGCTACAACAAGACCCCCCCCGGAGCAGTGTCGAGTACGATGAGTTCATTGACTACAACGAACCGGAAACTGTGAATTCTGATCAAGGTGTTGAATTTGACGTACAGGCGGAGTTAAACCGTTTAGAGGAGTTAATCCTCGACAATCCCCGCATTCCCTTCACCCGGAAAACCGTGGTGGATGAGGAACAGTTGTTAGATCAACTGGACTTAATCCGGATGAATCTCCCCCGCGCTTTCGAGGAAGCGGTAGAAGTTCTCCGTCAAAAGGAGGAAATTCTACTGCAAGCGGAGGAATACGCTCAAGATATTATTGAGTCGGCTCAAATGAGAGCCGCTCAACTCTTGGATGAAATGGGGATCATCCGTCAAGCGGAAATGGAGGCGACCCAAATTCGCCAACAGGTGGCTCAAGAATGTGAGGAGTTGCAACGTCAGACTCTAGGGGAAATCGAACAGATGCGGATGCAGGCGATGCAGGAGTTGGAGCAAATGCGTCAGGTGGTGATTGATGAGTGTGAGGATATTCAAGATGGGGCGGATGATTATGCCGATGCGGTACTGACTCGCATTGAACAACAATTAACGGATATGTTGCGGGTGATTCGCAATGGTCGTCACCAACTCCGTGGTGAACCCCAGGGTAATTCTTCCGAAGAGTCCAATAGTTAAGTTTATCAATAAGGTGAAGGGGTCAAGATGGCAATTCAGGAGGAAACTTATCGCTCAAAACTGGGGGCTAATCCGGATTTAACAGAACATCAATTGGATCTGGGGCAATATGTGGCGGTGTCTGATGTGGTGGCGGTTTTGTCGGAGTTGGCGCGTCATCCCTCCCAGTTGGAGGCGTTACCGTCGAAGGAGGCGCGGGGCAATCGTTCTCGCTCTCCTCAGTTGCTATCTTTGGAGGAACGACAACGGGGCATCCGACCCAATGCGCCCCACATTCCCACAGCCATGCGGGAAGCGCCGCCTTTGGGGGAGAAGACGGTGGATGAGTTGTCCCAAGAGTTATGGGAGTTAAAGTTAGTTTCTCTGTCCGATGCGGATTATTATGGCCGACAATTGACGAAGTTAAAAAATCGGCTGTGGTGGTTGACGGGGTTGTTGGTGGGTGCGATCGCCTCTTTAAGTGGGGGTTTAGCTTGGACGGCAGTTCATCTCAGACAAGCCGAGCATCAAATAACATTCTATGAGAGTGAGTTAACCACCCAACGACTCCGCATTGAACAGATTGAGGGAGCGCGTTTGGGGGAAATTGAACAGGTGATGCGATCGCTCCAAACTCAAATCCCCGAAAATCTCGGCGAAGATTTAACCAATAATACTCAAGACATTGCCGCCCTCAAAACCCAGTTACAACAACTCGAATCCAAGTTAGCCGCCCAAGATAAGGCACTGTCTGTCTTAATTGGTACGTTACAGGGGATGATTAATTCTCCGGGGAATAGGTAATAGGGAACAGGGAACAGGGAACAGGGAACGGGGAATCGGGAATCGGGAATCGGGAATCGGGAATCGGGAGTCGGGAGTCGGGAGTCGGGAGTCGGGAGTCGGGAGTCGGGAGTCGGGAGTCGGGAATAGTTAATAATTATCAACTCCCCCTCTCCCCTGCTCCCCTGCTCCCCTGCTCCCCACAACAGGACAAATTAAGGCGGGATGCGCTAAGATTTTGATTTGCGTAGAGAGGCGATGCACTAGGGGAAAAATCATGAGCAACGGGAGTCACGGGTTACAGTTTAGGCAAGGAGTTCCTCAATCTTTAACCATTGCGGTAATCGGAGATATTCATGAGCAGTGGGAAATGGAGGATAATGAGGCTCTAGAGCATTTGGGGGTCGATTTGGCGTTGTTTGTGGGGGATTTTGGCAATGAATCCCTCCCGGTGGTGCGTCGTATTGCTCAATTGGGGATTCCCTATGCCGCGATTCTGGGGAATCATGATGCGTGGTATACGGCATCAGAATGGGGTCGCAAGAAGTCTCCCTATGATCATCGTCTTGAAGACCGGGTGCAAGCGCAATTAGACCTACTAGGGGAGGCTCATGTAGGCTTTGGGAAACGGGATTTTCCTCAGTTGGGGGTGTCGGTGGTGGGGAGTCGTCCCTTTAGTTGGGGGGGGCAGGATTGGAAAAATGACCGTTTTTATCGGGAACGCTACGGGATTGAGAATTTTCACCAGTCGGCTCAGTGTATCATGGCGGCAGCACAGGGGACGGCTTGCGAGACGGTGATTTTTTTGGGACATAATGGGCCTTTGGGTTTAGGCGATCGCGCTGAGGATATTTGTGGACGGGATTGGCAACCGTTGGGCGGGGATTTCGGCGATCCTGATTTTGCGGAGGCGATCGCCCATACTCAAACCAGCGGCAAAAATGTTCCCCTCATCACCTTCGGTCATATGCACCACAATCTACGCCACACGAAAGCCCGCCTACGCACCCCCATTAAAGAACGCCATCATACCGTTTATCTCAATGCCGCCTCAGTTCCCCGCATTCGCACCCGCACCGCCCTATTTAACCCCGCCCAAAGTAGCCGTCTGAGCAATTTTTCCCTTGTGAGATTAGAACAGCAAAAAGTCCGTCAAGTGTCTTTAATTTGGGCAGACTGTGAGGGAAATATTGATGAACAAATCCCCCTCTATGAAGCTCCTTCTCTAGCAGATATTAAGGCCTCTTCGATGAGTTAGGGTTAGCTGAATCAGTCCGAGAGTTGGGGGGAGGGGGAGAGGGGGAGAGAGGGAGAGAGGGAGAGAGGGAGAGAGGGAGACGAGGAATTAAGACCTATTACCTAGGGTCTGCTGAATAACACGCCTATGCTAGGCTCAACAAGGGAACAGGGAACTCTTAACAGGGAACAGATCATCTAAAACTGGCACGATTGCCTATTCCCGACTCCCGACTCCCGACTCCCGACTCCCGACTCCCGACTCCCGACTCCCGATTCCCCATTCCCGACTCCCGACTCCCGACTCCCTAAATCTTCTCAATCTTGCTCTTGTTCCAACATCTTTTGAGCATGAGCAATGTGTTTTTTATGTTCCTCCGTCACCACAGGATAATGTAAACCTAAACGGTCTAGGTAATTATAAATAATTTGACCCACCGTAAGGCGAGAAAACCATTTATGATCCGCCGGGATAATATGCCAAGGCGCAAATTCCGTGCTGGTGTAGTTAAATACCTCCTCGTAAGCATAAATATAAGAATCCCAATACGCTCGTTCCTTTACATCATTTTCCGAAAACTTCCAGTTCTTATCCTTCCGCTCAATCCGTCGAAAAAACCGCCGTTTTTGTTCTTCTTTCGACACATACAAAAAGAACTTAATCACCACAATTCCATTTTCAACTAAATACTGTTCAAAATTATTAATCTGTCGAAAACGCCGCTCCCAAATGCCATCACCCTTGGCAAGAGGGGGTAATTTCTGCTTGTCGATTAACTCAGGATGAACCCGAGTCACTAACACATCTTCGTAGTAAGAACGGTTAAAAATACCAATGCGTCCCCGTTCCGGCAAAGCTTTAAAATAACGCCACAAATAATCATGATCTAACTCTTCCGCCGACGGTTGTTTAAAACTAAACACCTGAAAGCCTTGGGGATTAATCCCAGACATGACGTGCTTAATTGTGCTGTCCTTCCCGGCCGCGTCCAGCGCTTGGAATAAAATCAAAACCCCATAGGTATCTTGGGCGTAGAGTCTGCCCTGTAAGTCCGAAAGCTTCTCGACAATTTGCGCCAGTAATGCTCTCCCTTCTCGTTTTTTCAGGCCGCTTGGAGTAAAATCCGTTTGATAGTCTTTCGTGAGGGAGACGGTGCTGTTAGGGGGAACGATAAAGGAGGGAATTTGTGTTTTTTTCATCGTTTAATATGAAATACTAAGGGCAAATCTGATTACAAAAAGGGGTTCTATGCAAAGTCTTTGGACGGCCGAAGAAGCGGCACAATATCAAACGGATTTAGCCTTACGGGTTTATACTTCTCAACTGTTGGGACGAGAGCCATCCTTAGTGCTGCATGGGGGGGGCAATACTTCCGTTAAGGTGCGGGAGCAAAACCTACTGGGGGAAGAAGAGGACATTCTCTATGTTAAAGGGAGTGGGTGGGATTTGGCGACCATCCAAGAGGCGGGTTTTGCTCCGGTGCGGATGCCCCACTTGCTCAAATTAGCGCAATTAGAGCAGCTTTCTGACCCTCAGATGGTGAATGAGCTAAAAACCCAAATGACCCGGGCAACGGCTCCCTCGCCCTCGGTGGAGACGATTCTTCATGCTATCCTCCCCTACAAGTATGTGGATCATACCCATGCGGACGCGGTGATCACGGTCACGAATACGGCTACAGGTTTAGAACGGGTGCAGGAAATTTATGGCGATCGCGTTGTTATTATCCCCTATGTGATGCCGGGGTTTGATCTCGCCCGGGAATGTGCGCGCCGCTTCAAAGCCCAGGCCGGCCCCCAAACTATCGGTATGGTACTAATGAATCATGGAATTTTCTCCTTTGGGGAAACCGCCCAAGAATCCTACGAACGGATGATTGAGTTAGTCAGTTGGGCAGAGGATTATATTACCCGACAAGGGGGAACCCTCCCCCCCGTGACTCAAGAGGTGCCAGAAACCTCTCTCGCGGCCGATTTAGCCACCTGTCGTCAGCAACTCTCCCAAGCGGCTGGCTTTCCCGTGATTCTCTCCACCACCCGCACGGCGAAAACCCTGCACTTTGCCCAACGGGAGGATATTGGGGACATTTCCCAACAGGGTCCAGCCACTCCAGATCATGTGATTCGCACCAAACGTTTACCCCTCGTGGGGCGAGATATTGCCGCTTACGCGGCCGCCTATGAGGGCTATTTTCGCGCCCACGCCAGCGCCGAGTTGAAAATGTTAGATCCCATTCCCCGGGTGATTTTAGACTCAGAATGGGGCCTCTGTACCGTGGGAAAAACGATTAAAGAGGCGGCCATTGTGGCAGATATTTATGACCACACGATGGACATAATCGCCGCGTCCACCCAGTTGGGGGGCTATCAGGCACTCCCGGCGAAAGATATTTTTGCGGTGGAATATTGGGACTTAGAACAGGCGAAACTCCGTAAGGGCGGCAATCCTCCCCCCTTTACTGGGGAGGTGGCCTGGGTGACGGGGGCGGCTTCTGGGATTGGGAAAGCTTGCGTGGAATCCCTGTTAAAACGGGGGGCGGCCGTAGTTGGCTTGGATCTGAATCCGGCCATTGAGTCTCTTTGGGAACGTCCGGATTTTTGCGGGGTGGCCTGTGATGTGACGGATTTGGATCAGGTGATGCAGGCCGTAGAACGGGGAGTCCGGCGCTTCGGGGGGATGGATATGTTGGTGCTGAATGCGGGGATTTTTCCGGGGGGATGTGCGATCGCCAATCTCAGCGATAGTGAATGGCGCAAAGTCCTGTCCGTTAACCTCGATGCCAATTTAGCCCTGATGCGGGAAGCGCACCCCTACCTCAAACTCGCTCCCCAAGGTGGTCGAGTGGTGGTTATTGGCTCCAAAAATGTCCCCGCCCCCGGCCCCGGTGCGGCCGCCTATTCCGCCTCGAAAGCGGCCTTAAATCAACTGATGCGCGTGGCCGCCTTGGAGTGGGGGAAAGACAACATCCGCATTAATTCCGTCCATCCCAACGGAGTTTTTGATACCCAAATCTGGACAGAGGAAGTGTTAGCCAATCGAGCGCAACATTACGGTTTAACGGTAGAAGCCTATAAAACCAATAATGTTTTAGGGGTGGAAGTCACCAGCCATTCCGTGGCTGAAGTCGTGGCCGAACTGTGCGGCGATTTATTCGCTAAAACCACGGCCGCCCAGATCCCCATTGATGGGGGCAATGAGCGAGTAATTTAGGGTCTGCTGAATAACTCTGCTGGTGGGGCTAGGGAACGGGGAACAGGGAACAGGGAATAGGGGGAGAGGGGGAGCAGGGGAATAGCCAAACCGACTCCCGATTCCCCAACTCTCGGACTTATTCAGCAAGCCCTAATTTAGCTCATCGTCGGGAAGCCCCGCACTGTACGTTCGCGTTCACTTCGTGACGCTTCGCGAACGGGGATGTCCCTAAAAAGACATCTAGAGCCTCCCATAGAAACAGGAAAGCCTCATAGTAATATGGGGAAGCCCGCACCGTACCCCTAGGGTCGGTGTCGGGAGGATGTCACGCTTGCAAGGGTCTATTGTTCCCCCCTTCCAAAGGGGGGCTAGGGGGGATAAGTCCCTTGAATGGGGGGCTAGGGACTCAAGATCAACACTCCATTCTCCCAAATCCCCTAAAACATATCAGGCATAGCAGGCACAGGGAACGCGAAGACTTGAGAGGCGATCGCAATTTCCGCCTCCTCCCCCTCCAACTGCCCCCAGTAACTCAATTGTGCCGCACTATATAACCCACTGTACAACGGCGCTAGACCGCGAATAGTCAGCCGCAAACTCCCCCGGCCCCCCCGTTTCACCCGTCCTTGCCCCCCCGCCACTTCCAAGACAAAACAGCCTTGATTTTCCCCAATTATCGGATCCTCAATGGCTAAATGTAACTCCGTTGTGATGAGGGAAGGATAGGGGCGCAATTCCAGCGCTAACGGCACATTAACAATGCGCAAAAACCACAACTCACTCGAAAGGATTTGAGCCGATTGTTCCGGCAACAGTGCTAAACGCGGGTCAATCATACCCCCATACCAGCGACAGTATTTTAACTGGGAACGATGGAGGGAGAGAAAATGCCAGAGCGTGCGCTGCGCTTCATTCGTCAGGGCGGCCCAGTCGCAAATATCCAAAATCCGTTCCGCAGCGTGCGATCGCTGACTCAAGACAATATAGCCCTCTAACTCCCCCACCCCATAGGCGAAAACCTGCCCCTCTTGCGGATTTAACGTCATCTGCCACAGCGCCGGATGTCGATCCAAATACCCCGAACAACGCGCCGCAAACTGCCGATATACCCCCTCACAATGCCCTAAAATCTCCTCACCCTCCAACGGCACCATTGGCAAACTGCCCTGAATTCCCGCCCAGCCCTCTAACGGTATCTGCCAATAACAACGAGTTCCCCCCTGTTCATAGCCCACACTCCGATACAAAGGCCCAGTCGCCGCATAGAGCGCCGACAAGGGGAACTCCCGCTCATAAACCTCCCCTAACGTCTGCTCCATCAAACACCTTGCCGCCCCTTGTCCCCGATACTCTGGAGCAATCCCCACCGCCGCAATCCCCGCCAACGGTAGACATTTCCCCCCCCACCACTGCCCCATCGGATACACCACCAGGCCCCCCACAATCCCCTGCACCCCCCGCAAAACCCGAAAGTTGTCTAAACCAATCATCCGGGAATAATCTAACCAATCGCTTTTCAACACCCGGAAAGATTGACAGAGAATATCCCCCAAGCGCTGACAGTCCTGCTCATCCTGTAAACTGCCGAGTTCGTAAGATTGACCCATCGTTCTAAATTGCGAGACAGTATCTTAATCCAACATAAACCAAGTTTTCACAATTTCCTGTCCCCCTTTGGGGTTTGCGGCATTCTGTGTAATACATTATAAAAATATAAAAAATTGTAAAGGCGGAATTCGTCCAGCAAACAGTTGAGGAGTGAGTATGTACATTGTTCAGGTTGCCTCAGAATGCGCTCCAGTCATCAAAGCGGGTGGCTTAGGGGATGTGGTCTTTGGCTTGAGTCGAGAACTAGAGATTCAGGGTCATGCCGTGGAAATCATCCTCCCCAAGTATGATTCTATGCGCTATGACCATATTTGGGGACTCCATGAAGCCTATGCCAACTTGACCGTCAACTGGTACGACGGGGCAATTCCCTGTACAGTGTATTGCGGGTGGGTCTACGGACGACAGTGTTTCTTTATTGAACCCCACTCCCCCGATAACTTCTTTAATCGGGGTTGTTATTACGGCTGTTTAGATGATCATTTACGTTTTGCCTTTTTTAGTAAAGCCGCTTTAGAATTTCTCCTGAAAACCAACAAGCGCCCCGATGTGATTCACTGTCATGATTGGCAAACGGGTTTATTACCTGTCATGCTTTATGAGATTTATAAATATCATGGCATGGATACCCAACGGGTTTGTTACACCATCCACAACTTTAAACATCAAGGTATTGCTGGCACAAATATCCTCTGGGCAACGGGATTAAATCGCGAAACCTATTACTTTGATTACGAGCGCTTACGGGATAATTTTAACCCCTTTGCCATTAACTTAATGAAAGGAGGAATCGTTTACTCCAATTATTTCAATACCGTCTCACCCCATCACGCTTGGGAAGCCCATCATACGGATATTAGCTATGGTTTGGGCGAGACAATTAGAAAACATCAGCATAAATTTGGCGGGATTCTCAATGGCATTGATTATGATGTCTGGAATCCTGAATCCGATCGCTATCTGCCCTACCACTACAGCCCGACTAATCTCAAAGGCAAATTAATGAATAAAAAAGCCCTACGGGAGCGACTGTGGTTAAGTCATGATAATAAACCCTTAGTGGCGTTTATTGGGCGCTTAGATGAACAAAAAGGCGTGCATTTAGTTCACCACGCGATCTACTATGCTCTCCATAAAGGAGCGCAGTTTGTATTACTAGGATCTGCCACAGAACCGGGGATTAATGCTTGGTTTGCCCACGAAAAAGGGTTTTTGAATGATAACCCAGATTGTCATTTAGAATTAGGCTTTAATGAAGAACTTTCTCACCTGATTTACGCGGCCGCCGATATTATCGTAGTGCCGAGTAATTATGAACCCTGTGGACTGACCCAAATGATTGGGCTACGCTATGGTGCTGTGCCTGTGGTGCGAGGCGTTGGGGGGTTAGTGAGTACGGTTTTTGATCGGGATTATGAGCAATATAAACCGGAGGAAGAACGGAATGGTTATGTGTTCTATCAAACTGATAATCAAGCGTTAGAATCGGCAATGGATCGGGCGATTGATTTATGGTATAAAAACCCCAAGGATTTCCGTCAATTGGTGAAGCAAGGGATGACCTATGATTATTCTTGGAATCATCCCGGGACGGCCTATGTAGGAGTCTATGATTATATCCGTCACCGTTAAGGGTTATAATATAACCATCCCCGTTGAACCGATGTTAATATTCTTGGAACTCTAGAATATTTTATAGGGGCAATTCATGAATTGCCCCTATAATCACCTTCACTTTAGCGTTCATATTAGCGTTCATAAATGAGATTAAGATTTCCCTAGGATGGGTCGATTATTGTTGGTTCATCAGGATTTTAGCGATTCATTGTGTTATGTTACCTAAGTTATTAGGTCTGACACACCCTACCCACCTGATTTTAACTTACAAATTAACACTAAATTTCTAAAGTCATTGTGCCAAGCTTGTCCACTATTGAGACGTTAAAAAAGATTAACCATCAACCCTACTATCAAACCCATTTAGGCGCGGCCTATTGGGGGAATAGTTTAGACTTGATGGAAGAATTACCCGAGGAAAGTATTGATCTTATATGTACATCTCCTCCCTTTGCCTTACTGCGTAAAAAAGAATACGGCAATGTTGAGGCTAAAGATTATATCCAATGGTTTAAACCCTTTGCCTCTCAATTTTACCGTATTCTGAAACCTCAAGGATCTCTCGTGATTGATATTGGTGGAACGTGGCAGAAAGGGATTCCGGTGCGCTCCCTTTACCATTTTGAATTAGTGATTGAACTGTGTAAACCGAAGCATCAGGGAGGACTGGGTTTCTACCTCGCTCAAGAACTTTTTTGGTATAATCCCGCAAAACTCCCCACCCCAGCTGAATGGGTCACAGTGCGTCGTGAACGGGTGAAAGATGCCGTGAATACGATTTGGTGGCTCTCGAAAGATCCTCATCCTAAAGCCAATAATAAGCGGGTTTTGCGTCCCTATAGTGAGGCGATGCAAAACTTATTAAAAAATGGCTATCAAGCTAAATTAAGACCGTCGGGTCATGCTATTTCTAAAAAGTTTAAACGAGATCGAGGGGGGGCAATTCCTCCCAATATTATCCCGGATTTAGAATTTGGCGAATCCCCTTTAATTGGTCAACCTATATTGGGAGAATTTAACTGGATTTTACAACAGGATTTAATCCAACCTGTTAATGTAATTGCGGCCTCTAATACGGCTTCTAATGACTACTATCAACGACGGTGTAAAGAAGCGGGAATCAAACCTCATCCAGCACGGTTTCCTCAAGCGTTACCGGAGTTTGTGATTGGACTTTGTACAGAACCGGGAGATTGGGTGTTAGATTGTTTTGCGGGGTCTAATACAACAGGCCGAGTGGCTGAAACGTTAGATCGGCATTGGTTAGCCTTTGAGTTAGAGGAAAATTACCTGAAGGCCTCACAATTTCGCTTTGAGCAAGATGCTCCCTTATTAGTTACACCTCGCATCAATCGAGATAATTTAAAAGTTGAAGCGTTAAAGTTAGCCCCTGATTTCAGTGACAGAAATTCAGAGGCGCAAGAAACGACCCATTATCAGTTAAATTTATTCGATTTGTATCAGCAAACTATGCAGGCTAAAAATTTAAAGTTCACCTATGGTCATCAATTTGAACCTAAAAGGATGAATTTGATTGATTTGGTTGAGTTATGCCGCTCTAATCAGCCCAATCGCAGAACGTTACAGGAAGCAATTGCCCAAACCTATTACAGTCAACATTCTGCCAAAAATACCCCACAAAAGGCTGAGAATCAGCGCAAGTTAGCAATGAACACATTCTTATCCTTACGGGCTTATCAATTAGTCGAATCTGATTCAGAGGATGAATGGCAATATCAAGTTTCTAATCAGGGGTATCAACTTTTAGAAGCGCAAGATGATCCCCAAGAAGTATTGAGAATTTTTGCGCGTCATATTCTAACCCATTTAACAGGAATGTCATTATTAAAAGCCATTGACGCAATCCAGAGTCGGGGAGAGCAACCCCAATTAGATTTAATTGGTTATGAGTTGCAAGAAATGGGGTATTCTATCTCGCCGAATGCCGTGTATGTTAGCACTATGCGACAATGGTTACAGCAAGCGGGGGTATTTGAAAAAGCCTATGAGATTAACTGGGATAGAGTCTATGATATTTTGGAACTTGACAAGGATTATATTGATGAACTTTACACGCTCACCCCACAACAAAAGTATTTTCTCTTAGCAATGCTTCAGATGAGTATTGTTGAGTTTACGCCCTGGAATGAAATGGTTAAATATACGGGAAGTGTCTATAAAGTCCGATTTCCGAGCAAGTCTTTTGTTAAAGATGTGATTCAACCGTTGGTTAAGGTGGGATTGATTGAGACGGACAAAACAACCCAAGGCAGAGGAGCAAAACCTAATCGAGTGAAGTTAACGGCTAAAGCGCAAAATGAATTATTGTCTAAACTCTTAGCGTCTATGGCAGATTTAACGGAACTCTCGACAACGGAACTCAATCGTAGTTTTGAGGATGTGGTTCAAGAGTTAGAGCATCCAGATAAATACATTAAGGGTAAAGCGTTGGAGTTATTGGCAATTTGGATGATTCGTCTAACCAGTTTACGATTTACGCAATGGCGCAAACGAGACTATGAAACAGGTCAAGGGGAGGTTGATGTTTTAGCGGCATCGGATCGTTTTGTGTATCATCGTTGGCAAATTCAATGTAAAAATACGAAGCGAGTTGATGTGGAAGTTTTGGCGAAAGAAATTGGCATGACTTTTGTGACAGGGGCCGATGTTGTGATGATTGTTACAACGGGGGAATTTACCCGAGATGCTTTACAGTATGCCTATCGCATGATGGATGTTTCTCGCTACTATATGGTTTTAATTCAAAAGGAAGATATCGAGGCGATTAAGCAGGATAAAACCAGTATTATCAAAATTTTGGATCGACGGGCGCGGCGAGTCTTTGCGAAAAAGGAGTTGGGGATGGTGGAGACGGATGTTGATGGGTGGGAAGCGGAGGAAGGGTTACTGGTGGATGGTGAGGAGGAATGAGCGAGGGACTTTTTTCTCTAAGCTTTAAGAAATCTAGTCTGTTTTGCGATTTCTCCTACTCTTTGAGAAAATAGTGAAGTGTTGTTTTGACTAAACCCTCTATGACCACTGCTTCTACTCTTCGCACCTTGCTTTTAAATTTAGATGGGGCAAGTTATAAGGCGTATAAGGACATCAAGGGCAGCTATTCCTTTGGTGATTTTAGTTTGATGGTTGACTATGTACAGGGGGATCCCTTTGCGTCTCCGAGTGAGTTAAGGGTGCAGGTCCCGATGGCGATCGCACAATTCCCCCAAGCGTTGTTTAATTCCTACAGTCGAGAAGTCGCCCTGAGAGACTATTTAACGCGCCGTTTCGGGGCAGTGGCGAAGGAGTTAAGTAGTCGTCGGGGGACGGGGAAAAGTGGCTTGATTGCGGCCACATCGGTGGGTCAGGAGGTGTTAGAACGAACGGCGGCCTGGATTGATGAGGAGGGGGTAGAATTGCGGTTTGTGGTGGGATTACCTGCCCAAGGCCGACGGATTTTAGGACGACAGGCGGCGGAGTTACTCTGTGAAGATGTGCCGGAGTTGGTGGGGCGATCGCTAAAATATGCCAGTCTCAAGAGTGAGGTCATCCGTCATCATGTAGAAGTCGCTGAGGATGCGGATTTTATCCGTCAGTGTTTAGTGGAACAGCGCTTAGTGGCTTTTGTGGCCAATGGGTCAATTTTACCCCGGCGGAGTGGCGTAGATGACCGTCCCCTGAAGGAGCAGGCGATTCCTTTTCAATCTCCCCCCAGTTTACAAGTGAGTTTTGATTGTCCCAATGGCGGCACAGTAACGGGGATGGGGATTCCCGAAGGGATTACTTTAATTGTAGGGGGGGGCTATCATGGCAAGTCTACCCTACTGCGGGCGATTGAGTTGGGGGTTTATAATCATATTCCCCAAGATGGGCGAGAATTTGTGATTACAGACCCTCGGGCGGTGAAAATTCGGGCTGAAGATGGCCGCAGTATTGCTGGGGTGGATATTTCCCCTTTTATTAATCAATTGCCCCAAGGGCGTTCGACTCGTCAATTTTCGACTCCTAATGCCAGTGGTAGCACGTCCCAAGCGGCGAATATTATCGAGGCCTTGGAAGTGGGGGCGAAGGTGTTACTGGTGGATGAAGATACAGCCGCTACCAATTTTATGATCCGCGATCGCCGAATGCAGCAGTTAATCCAAAAGGACAAGGAACCAATTACCCCCTTTATTGACAAAATCCAACAACTTTATCAGGAATATCGGGTGTCTACGGTGTTGGTTATGGGCGGCAGTGGGGACTATTTTGATGTGGCCGATACGGTGATTGCTCTGGATAATTTTGCCCCCAGTGATGTCACTGAAGCAGCCAAAGTGATCGCCCAGGACTACGCCACCCACCGTCAAGGGGAAGGAGGGGCGAGTTTTGGTCAGATTACCCCCCGGATTCCCCTAGCGTCCAGTATTGACCCCAGCAAGGGCAAACGGGCGGTTAAAGTGAAGGTGCGAGATGTGGATGAGGTAGCTTTTGGGGAGGAGGAAATTGATCTGGCGGCCGTGTCCCAAATTGTGGAAACGGGTCAATTGCGTGCGATCGCCAAAGCCCTAGTTTATGCGAAAGAACGCTATATGAATCAAAAGCGCACCCTAGCCGAAATTATGGAGCAGGTGATGACCGATTTAGACCAAGAGGGCTTAGATATTGTCTCCCCCTATCCCCAAGGCAATTTAAGCGAATTTCGCCCCTTTGAATTAGCGGCCGCGCTCAATCGTTTGCGGACGTTGGAAGTGAAAAGTTAGCCGCCAGATGGTTCAATGTTTCAATTTGTAGAAAAAGCGCCCAAGACCTTGGAGTTTTTTTGTGCTAGGGTTGTGGGCGAATTTACCGGCACTTTTTCTGTTCTTCTAAAAACTGGTTAATCTGTTGAACGACCCATTCATTTTCTTCGTCTTCAAACAATTTACCGAATTTTGTCACTTGTCCCTTTTCCCAAAGAGCGCAGGTCCTTGTTTCTCCCCCTTTGGAGTTAGTATGGACATCAACTTCTACCTTGTCCAGATTGGCGGTCTTCCCGTGTAATGACTTGAGAACAAAATTAGCAAACCGCCATTCTACCCAAAACTCTTGGGAATTGATGAGGATTTCAATACTCCCCCAAAAGGCGAATAAAAGACCCAAACAGAAACAAACAGTCCAAGCCAATAAACTATAGACAATAGCTTGCCCAATATTCTGCTCGTCTAGAAAAGCGATTAAGGGAAGAATAACTCCGCCTAAGATTCCAGCAATTAGAATGGGTAAACTTTCTCCATTCAAACCCACAGGAGGACAAAGAATTTCTAAAGAATCGGCGGTTTTTTTAACTTGAATCTGACTCCATGAAGGAGGAGGACTAACGGTCACGGATTGAGCGATTTTCGCCTCTTGTTGTAGGATGATTCGCGCATCTGTGGCACTTTTAAAACGGTCTTCTCGCGCTGGTTCAAGGAGGGTTTCTAACCAGTGGGTAAGGTGGGGGGAAAGGTTGGTGTAGGGGCGAAAATTAAGTTTAAACCCCTTGTGGGGTAAATTGTCCGGCGATCGCCCCGTAATCAAGAAAACCAACGTAGCTCCTAAGCTGTAAAGGTCTGAGGTGGGATAACTTTTGCCCTGATATTGTTCTGGGGGTATATAACCTAATGTCCCGACAAAGGTCTTAACGACACTATCTGCCTCACGATACACTGTTTGCACAGCCCCAAAATCAATCAGGGATACTTTCCCAGAACGATCTAAAATAAGATTCTCGGGTTTGATGTCTCGGTGCAAAATAGGGGGGTGGAAACTATGCAAATATTCGAGGATTTTCAGGGCTTCTTGGGCAATCCATTTAATGGCTTTTTCTGAAGGGCGCCAGCCTTGTTCAACCCACTGGGCTAAAGATTTACCCTTGACTCGTTCCTGCACGAGGTAAAAAAGGCGATCGCCTGCTGTGTCCTGTTGGAAATAATCTAAGTAGCAGGGAATCCCCGGATGCTCTAACTGCGC
Source organism: Spirulina subsalsa PCC 9445 (assembly GCF_000314005.1). Lineage (NCBI taxonomy): Bacteria > Bacillati > Cyanobacteriota > Cyanophyceae > Spirulinales > Spirulinaceae > Spirulina > Spirulina subsalsa. The sequence goes on from NZ_JH980292.1 coordinate 4,172,550, forward strand.
CAGAGTCTGAACCTCCCGTTCCCACAGTTCTAGTCCCTTCCAGTCCCCCATCTGCTTCAAGGATACTACCTTAATGGCAACCTGTTGCCGTGAGGGATCTTGTTCTAGTCTCGGTGCTAGTTTCTTCGCCAGATAAGTCTGACCAAAACTCCCCCGTCCCAGTAATGCTAACACTTCATAACGACACCCGGTTTCAGGATTGAGAATACAATCCCCTGCTTGATAGAAGGTTTTCATAGTTCAGAAGGACTCATCAAAAAGAGTCAAAACACGCTAAAAAAAGTACCGGAACTCTTTCCAATCGATGTCCTTCGCGCCCTCGTTATACCCCTCTCCTACAACCCAATACCCGACTTAAAGAGTTACTAGAAAACGGTTCTAGGGTTGACTGGTTTAGTTAAGTTTTGTTAAGAAAAAGGAGATTGGCTACAACTCGCCCAGCTTGGAAAATATTATAAACAAAATTCTATACTTTTTTGAATTAGTTGTCAAGTCCCGCTACAAACTTTTTTCACAGCATTAATAACCATCGCGAGAAATAGGGAATTAAACACCTAAGATTACCAACAATTTTGGGCAAACATTTGTTATAATAAGAACAGTTCAAAGCGGGGACGTTTAAACTGAACGAAGACAGCCATAGCCATCCTCTTTAAGTTGTAAAATTTCGGGGAATTTAACCCACATCCTAGGAAAAATTCATAAATTCCCTCTACGACAACCTATTTAGGGTTGCTATATATTTTTCCTCTAATCCCAAGGAAATAAGTCCCTTTTTTGTTGCTATTCACTTGACAAAACCCTTTGATTGAAAAAATTCCATGTCTGCCAAACCATCTTCCCAACCCGCTCAAAACGCTACAGCCCCCAGTGTAACCCCTAACACCTCAACCTTAGAAGAAATCCGCGCCACACGCTTAGAAAAAGTTGAACAACTCAAACAAGAGGGATTAAACCCCTACGCTTATCGTTGGGAGTCCACCCATCAAGCGGCACAACTACAAGCCAGCTATAGTGATCTCGGCAATGGGGAAGAGGTTGAGGAAAAAGTTTCGATCGCCGGACGAATTTTAGCCCGTCGGGTGTTTGGCAAACTCGCCTTTTTCACCCTGCAAGATGAAAGCGGCGTGATTCAACTCTACCTTGATAAAAAGCGCATTGATAGCCAGATGCCCGATCTTCCCCAGGCCTTCAACCTACTGAAAAAACTCACCGACGTAGGGGATATTATCGGCGTAACAGGAACCATTAAACGCACAGAAAAAGGGGAACTTTCCATTTATGTGCAGGACTACACCATGTTAACTAAATCCCTGTTGCCCTTACCCGATAAATGGCATGGTTTAACCGACACAGAAAAACGCTATCGTCAGCGTTATGTAGACCTCATTGTTAACCCCGATGTGCGAGAAACCTTCCGTCGTCGGGCGAAAATTACCGCCGCCATTCGTCGCTACTTAGACCAACGAGATTTCATTGAAATTGAAACCCCCGTTTTACAGAGTGAAGCCGGAGGAGCAGAAGCACGTCCCTTTATTACCTACCACAATACCCTGCAAATGGACTTGTATCTGCGTATTGCCACAGAACTCCATTTAAAACGTCTCATTGTGGGAGGCTTTGAAAAAGTCTTTGAACTGGGGCGAATTTTCCGCAATGAAGGAGTTTCCACCAAACATAATCCCGAATTTACCTCCATTGAAATTTATCAAGCCTATGCCGATTATCACGACATGATGGCTTTAACTGAAAACTTAATTACCTATGCCGCCCAAGAGGTTTTAGGAACATTAACCCTGAACTACCAAGGGGAAACCATTGATTTAACTCCCCCTTGGCGACGAGTCACCATGCAGGAAATTGTCCAAGAGGTGACAGGTTTAGATTTTAATACCTTGAGTGATTTTGCCAGTGCCAAAACAGCCGCACAACAGGCCGGAATTGAAGTTCCTGATGATTGTCAAACCCTGGGTAAATTATTGAATGAAGCCTTCGAGCAGAAAGTAGAAGCGACGTTGATTCAGCCTACCTTTATTCTCGATTATCCCAAAGAAATTTCCCCCTTAACCAAGCCCCATCGCTCTAAAGCGGGGTTAGTTGAACGGTTTGAATTGTTCATTGTGGGACGAGAAACCGCCAATAGTTTTTCCGAATTAACAGATCCCATTGATCAACGGGAACGTTTAGAATTACAAGCGGCGAAAAAAGCGGCGGGAGACTTAGAAGCGCAGGGGGTAGATGAGGACTTTTTAGCCGCGTTAGAGTATGGAATGCCCCCAACCGGAGGTTTAGGAATTGGTATTGATCGGTTGGTCATGTTATTAACCGATGCTCCCAGCATTCGGGATGTGATTGCCTTCCCCTTGTTAAAAACCACCAGTGCGGCCGTGAAGGGATTTGATTATGATGAGGAAAAAAAAATCCTGCAAATCGAGTTTAATAATGGCAGTGTCTACAAATACAATGATGTGCCGGAAACCGTCTATCAAGAGATGAAAACTACTCCTTCGGTAGGGCAGTTTTTTAATAGTCACATTCGAGAAGTTTATGGATTTGATCGGGTGAAATAAAGGAAGGTTTTTAGATTAGGGAACAGGGAACAGGGAACAGGGAATAAGGAATAGGGAATAGGGAATAGGGAATAGGGGTAATAAGGAATAGGGGTAATAAGTCTTAATTCCCCCTCTCTCCCCTGCTCCCCTGCTCCCCGACTCCCGACTCCCGACTCCCAACTCCCAACTCCCAACTCCCCCCTTGGAGTTCGGGAAACCGTACACCTTGAGGAGTTGCTATTAGACACCGACTTTCGCTAGATTAGCACTCGGAAGGTGAGAGTGCTAAATTCACTGCCGGATGGCGCTCAATCCTGACAACTCAAACATTTGGAGGTTTTGCATGGCAGCACTAACAATTAACGTCTCTACTGTTAATCCTTTGGGCGATCGCGTTTTCGTGAAAATCAGCCCCAGCGAAGAGAAAACCGCAGGTGGCATTTTACTGCCCGACACCGCAAAAGAAAAACCCCAAGTGGGTGAAGTGGTTGCAGTAGGCCCCGGAAAAGTAGACAACAACGGCAACCGCACCGCCCTAGAAGTGAAAGTCGGAGATAAAGTTCTGTACTCCAAATATGCAGGCACCGACATCAAACTAGGTGGCGACGACTATGTTCTGCTCTCCGAAAAAGACATTCTCGCTTCCATCTCTGAATAGATTGGATTGACCGTTAAATCCCGTCGTTCATCGAATCATTCAATATCGATTCCTTAAGTAATCTAGAAGACACCGAACTATGGCTAAGACAATCATTTACAACGATGAAGCGCGCCGTGCATTAGAACGAGGCATCGACCTACTGGCTGAAGCCGTTGCCGTTACCCTAGGACCCAAAGGCCGTAATGTTGTCCTAGAAAAGAAATTTGGCGCACCCCAAATCGTAAACGATGGGGTCACCATTGCTAAAGAAATCGAACTGGAAGATCACATCGAGAATACTGGCGTTTCCTTGATTCGTCAAGCCGCTTCTAAAACCAATGATGTCGCTGGGGATGGAACCACCACCGCAACGGTTTTAGCCCATGCAATGGTTAAAGAAGGATTACGCAACGTGGCCGCTGGTGCAAACCCCATCGCCATTAAACGCGGGGTTGATAAGGCCGTTGAATATTTAGTGGGTAAAATTGCCGAACACGCGAAACCCGTTGAAGATTCCAAAGCGATCGCCCAAGTCGGTTCTATTTCCGCCGGGAATGATGAAGAAGTGGGTCAAATGATCGCCAGTGCTATGGATAAAGTCGGTAAAGAGGGCGTGATTTCCCTCGAAGAAGGCAAATCCATGACCACTGAACTGGAAATCACCGAAGGGATGCGCTTTGACAAAGGCTACATTTCCCCCTACTTCGTCACCGATACCGAACGGATGGAAGCGGTGTTAGATGAACCCTACATCTTAATCACCGACAAAAAAATCACCCTCGTTCAAGACTTAGTTCCCGTCCTTGAACAAGTAGCGCGTTCTGGTCGTCCTTTGGTGATTATCGCCGAAGATATCGAAAAAGAAGCCTTAGCTACCTTAGTGGTGAACCGTCTGCGCGGTGTTCTGAACGTTGCGGCCGTTAAAGCGCCCGGATTTGGCGATCGCCGCAAACAAATGTTAGAAGATATCGCCGTTCTCACAGGTGGTCAAGTCATCACTGAAGACGCTGGCCTGAAACTGGAAAACACCAAGCTGGAAATGCTCGGTGGCGCTCGTCGCATGACCTTGACCAAAGACAACACCACCATTGTAGCCGAAGGCAACGAAGCCGCCGTTAAAGCCCGTTGTGAGCAAATTCGCCGTCAAGTTGACGAAACCGAATCCTCCTACGACAAAGAAAAATTACAGGAACGTCTCGCTAAACTGAGCGGTGGTGTTGCTGTGGTCAAAGTGGGTGCCGCCACTGAAACCGAAATGAAGGACAAAAAACTGCGCTTAGAAGATGCCATCAACGCCACTAAAGCGGCCGTTGAAGAGGGTATCGTCCCCGGTGGTGGTACAACCTTAGCGCACCTCGCCCCCGGTTTAGAAACCTGGGCAAACGACAGCCTACAAAATGAAGAGTTAACGGGTGCGTTAATTGTAGCTCGTGCTTTAACTGCTCCTCTGAAACGCATTGCAGAAAACGCCGGACAAAACGGCGCTGTGATTGCCGAACGAGTGAAAGAAAAAGACTTTAACGTAGGCTACAATGCCGCTAACGGCGAGTTTACCGATATGTTAGCCGCAGGTATTGTTGACCCCGCTAAAGTGACCCGCAGCGCTCTGCAAAATGCCGCTTCTATTGCCGGGATGGTTCTAACCACAGAATGTATTGTGGTGGACAAACCGGAAAAAGAAAAAGCTTCCGCAGGCCCCGGCGGTGGTGACTTCGATTACTAGGGTTTAAAGGGGGGTTTTCCCCCCATAAAAAAACGGCCTCCTCCTTTTGAGGGGGTCGTTTTTTGTTGCACTCTTCCCAACCCTTCCCGTAGGTTGGGTGGAGCGACAGCGCACCCCAACATTCCCCCCTAAAATTAGAGTCCAAACGGTTGGGTTACACTTCGTTTCACCCAACCTACAAATGGGTACAAATGGTAATTTTTGCCCTATTTCAGGTTCATTTTGCACTCAAACAATTATCACAATGACCACAACGAAAGGCTGTATCGGGCTGAAAACCAAAAGCTGCCATGAGAAACTGCCAACGACATTGGGAGGTGCGGAAATAACCACGCAGTTCTTGATAATATTCCTGCTGCTGTTGATAACTCCGATCTAACGCCTGTTGCACATTGCCCGGTTTCACTTGGAAATGAAAAGGATCTAACCAGACCAGTAACTTGGCACTATGGAGCAAGGATAAGGCCATTGCTCCCCCTTTTAAGCCGTCTAGCTGGGTTAAATCCCCTTCTGGGGGCAGTTTCTGCATAACCTGCTGGGCTTGGCGGTATTGTTGGCGGAGGTTGTTGTGAAAAAAGCGATCGCGCTGTTGATCTTCTGGATTTAACCATCCCGTGCGATCACTCACCAAGGTTAAAGTATAACTCATCTTCCCATCTCGTCCCCCCCGTCCCACTTCCTGCAAGTATTCCGTCAACAATAAAGGAGGGCTAAAGTGTACCACCCAGCGCACATCGGGTTTATTAATCCCCATGCCAAAAGCGGAAGTACAGACGACAATAGGGACTTTCCCCCCTAACCACTGCTGCTCAATCTCCCGTCGCTCTTGCGCCCCATAGCCCCCATGATAGGATAGGGTTGGATAACCTTGGGCTGTGAACCACTGGCTGAGGGTTTCGCTGTCCTGACGAGAACGCACATAGACTAAACCGCTACTGTTTCCCTGTTGTTGGACAAACTTTAACATTCGCTGTTTTCGGCCGCGGGGAGTCCAGACATTCTGCACTTGTAGGGACAAATTGCCACGATAGGGACTTTGAGTAAATAAACGAGGTTGGCGCAGTTGTAACACCTGACAAATGGTGTTTTTCCCTTGGGGATTGGCTGTTGCGGTAAAGGCTGCAATGGGGATCGCGGTTCCGGGGGGTTTATGGTTTAATAAAGCAGGGCGCACGGTGCCTAAACGGCGATAGGCTGGACGAAAGGTTTCTCCCCACTGAACTAAACAATGGGCTTCATCTAAAATTAGCCCGTTAATTCGGATGTGAGGTTGGATTAAACGTTCCCAAAGGGCAGGACTCAAGAGGGTTTCTGGGGAGAGGTATAACAGCCGTAGGGTTTGCCGTTCCAGTTGGTGCAGGGTGCGCTTTTTGAGCCATTTCGGGGTTTCGCTGTGGTAGGAGGCGGCCGGGAGTTGGCGATCGCGTAATTCCTGCACTTGATTTTCCATTAAAGCCACCAAGGGCGAAATCACAAGGGTTAAGCCCTGTTGCAACAGTGCCGGAAGTTGAAAACACAAGGATTTCCCGCCCCCCGTAGGCAAGAGAATCAAGGCATCTTGTCCCGTTAACAAACAGTCGATAATATCCCGTTGGAGTGGTCTAAAGTCAGAATACCCCCAAGTTTTTTGTAATTGGGTTTGTAGGGTTTGCCAGATGTCCACAGATTAGAGAATTTGGGTCAGTCAGTGAATCTATTTTGCACTTGTTCGAGGGGTAAACTCAAGGCTTGGGCAATTTGTTCAGCATTTAAGCCAAATTGTTGTAACTGGGCGATCGCATTTAAACGGGCTTGTTCACTCTCTTGGGCGCGCTGTTCGGCTTCTTGAGTCCGTTGTCGTTCCTGTTCGGCCTCTTCCCTCCCAGTTAACAACAAATTCCCGTCCCTATCCCACCACCTTAACCAACGTTGAGCTTGATTTTGATAGTTACCTTGCCAAACGCCTAACTCTACCCCCAAGGGATTAATCGGATAATGACCGCGTTCATTAGGGGGAAGCGGTTCATAAAATCCGTTAACCAGATGATACATTTCGAGGGTTCCTGTCACGACTAAAAAGATTCCATAGTAGGGAATGCGCAGGATGTTTTCATACACCCAAAACTTACCCGGTCGAGTGCGGGGATTGCTTTGTACCAAAGGAGTGCGATCGCGCTCAACCGATCCATCTCCACTAGCAAATTCTAAGGCAATCAGGGGAGTGATAAATTCTCGCCACAGGACATAGGAACGGCGAATCTGACCATTGAGTAAGGGGGGGACATTCGGCACATAAAACCAGTCTGGTGCTTCGGCTCCCTGTTCAGGAGGATCAGTTTCTCGCCAATAGATACCGCAATCCTGACCAATCGCATAGTATCCATCGGGATGGCGTTGTTGGAGAATTGGGGTGAGGGAGTCGGTGAGGATGATACTTTGGGGATGTTCTTGAAAGTTTTTCACAAAGGTTCCGTCAGACTCTGGCAGTTGGGTATGATCCGGGAAAGCAGGAGGCAGATCAATTTTAGAGATCCCTTGAGTCATAATGATGTCAGCGTTCTTTTGTTCTATAGTTTAGCGCAAGCTGAGGGCTGGGGAAGAGGCAAGAGACAAGAAGCAAAAAGCAAAAGTTTTGAATGCACTATTCCCTATCTCTAACCTAACCAATGCCCAAAATATAATCAAAATTCCCTCGTCCTACGGTACTTTCTAAGGTCTTAATCACCTGACGAGGATTATCATAGGGGCCATTAATATAGAGGGGTTTTCCTTCACAACCGAATTGTAATTTTAACGCCCCATCCCATTCTCCCAAATGCTTTTGAGTCTCCGCAAACTCCCCCGGAGGAGAAAACCCTAACCGTTGCGCATACTCGACCGACCCATAAACAATTCCTTGGGCTTCACTCAGGCTAATTTCTCGGTAGCCATCGGGAAAAGAAGCGTAGGAATGAGCCACAAAATAATCATAACGACTTTTATCTAATTTGCGGACTTCCATTGTATCTTTCACCCCTAAACAGAAGTAATCCACCAAGTAACTACAGACTAAAAACTTATCATAGCCATTGAAGCGTGTCACCAAAACCAGAGCCAAACTACTTAAAATTTCGTCATCCTTTAACGTGGCATCTAATAAATGTTTCGCGCAATTTTCATTAACCAAACAACTCGAAACCGGAGGTAAATCTCCCTCATGGACAACCCTTAACACCTGATAGCCACCATTAGAGCGGATCACACCGCGAACTTGTGAAATCCGCACCCCCAAAAAACTGGCGATTTCTCGGGGGGTGTAATTCTGCTCATGGAGTTCTAAAATTTCTTGTTCAATGTCAGACAGCATTACCTACTAAGTTTTTAAGTAATAATGGGTCTTAAGAAAATAAATTAAACAAATCAGACAAGATGGTATTAGAAAACAAAAAACCATCGGGATCGGTGAGTTGTAACTGTGTAGAATGAGGGGAATAAATAACCCAGCCTTGTTGAATATAGGGTTCTACACCCGTCAGAATTTTCTGGGTAATATCTGGGCTAAAGTGGGCTAGGTTTACCCCTTCGCTGAGTCTTAATCCTAACATGAGGGTTTCTAGAAGGCGATCGCACTCAGAAATCACATCCCCCTCAGTTCCCCCCCTGCCCAGACTTAAGCCCTCCACCCAATCATAATACTCCCGACGGGTGCGCGGCCGGGTCAATCGTCGGCCCTCCACATAACTGGCCGCCCCCATGCCAAAGCCAAAATAAGAGCGATTCTCCCAGTACACTCGATTATGGCGGCATTGCCAACCCTTTTGGGCATAATTTGAGATTTCGTAATGTTCAAATCCGGCTGAAGTCAGCCAATCTCGCGCCCTGCGGTACATTTGGGCGGTCATTTCATCACTGGGGAGGGGCTTTTGTCCCGCTTCATACTGCTTACCAAAGGCCGTTACGGGTTCTAATACTAAGTCATAACAGGAAAGATGAGTCGGTTTTAAAGCAATGGCCTGCTTGAGGGATTCTTCCCACTGGGTCAAGGTTTGTCCGGGTAAACCGGAGATTAAATCTAAACTAAAATTAACGATTCCCCCTTGTCTTAAGTCCTCTACCGCCCGGAAAATATCCTCGCAGCAGTGCGATCGCCCGGCCTTGTGTAATAATTCATCTTGAAACGCCTGCACCCCCAAACTAAAGCGATTCACCCCCAGCGCCTGATACCCCTGCACCTGTTCTAAAGTAAACGTATCGGGATCAATTTCCAGAGAAATTTCCGCCCCCTCCCTGATGCCAAACTGTGCCGCCAAAGCCTCCAGAATTTGCCCCACCTGAGAGGGAGCCAAAAGGGAAGGAGTCCCCCCACCCAAAAAGATGGTTTCTAAGGGGGCTGTGGGCTGCGTGAGGGCAATTTCTCGCCCCAAAACCTCGATATACTCCACAATAGAGCCAGAAGCCTCTCCTCGGATGCGATCGCCCAAAACCGAAATCGGGAAATCACAATAAAAACAACGGCGACGACAAAAGGGAATATGAACATAAGCCGCAGTAACCCTTTCCCCCACTATCTCCCCCTCCTGAACAACATCAACTCTTAACCCACAACGTATAATGAAAATAACCAACCCATTCAAATCGTCCTTGACCCGGTAAACCCCATTATCCCAGACCCATTCTATTCAACTCCTATCATGCTTGATGCCGTTATTATTGCCCTCTTTGTGATTGCTGCCGCCGGGGTTGGCTTCGGTGCAGTAGACCTCCTCCCCCCCGACGTTCTCGTTCAAGTCACCAACCTAGAAGCCGTCCGCCTGATTGCCAGTGCCTTCGCCGCCATCATCGGGTTAGCCTTGGGTTTAACCGCCCAAACCACCTATCGCCGCCTAGAAGCCCGCGTCCGCAAACTCTCCATTGAAATCATCCTCACCCGCGCCGTCGGTTGGATTCTGGGCTTGTTGTTAGCCAACCTCATGTTAGCCCCCATTTTCCTCCTCCCCATCCCCCATGAATTCGCCTTTGTGAAACCCATGATGGCCGTCTTAGCCAGTGTCATGTTCTCCTTCTTTGGGGTGAGTTTAGCCGACACCCACGGCCGCACCTTCCTCCGTCTCATCAACCCGAACAGCATTGAAAGTATGTTAGTGGCAGAAGGCACCCTTAAACCCGCCACCACCAAGATTTTAGACACCAGTTGCATTATTGATGGGCGAGTAGAAGAATTACTCGATACAGGATTTATCGAAGGACAAATTTTAGTCCCTCAATTTGTCCTACAAGAATTACAACTGCTGGCCGATGCCGCCAACGACCAAAAACGGAGTCGAGGCCGACGGGGATTAGATATCCTCAACCGGATGCAAAACGCCTACCCGGAACGCTTAGTCATTAATCCCGAGGAATACGAAGAAATTAATACAGTCGATGCAAAATTAGTCCGTTTTGCCCAAGAAATTAACGGAATTTTGCTCACCAATGACTACAACTTAAGCAAAGTGGCTAACTTGCAACGGGTTCCGGTGTTAAATATTAACGACCTCGCCCAAGCCATTCGTCCTATTTACTTACCCGGCGACACTTTAGAATTAAAAATCCTCAAACTCGGCAAAGAACCCCAACAAGGAGTAGGTTATCTCGAAGATGGCACAATGGTTGTCGTAGAAGAAGGCAATACCCACGTCGGCGAAGAAATCCGCGTGATGGTGACTTCTGCCCTACAAACCTCCGCCGGACGCATGATTTTCGCCAAACCTCAAGCCTCCGTCATGGCTTGATAAGCCTGTATTCCCCTCCCCTGCTCCCCTGCTCCCCCGCCCCCGTCCAAGGCGGGGGACAGTTATTTAGCGGATCAATATCTCCTGCAAAGTTGGATGAAAGGTCTAGTCTTGCTAGACTGAAGAGAAACAACGGTAATCAATCCTGAGCGATCAAACAGATTAGAGCAGCAAAAGGAGAGTGGGTATTCTGTGTTCCAACGATTAAAGCAAGACTTAAAGAATGACCTTATTGCAGGCCTTCTAGTGGTCATTCCCCTAGCCACCACCATCTGGTTAACCATTACTATCGCTCGTTGGGTGGTGAGTTTTCTCACGGAAATTCCCAAACAACTCAACCCCTTTCAAGGTCTTCATCCCCTACTGGCCAGCAGTTTAAACCTTGTGGTTGGACTAGCGGTGCCCTTGGGCTGTATCTTGCTGATTGGGTTGATGGCTCGTAATATTGCTGGGCGTTGGTTACTGGACTTTGGAGAACGGATTTTACAAGCCATTCCCCTAGCGGGTTCAGTCTACAAAACCCTGCAACAAATCCTAGAAACCCTGTTTCGAGACTCTAAGAGTAAATTCCGCCGCGTGGTGATGGTGGAATATCCTCGTCAAGGGGTGTGGAGTATTGGTTTCGTCACCGGAACCGTCAGCAATGCTCTACAATCCCATCTCTCGCAACCCATGTTAAGTATTTTCATCCCCACCACCCCTAACCCCACTTCGGGATGGTATGCCATTGTCCCGGAAACCGATGTGATTAACTTAGCTATTTCTATTGAAGACGCTTTTAAAGTGCTAATTTCTGGCGGCATAGTTAGTCCCAATGTGCCTCCTCTGGCATCCAATTCTATCCCCCTGTCTCTGGAAAAATCTCAGAAATCCCGCGAGAAAGTTCCGGTTGAAGCCAGTCGCCCTGACCTGAACGAAGAGTCCCGAAAAGTGTTAACCTTAGAAACTCTGGAAAACGAGAATTAAGCTCAATCAAACCCTCTTTACGAACAATGCCTGTCCGCCAACAACCGCGACGAATTGCCCGGGAACTCGCTCTGTTAGGGTTAAGCCAAGTCAGTGGCAACCCAGAAAAACTCACTCAACAACGGTTGAATGATTTGGTGTTAGCTGCGATTCGCACTCTGACGGCGGAAGTGCGGGAGGTTTTGGAAACAGCCGCCGCCGAAGCTAAACGAGGGAGCGATCGCCTTTTAACCAGCCAAACTCGGGCAGTGGATGTCAATAGTGCTAAAGCTATGGTTGAGGAAGCCCTAGAACTCACTCAAACCGCTATCAATCGTCTCGGTTATGTGGTGGACTTACCCGAAGTGATTCACCTCGCCAATCAGCAGGAAGTGCGGGAATACGCCATTGAATTAATCGGCACCGTCAAGCGTCGTCAAGCGGAGATTGATCAAATGCTCAACAACTCTCTTGTCGATTGGCAAGTGAACCGCTTACCCCAAGTGGATCAACAAATTTTAGAAATTGCAGTGGCTGAAATTCTCTATTTGGAAGTACCGGATCGCATTGCCATTAACGAGGCGGTGGAAATTGCCAAGCGCTATTCTGACGAAGAAGGGGCAAGGTTTATTAATGGAGCCTTACGACGGGTGATTAATAAGAAAATCGGGAAAATTGAGAATTGATCATTAGGGCTTGCTGAATAACTCTACTCGTGGGGGTAGGGAACAGGGAACGGGGAACAGGGAACAGGGAATAGGGGGAGCAGGGGAGAATTGATAATTATTCCCTATCACCTATTCTCTATTCCCGACTCCCGACTCCCGACTCCCGACTCCCGATTCCCGACTCCCGACTCCCGACTCCCGATTCCCCCGATACCAACGGGCTAAACGGTGAGGAGATACCCCCAGAAAATAGCCCATGATTACCCCTTGATTAATCCAAGTGGTTTTGAGAATGCCTAATTTTTCCCAACGACGGGCGGAGGTTATGACTGGGGTAGGGATAATGTGGATAGTACCCCGCTTTCTCAGTTGACGCACTAATGCAAAATCCTCCATAATGGGCAAGGGGGGAAACCCTCCCAACTCGTGAAACGTCGAGGCCTTAATGAAAATAGCCTGATCTCCATAGGGTAAAGAACACCAGCGCGATCGCACTTTAACCAATTTTTCCACCCAACGCAATAACGGATCCTCCCCATCAATCCCTAAATCAAACGCCCCCGCAATAACTGGGGGGTGCAGTACCCCCTCAATTAAGCTCTGATATTGCTCTGGAAGGCGCGTGTCGGCGTGGAGAAACAGCAAAACCTCTCCCGAGGCATAAGCCGCCCCTGTATTCATTTGAGCGGCCTTTCCGGGGGGAGAAGAGAGAACCGTCACTCCTTCCCCTTGGGCTAGGGAAACGGTTTCATCCTCACTCCCCCCATCGACTACAATAATTTCTGGGGGGTTATAGGGATCTCCTTGGGAAGTCAGGATTTTGAGGGTTTGGGTGATGGTGAGCGCTTCATTAAAAACGGGAATAATAATAGAAATTTTCGACTTTTTCATGGTCTATCCTGCTTTGAATACAGACAAAAGATAACCGAATATTGAATCCTAAACCCTAGAAATTTTCCCATTATTCCTAGTTTTGAGTTACGGATCAATCATCTCAATTAATACCATGTCACCTGTCAGCGTAATTAATCTTTTAACAGCTTTAGACTGGACTCAAGATGAAACCACTCTAAACACAGAATTACAAGCAATAATTCGGGTTCTTTCCTCCCGTCACCATCGCTATCCTATCACCCTTTGGATTGATAGCACCCACTACACCTCAGAAGAAATTCACTTACTCCTCTCTGGGGTAGTGCTAAATCTTTTAATGAAGGAGGATCTAGAGGTTTCTCCTCATCTAGAAATTGCCCTCTTAGAATCTATTGTTGTTTCAGAACATCCAGACCTCATTGATAAAATTCAGCTATGTATACAAGGTTCTGGTTCTGACTACCATCCCCTATTTTTTCAACATCCTACCCTAACCTTAACGGCACTAGAAACCATTCCCACGGAGGAAATTTTTCTCTTGGCGGGGGATCGGTTATTTCGAGAACAAAAATGGCAGGGAGCTAGTGAACAATATCAACAGTATTTAAAGGATAACATTGGCTCAGAAACCCTCTACTGGAACTTAGCGGAATGTTATAGATGTTTGGACAAGCTTGACTCTTTAATTGCTACTATTGAGCGGGGAGTAACCGATTATCCAGAAGCGGGACATCTCTATTTTTTACTCATTAGTGATCTGCGCAGAAGGGGTAAGGTTGAACAAGCCCTGCCTTGGGTACAAAACGCCATTGACAAGCTACCCCATGATTACACATTTCGACTATTAAAGCATTTAATTGTCCCCGCTCTTTATCATACTACCCAAGAGATTGACTTCTACCGAGAACGCTTTAGCCAAGGGCTAGATACTTTGCTGGAACAGACCCAACTTGATAGGCCAGAAGAGCGCAAAATTGCCTTAAAAGGGATTTGTTCACTGACTAATTTTTATTTGAGTTTTCAGGGCAAAAATGATCGGGATTTACAGATCAAATATGGTCAGTTAGTCCAGAAAATTGTTCAGGCTAACTTTCCCCAGTGGAGTCACCCTTTAACCAGGCCTCCTCTGGCAGCCGGAGAGAAAATTAGGGTCGGCTATGCTTCGGCTTATTTACATTCCTATAGCGGCACATTATGGCTTATGGGTTGGCTCAAACAACAGGATCGTTCTCGCTTTGAAGTTTACTGTTACTATACCAGTAATACTCCTGACGAAGTAACGGAAAAATTTAAACAATATAGTGATTATTTTTATCAAATTCCGAACGACTTAGAAGCCGTTTGTCAACAGATTAGACAAGATAATTTACATATTCTGGTGTTTCCAGAATTAGGGATGGATGCCCCGACTTTTACTATGGCAGGTTTGCGACTAGCTCCGGTACAATGTACGGCGTGGGGACATCCTGTAACTACAGGTTTACCGACGGTGGATTACTTTTTATCGAGTGAGTTAATGGAAGGGGAAGGGGCGGAAGAACATTATTCTGAACAGTTAGTGCGCTTACCTAATATTGGGGTCGCTTACCCAAAACCGACTGTTCCCCCGCTCATGAAAAAGCGGGCAGATTATCAACTTTCCGAGAAACGAACCCTTTATTTATGTTGTCAGGCTCCGGTGAAATATTTACCCCAATATGATTATATTTTGCCTGCTATTGCGGCACAAGTTCCTGATGCTCAGTTTTTGTTTTTGCGGGGAACGTTATTAAAACCGCGCTTAAAAGCGGCTTTTGCAGAGATGGGGTTAGATTACCGAGAATATTGTGTATTTCGCACGATTCCTGAGCGGTTAGATTATCTGATGATTAATTTACTCTCGGATGTGTATTTAGACACCTTAAGCTGGTCAGGAGGTAATACCAGTTTAGAGGCCATTGCTTGTCATTTACCTGTGGTGACTTGTCCGGGGGAATTTATGCGAGGTCGTCATACGGATAGTTTCTTAAAAATGATCGGGGTCGAGGAAACGATTGCCCAAGATGAGGCAGAATATATTGAAATTGCGGTCAAATTGGGGCAGAATGAGCGGTGGCGGGAACAGGTGCGGGCTAAAATGGGGGACTGTTGCGATCGCCTTTATGAAGATCCCCAATGTGTCCGAGGTCTTGAAACCTTTTATCAGCGAGTGGTTCAGTCCCCCTGAGTTCGGTGTTTTTTCTGCTCTCCCCCGGATGTCCTGAAAACGGATCCTTAACCATTGTGCTGAATCCAGATTTAATCCGGCAAGAACTCCAAACCCTCTCTGGGTCTTTTCCCCTCCCCCAGATAGCGATTCATCCCTTTGACTGCCTCCCGTCAACTAATGATCAAGTGTGGGAATTGCTGAGTGCAGGGGAATCGGTTCCGGTAATGGCGATCGCACAACAACAAACGGCCGGACGCGGACAATGGGGGCGACAGTGGCAATCCTCCCCCGGTGGCCTCTATCTCTCCTTGGGATTAACCATCACCCCAGAACAGCTTTCCCCCCTCCTCACCTTTGCCAGCGCTTGGGGCATTGCCACCACCCTACAACAGGTAGAAATTCCCGTCCGCTTGAAATGGCCCAATGATTTAATCCTCCAAGGATACAAACTAGGGGGAATTAAACTAGAAACCCGCAGTTCTTGCCCTCATATAGTGGTTGGAGTAGGCATCAACTGGCAAAATCAGCCCCCCTTCCCCGGTATTTCTCTAGAGACATTTTTTCAACGGCAAGGAAAACGTTATATTAGTCATTTGGAACAACTAGCCGCCTTGACCACCTCTGGGATTTTAAAAGGCTATGACTTCTATGCTCATCAAGGGTGCGCTCCCCTCCTTCAAGCTTATGAAGCTTTACTGATTCATTTAAACCAAGAAGTAAAGATAAACGGGAGTCCTGGAACCATCCTAGGCGTGAACAAGCAAGGAGAACTACGCATCCGTTTAAAATCCCCCGGAGCCAGCAGTGAAATCCGTTGCCCACTCGGTACAATCAGTTTGGGCTACGATCTGCCCAATGTAAACCCGTCCGAATTGCCTTGAATGTCTTGTGTTGTGAGGAGAATCATGAACCCCAATCGTAAATCCGCCTTCAATCCCTATCAATTCCTCTTGCGTCATTCCCTCTTCACCCGGGGTGCGGGTGTTCTGGGAGGGTTAACCCTCCTCAGCAGTGGCTTTGTGGCAGCACAAACCGATACCTTTGTAGATGCTATCCCCGTATCTCCCCCTTCAGCCCCTGCCCAATCCGCCCCCAATATTCCCAAACCCCAGAAAACCGCCCCAACTCCCGCCCCTCAAGTCAACAAACCCAGCCCCGCCCCGGCCCCCGTCGCCCAGCCCAAACCCGCTCCCAACCCCGCCCCCGTCGCCCGCCCCAATCCCGCTCCTAGTGCGCCTCCTGTGGTGACAAATACCCGCCCCAGTCCTGCCCCCAGTGCGCCCCCGGCCGCCCGTCCCAATCCCGCCCCTAGCGCGCCCCCAGTGGTGAATAACACCCGTCCCAATCCCGCTCCTAGTGCGCCCCCAGTGGTGAATAACACCCGCCCCAGTCCCCGCCCGAGCGCCAGTTCCCAACCCCCGGAAACCCCCGTCGTGGAGATTCCCAGTAATCTAATCGACAGTCCCAGTCAACTCCGTTTACCCAATGGTCAAAACCCCACCATGCAGGCCGGAGGGGAAACCAATACCCTAGTTGATACTGCCAGCTATGGCGCGCCCCAACCTCGCGCCCAACAGCGTCCTAACGTCGTCCTGAGTGAACGGGGGACTGGGTGCAGTACCGTTGTTCGGAATGGACAGTTAACCAGTGCGCGCTGTGGGGCAGCACCGGAACGCAACACCCAAACCGCCAGTGGGGGCAACACCAGCGCCCCCCGTCAACAGGTGGTGATTCCTCGTTCCCTGAGTCGGGATCTGCCCCCGTCTGCCCGTGAAGCGGCGGCTATTGCTTCCACAAGGGCGATCGCACCCTCTAATCCCGTCTCCCTCTCCCAACTCCCCGATCGAGTACGTCAACAAATTAGCGCCAACCCCTCCCCCCGCAGTAGTCGGGTGCAAGTCGTTACCCCCTCCGGCATTCCCATGCCCGGCGGTCAAAACAGCCCCTATAACCGCTCCACCCTCAACTATCCCCGCGCTTACCCCAACAACGGCAACACCTCCCTCCTCTTCCCCCTCTCCATCCCCGCCCGCATCGGTTCCGCCTTCGGGTGGCGAATCCATCCCATTCATGGCACTTGGCGACTCCATGCCGGAACCGACATCCCAGCCCCCCAAGGAACCCCCGTCCTTGCCGCCTATCATGGAGAAGTCGCCCTAGCCGGGAACGCCGGAGGTTATGGTTTAATGGTCATCCTACGCCACGAACAAGGCAGCCAAGAATCCCGTTATGCTCACCTCTCCCAAATCTTTGTCAGTCCCGGACAATGGATTGAGCAAGGGGAAGTGATTGGCCTAGTCGGTAGCACTGGACAATCCACCGGCCCCCACCTTCACTTTGAATGGCGGCACCTCATCGGCAATGAATGGATTCCCGTGGATGCCGGCCCCCATCTGGAATATGCAATGGCGCAAATGTTAGGGGAAATGGATACCGCTCAAACTGATCTAGACTCCCTGAATGCCAGTCTCAACTACCCCCTCTTGAATGGGGAAACTCTGGGGCAACGGGTTCTCAATAGCGGGATTATGTTCCTTGTAGACCCCCAAAATCGTCCCCCCAGCACCTCGGAGGAACTAGAGACTGATCTAGAGGACATGACAGAGAGCAATGCTATCTATGACGAGGCGATACATGGCTTACTGGTCAGTCCTTTAGATGACATGATTGACCCCATCGACACTATTGGCGATATCAACGCCTTAGATGGTCTGGCGGCTATAGATAATCGTGTTCGCTCCAGACTCCTAGACTAATTGGGTCTACTGAATAATTGGGCTAGGGAACGGGGAATAAGGGAGCAGGGGAGCAGGGGAGAGGGGGAGTTGATAATTATTAACTATTCCCGACTCCCGACTCCCGATTCCCGACTCCCGACTCCCGACTCTCAGACTTATTCAGCACACGAGCATCAATCAAGATAACCGTGTTCGCTCAAAAACTCTAGACTAATCCCTTCTGCTGCTCTCCCGTTTCTACCCTGGGGATAGCCTAATAATTTGGCTACATATTTACCTAAAATATCCCCCTCTAAATTGACCCAAGCACCCGGTTCTAAAACGGAGAGGTTGGTTTCTGCGTAAGTATGGGGAATCACAGCCGCCGTAAACCATTGTCCTTGGGGGTCACAGTCGGCAATGGTTAAACTAATCCCATTCACCGCTATACTGCCTTTAGAGACGAGATAAGGGGCAATAAAACGCTGCCACTGTTCCCCTAATTCCGCTACTGGAGCAAACTTAATCTGCCAAGCGGTTTCTTGGGGTAGGGCTTCGACTAAACACCCCACCCCATCCACATGACCTGAGACAAAATGCCCCCCCAATTTACTCCCCACCCGCAAGGCGGTTTCAATGTTCACTGGAGTCCTCTCTTGGCAGCGTTGGCCTAGGCTGGTTCGTTGTAAGGTTTCGGGGGAAGCGGTGGCGATAAAGCCTTGTCCTAAGATGGTTTCAATGGTTAAACAAATCCCATCTACCGCTACGCTATCCCCTAACTCAAAGTCTGCAACTAAGGAGGAGGAGGTCGCACCTTCTAAGGTAATGGCAAATTGATCGTTTCCATAAGGTTCTAAAATACCTTGAGCTTGAATAATTCCGGTGAACATAAATTTTTGAGTTTTCTTGATTATCTTGACTTTTTATGTTATTATTTAGATAATAGAAATCTGTAGTTAAGTTTTTAAATCAAAAATATTCCCATTATACTAAATATAATAACAAAGTCAAGGATTTTAGTCAAGAAAAACCTTCTTTTTTTGATCAAATTTTCTCTATCTACATCCCATTGTTCCAAGACTCTTTTCAAGGGACTTATTCCCCTAGCCCATTCAACAGACTTATCCCCCCTTTGGAAGGGGGGGAAAAGAGGGGGGGGAGTGAATGGGAATCTCTCGTTCAATGGGATTCTCCATTTCCCAGACTTTGAGAACGATGAGATATTCATAAAAGGCTTGGAGAACACACCAAGTAAATCCCGGCTTGCCATCCCAAATCCCACCGAGGAGGAAGTACATATACAGAAAGCGCACGAGGGGGCGAAAGGGAAGACGCACGGAGAGGTCTTTAAGGGCGCGTCGCCTTTCGACTTCTGAACGTCCCCAGAAGAGGTCTTTCCAGTTGACGGTGCCTTTTTGTCGTTGATGGATGGTTTCTTTCGCTTCGTTGGTGGAGTAACGATTATGTTTCTCTAGCCAACGGCTGAATCCTTTACCACTGGTGTAGTGGGGATAGGTTTCTTGGATGAATCCTGTGGGGCCATCACAGACTTCTCGTTCAGTATGACCGTAGTCAGTGAACCAGACTTTATCTTTTCGGAACAGACGCATCTGATACCGAGGATATTGAGTACAGTGACGAATCCAAGCGTTCATAAATAGGACTCGTTCGGCGACGTAGTAACCGATGTATTCCTGAGATTGAATGGCTTGTAGACACTCTGCAAAGAGTTGTGGGGTCATCCGTTCGTCTGCTTCGAGGAGGTAGACCCATTCATGCCGCGTGGGGACTTCCCGCAACATCCAAGTGCGCTGTTTGCCGTGGCTTTCAAAAGCGTGTTGTACGATTTGAACGGGATATTGTTGAGCAATTTCGATGGTGCGATCGCTGCTGAATGAGTCTACAACAATCACCTCGTCAGAAAGAGAGATCACCGACTCGATACATTCGGCGATCTCAATTTCTTCGTTGTAGGTCAAGATATAAACAGAGAACATTACGGACTGGAACGTTTAGGATGAAGGATACCGCCGGAAGCCAAATAACCCGGATAGAAACCTGTGTAATTAAGGGGTTAACTCAACAGGGTGATTAGCGTTTGCCTCCCATTCCCCCTCCTGCACCTACGAGGAGACTTCTAAAACCTGTCCAGCCGATCACAATGTAGCCAATGGCTAGGAGAACACTACTTAGGCCAATTCTGAGGCCAGATTTGAGGGCGTTTTGTTTGGCTTGTTGTTCGGCTTCTGCTCGACGAGTGCGCAGTTGGGTTTCGGCGCTTTCTCTCTGAGCTTGTAGGGCATCAGGGTTTTGGCGCAGTTCTTGAATTTGACTGCGAATGGTTTGTAGTTGTTCGAGTTGTTGACCTTGGACTTGTCCACTGGCGATCGCTTGATCCAATTCTTGAATCCGTTGTTCGTCTTCGAGGAGTTGAGTGATTTGCTCAAATTGACTTTGAATTTGACCCTCGGCGGCTGTTGCACTTTCGGTAATTTGGCTGAGGGCTTGGGCTTGCGCCTGACCTAGGTTGCTGATGTGGAGAGGAACTAGCAGCAAGAAGATTAAACCCATTACGCTGGCAAACAAAAACGCCCAAAATCTAAGACTGAGCAAAGAAATTTGACTGCCTTGCCCATCTACCGCGCTACTAATCCAAGAAGCAACCACTAATAAACCAATCCCGACCATGGGAACAATACCCCGATCGACAATCTGACTGGTGAACCCAATTTGCCATCCTGTATCCGTTAAATTGAGGGGATAGGCCAACAGCACATAATCAATCAGTGAAGAGACAATGAGAATGACAGCAATGGTTTTCAATGCCAAGGCTGTCAAGGAGGAAAGGGCAGAATTATTCATGAGCCTTTAAGGTAATTTTGGACAAACTCTCTATATTTTATGGTCGAATGAATCGCCAGTATTATCGAGTTACAAAGAGCAATGATGGAGCAGCAAGAGGGCTATAACACAGGAGTCCAATCCTTGACGTGCCTATCTTAACCTAACTCTCAAGGGTCAGCCCATAAGTGTAACGATTTGTTGGGTTTTTTGAAATATTTTTTTACGCACAATACAAGACTTTTGTCAAGGGCTGATTCTCTGAGGTTTGGGGAAGAAGGGAAAATGAGGATCGGAAAGTTTCAATGAGAATATACCCTAGGAAAAGCTGGATTCGATGAGGGATATTTTTATGAGAAGTAGACGAGTCAAAGTGTATCAGGATAAAGCGGCGTTGGTGAAGGGGGCGTTAGGGTTGGTGTTGGAGCAGATTAAACAGGCGATCGCACAACGGGGACAATGTAGCCTGGTGTTGGCGGGAGGTAGCACCCCTAAACCCCTTTATGAAGCCCTAGCCCAGGAGGATCTCCCCTGGGAAAAACTGCATATTTTTTGGGGGGATGAGCGCTATGTTCCCCCCACTCACCCCGATAGTAATGAGGGCATGGCGCGGCAAGCGTGGTTAGATCGGGTGAATTTTCCCGCCGCTAATATTCACCCGATGCCCACCAGTGATCAAGATCCCCAAGCCGATGCTAGCCGTCATGAACAAGAATTACGGGCATTTTTTGGGGCGGCTGAGGGAGAATTTCCGGTTTTTGACCTGATTTTGTTGGGAATGGGAGATGATGGACATACGGCTTCTTTGTTTCCGCAAACGGCCGCCTTGGAGGTGTGCGATCGCCTAATTACCGTAGGAGAAAAATCCGGTCAGCCCCGACTGACCTTTACCATTCCCCTGATTAATCAAGGGCGCTGTGTTATCTTCATGGTTGCTGGAGCCAATAAACAACCCGCACTCCAGCAAGTGTTTGCCGAAACAGCCGATCCGGTGGCTTATCCCAGTCGGTTCATTCAACCCCAAGGCGAACTCTGGTGGTTACTCGATGAAGCGGCCGGAACTGTTTTGAAGTCCTTCAATAACCTTGTCATAGAATAAACGCTTATGATTGTTTGTCCGAACTGCAATCACCAAAACCCCGAAGGGGCAACCCAATGTGAGGCCTGTTATACCCCTCTCCCCGTCACCACCAGTTGCCCCCAATGTGGGGCTACCGTACAAACCGATGCTAGTTTTTGTGGTCAGTGCGGTTTTGGTTTACAAGGCAACGGAGATCCCTTCGGTGCAACAGGTCAACCGGATTTTCCTGACTTAGAACCCACCCCAGACCTGCCCGAAGTGCCCTTTCCCTCCAGCCCCGAGGAGCCAGCTACGGAAGTCTCGGAAGCCATTGCCCCCGCTTCTACTCCTTCCTCAACGGCCACCTCTAGCACTCAACTGCAAGTAGAAAACGCCAGTCTACTCCATGTTCAAACCAACAGCGTCCTAGAACTGCCCCAGAACCTACCCATCATTCATCTGGGCAAACCCGGCGGCCCCGTTCCCCCGGATATTGACGTGTCAGGATTCCCTGACTCGGCCATTGTGTCGCGGGTTCATGCGGATATTCGAGTAGAGGGCGGTATATATTATCTGGAAGATGTGGGCAGTTCTAACGGAACCTACGTCAATCACAATCCCCTAGTGCAAGGCAACCGTCATCGTTTACGCGCAGGCGATCGCATTGCCCTCGGCAAAGAAGATAAAGTCACCTTTATTTTCCAACTGTCCTCTTGACGTTAACTCTTCTGACCCTCATCTCAATCCAGACCCCATAAATTTATTTCCCCGATCCGCCAACTCCGGCAAATTAGGGAGATATTATGAATGGTCTGTAGGCAATTTTCAGTAGGATTACAGGGTTATGAAGGGAATGTTAAGTGCAGCAAGCCAGGAAGCCCAGCCGCCCCGAAGTCGAGAGAGAGAAGATTTTGACCCAATCTCAAACGCTTTCGCGGTTAGTTGGCTTCTACCCAGTCCCATGAGCATCTTACCCAGTCTGGGAGTTTCCGGACTGTCCGCCCTAGTGGGTTTAGGGGCGAGTGGCCTGTTGTGGTACAGCATCCGGCGTTATCGGCACTGGCAGCATCTCCAACAAACGATTCAGTCCATGGTTGCCCTGGATATTATGAGTCGTCAATTTCGGGTAATTAATGCCGAATTAAGTATTCAAGAATTCGTGGATGTTTATGTGGTGAACGATCCCTTCACCACCCAGCCCTTTTTTGCCGCATCCAGAGGCCAGTATCACGGCATGATCCTAATTAAGGATCTGACCCAAATCAAGCGGGAGATGTGGGCAAATCATCAGGTCAAGGAAATCGTTCGTCCCTTTGGAGAGTTAGCCTTTGTGTCAGAACAAACCCCTGTCCTAGAGATTCTTGAGCGCTTCTTAGACTCCACCCTTGAACGCCTTACCGTCCTCTCTCAAGGGGGAGTCGTGGTGGGAATTATAAGCCGTCAGGACTTACCAGAGGCGATCGCCCAAAAAATTCACCGAAAAATCCCGGAAAAACTCCTAGGCAAACTGCTGAAAACTCATCCATTCTCCCCCCCGATCCCCCCACATCAACTAGCAAAACTAAACAAATTCCAGCCAAAGATAAGTTAAAGCTAGTTGCCTCTTGGGAATCTTGACCTATACTGATGTTTGTGACAGGTTGACATCCGTGGGACACACGGTAAACAAGCTCAAGGAGGGTAAAGTCAAAAGACTCCCGACCAACTGAGAATCCCCGTGCCTTTAGGTCGGGGAGTGTCCAAGGATTAAACATCTCAAATTCAAGGCTGAAACACACAAAGGATAAGATGTTGGCATCATTCAATCAACTTACTCTCAAAGCCCTAGGTTTAGCCGGCCTCGTCGGCATTAGCTTAGGCATCGCGGCTCCCGCCGCTTTCGCGCAACGTTATAGCGAAGACGGATTAGATCATCCCGTTTGGATGTACACCAACACGGAATGTCCTCCCGCCTATATCCCCAGCCTCCGCGAAACCACTCCCTTCTTCGGCGAAAAAGAAGAAATTGAGCCAATTCGTGGTTATAACCTGGCCTGCTGGGGCATGACTCGCCGTCCGGGTAGCCACATCTGCAAAAACAACCCTAACCCCGCTTGTGGTAATCCTGCCCACTTTGGTTATACCTACGGCACGGAATACCCCCAAGACATTGAAGGGATTGTAGACAGATATTGGCAAGAAATCGGTCAAGCTCCCCCCCGTGAAACCACCCTGCCTCCTACCTCTCCTGTAGCTCCTCCTCCTGTGGCTCCCGTTCCGGGTTTGTGGTAGTCTTACCCGTTAACTAACCTGTCCGGGGTGCAATCGAAGCCACCCCATTCTCCGTCCAGAGTTAAGGTCTTTATCCTCCTTACTTTGGACGTGGGATAGGGTTCCCAAAATCTCTAGGCTGAAATGCAAAAAGGACAATTTATGAAGCAACCCTTAACAGAAAAAACCCGTTCAGTTCGCTCCCTTGTCGCTGGAGTCGGGCTGGCGGGTTTCGGTTTACTCAATGGCAGCGCCGGGTTTTTGGCCAGTCCTGCGATCGCCCAAACCCCAACCCCTCCCCTCGAAATCGCTCAAGTTGAGGCAGACTGGAAAGAAATCGAATGTCCCCCGGCCTTTAGTCCAGGCGTTCCTCGTCCCTTTGATCCCAACTGGGGATATAACCTGAATTGTTGGGACATCGTGCGCACCGGATTTATCTGTGTCAACAATCCCAGAGCCGAATGTGGTCATAACGTGGAAGAAATTAACCTCGCCACCCATCGCCCCCCCACCCGTCGTTACACCCTAACCGACGAAATGCGGGAGCGCGGCCACTTTGCCTGTGTGAACAACGTCAATCCTGACTGTGGAAATCCCGTCAAATATGGGGTTCTCTACGGTGCCGAGTATTTATCGGACTTACCGGATCGAACCGATCCCCTCTGGCGGCAGCTAGGCGTTGAGCCACCTCCCCGTATGAATCCCCGGACTCCACCCGGTTTATGGTAATTTAGCCCAAATCGGCAACAACCCGGTTGATTGCACAATTTCTGCTTCTGACAAGTATTGTGCAATTGGCCGGGTTTCTCTATGGTTCTCCCCCATAATTCACAGTTTTTTCACAAAACAACGACATAATAGTTTGCGAAAAGGGGGAAAAATGACAGTTGTTTCCTTCCCTTGAGATGAGATATCCAAATGTTTGTTACGACATCTTGCCTTGAATTATCGGGGTGTCCTGTCCCCACACCCAATTTGCGAAATTAGAATGGCGTAGATCGATAATTCACGCCAACAAGCCTAAGTGTTCTTTAGAAAAAATTTAGATTATTGCCCAAAAACTTTCATCACAATAGAAAACAAGTGGCAGTCAAGGAGAGCGTTTCTCTAGCCACCAGAAGACCAACATCATTAATAATACTGCGTTCTAATCAAATTGAGGCTTAAAGAACAGCAATTATATTTTCTACTAGCCCCTAATCTCAGATTTCAAGCGAATTTGGGCTATTTTTTGCCATTAACCTGATCAATCAAATTTATTATGTCATCCTTCTTTCAACCCGCTAATTCCCAGCTGACAGAAACCCGCCTAATGGACAATCCTCAACGTTTGCGGGCTTTAGCAGATAATGTTTTAGGAGTCTTGTATCAATTTAAACTAACCCCCGAAGGCATTTATAGTTTTCCTTATATCTCCGCCGGAATTGAAGCATTATTAGGCATTTCTCCTCAAGATATCGAAAAAGATGCCTCACGGATGATTAATTTAACCCATCCAGAGGATCAGGCTCGTTTTGCGCAGACTGTCGCCCACTCAGCCCAAACCCTAACCGTTTGGGAGTGGGAAGGACGTATGATCTTGCCTAGCGGGGAGGAAAAGTGGGTTAAAGCCTCTTCTCGACCGAAAAAAGAACGTGATGGGTCTATTGTATGGGATGGGTGGATTTTAGATACTACCCAATCCAAACGGGATGAAATGTCACTGCAAGCCGCTTTTAAGCGAATTGAAACCATTTTAGCCGGTTGTAGTGATGGCTTCTTAGCCCTTGATAAACAATGGCATTTTACCCAACTCAACCCGATGGGTGAGAAATTATTCGGAAAAACCCAAGCAGAACTATTAGGTCAAAATATTTGGGAGGCTTATCCTGATTCCATTGGTTCTCCCTTTTATACCAACTATTATTACGCCGTAGAACACCAAGTTCCCGTCACCTTTGAGGAATATTATGCTCCCTTTGACACTTGGTTTGAAGTGCGAGCTTATCCCGTTGGAGATGAACTGTTTTCTTATTTTACGAACATTAATGCTCGTAAACAGTTAGAACTCCAGATAAATGAACAGACCACCGCTTTAGAAAATACAGAAAAACGCTATTCTTTATTAGTTGAACAAAACCCTCTCGCCGTCATTGAATGGGATCTAGAGGGAAAAGTCGTCAGTTGGAATAAAGCCGCAGAAGGGGTTTTTGGCTATTCTGCCTCCGAGGTTATTGGTTTTTCTATCTTAGAGCAATTAATCCCCGAAGAATTTAAACCCAATATTGAGGCAATTATCCAAGCTTTGCTAACCCAAACAGGGGGGAGTTATAGCAACAATGAAAATATAACCAAAGATGGGCGACGGATTACCTGTGATTGGTATAACTCCCCCTTAGTGGATGAAACAGGCAGCGTGACAGGGATTGTGTCCTTAGCTTGGGATGTGAGCGATCGCATTGCCGCCGAAAAAGAACGCCAAACCCTAGCCGCCGTTGTCCGCAATAGCACCGACTTCCTTGGAGTCGCCAACTTAGACGGCAGTGCCGCCTATTTAAACCCCACCGGGCGACAGATGGTTAAATTCCAGTCCGAAGACATCACCCCCTACAGTATGCTGGACTTTATCCCCTCAGAACAGCACGACTTTCTCCAACAAGAAATTCTCCCTACCGTCTTACAACAAGGCAGTTGGCGCGGGGAATTTTACCTTCGCAACTGGACCGATGATTCCGCCATTCCCGTAGACTTCAACCTATTTTTAGTCAAAAATCCTGACACAGGGGAACCCATTTGTTTAGCCAGTGCCACCCGCGACATTTCCGAAGAGAAAAAAGCCAAAGCCCGAATTCAAGAAGTGCAAAACTTCCTGACCTCCATTTTAGAAAACTTACCCGTTGGCGTAATAGCCAAAGAAGCCCAAGACCTGCGTTTTGTGTTGTGGAACGTAGCCGCCACTGAACTTTTAGGCCACAAAGCAGAAGAAGTCATCGGCAAAAATGATTATGATTTATTTACCCAGGAACAAGCCGATTTTTTCACCCAAAAAGACCGAGAAGTTCTCAACAATAGGCAAGTCATTGATGTTCCCGAAGAAGCCATCTTACGAGGGGATGGAGAAACCCGCATCCTGCACAGTCGAAAAACCGCTATTCTAGATTGTGAAGGTTCACCCCAATATCTCCTAGCCATTACCGAAGATATTACCGAACGCAAACAAGCCGAAGACCTACTCAGAGAAAGTGAAGAACGCTTAAATAGTATCCTAGCTTCTCTACAAGATATTGTCTGGTCAGCCTCCCATGAAACCTATCAATTATTGTATATAAATCCAGTGGCTGAACAAATCTATGGTCGCCCAATCTCAGATTTTTATGAGGACTCTAATCTCTGGTTTGAAGTGATTCATCCTGAAGATAAACCCCAGGTCATCAGTGGTTCAGAAAAACTCTTTAATCAGGGGTTCAACGAAATGGAATATCGCATTTTACGACCCGATGGCGAAGAGCGTCACCTATTGCAACGTTCCTATTTAGTGCGGGATGAATTCGGGCAAGTATTGCGTATGGATGGCATTGCGCGGGACATTACCGAGCAGAAATTAGCTATCCAACAACTACGAGAAAGTGAGCAACGCTATCAGGTTTTAGCCGATGCCGCACCCATTGGCGTAATTTACACCGATGTAAACTATAAATGCTTATATGTTAATGATCGGTGGTCTAAATTAACTGGATTAAGTTTTGAGCAATCCTTAGATCAAGCTTGGACTCAAGCCATTGCTAAATCTGATCGAGAGAAGTTGCTCAAAGCCTGGAATAGTCATAGTTGGCTTGAGCATTCTTTTCAAACAGAATGTCGCATTCAAGATGCGAATCGTAAAGTGCGTTGGGTCATTTATCAAGCCAAGCCAATTCTAGGGGAAGCGGGAGACATTACCGGTTATGTTGGCACATTAACAGATATTACCGAGCGCAAACGAGCAGAACGAGAAATTAAACAAAAAGCTCAAGAATTACAAAAAACCTTGCACGAACTACAGCAAACGCAAACTCGACTCATTCAAAGTGAGAAAATGTCCAGTTTAGGGCAGTTAGTCGCCGGAATTGCCCATGAGATCAACAATCCTGTTAATTTCATTTATGGCAACTTAGAGCATATCAAAACCTACGCTACTGATTTACAGGAAATTGTTAAAACTTATCAGGAATTTTATCCTGAGCCTACACCAGAAGTGCGGGAGATCCTAGAGGAGTTAGATATTGATTTCTTACTAGAAGACTTTCCCAAAACGATTAATTCTATACAAGTAGGGGCAAAACGGATTCGTTCCATTGTAGCTTCTCTGCGTACCTTCTCCCGTTTAGACGAGGCAGAATGTAAGGAGGTCAATATTCATGAAGGATTAGATAGTACCTTATTGATTCTGCAAAATCGTCTCAAAGCAAAACCCGAATCCCCAGCCATTATGGTTCATCGCAATTATGGCGAACTGCCCAAAATTCAATGCTATGCCGGGCAGTTAAATCAGGTGTTTATGAATATTTTAGTCAATGCTTTAGATTCCTTAGAGGAACGCGATAAAAAGCGAACCTATGAAGAGATTCACGCTCAACCTAGTGTGATTACCATTACAACTCAACTCTTAGGTTCTCAACAGGTACAGATTCGGATTAAGGATAATGGAGTCGGTGTTCCTGAATCGGTGAAGTCGCGGATTTTTGACCCATTTTTCACAACTAAAAGCATAGGCAAAGGAACAGGTTTAGGGATGTCCATTAGTTATCAAATCGTGACAGAACGCCATGGTGGAAGTTTAGAATGTGTTTCAGTAGTCGGACAAGGGGCTGAGTTTATTATTACCATACCTGTCCATCAAAGAGTGAGTTAGAGAGATAGTTAAAAACAACATTTAAGGCAAGCACAGTATCAGGTAGTTTTGCGAGAAGTGATGATCTGGGTTAACTAACGCACCAATCAAGGTTCTAGTACACCTAAAGAATGGTGCGTCAGGGGTAATGGTTAACAATAAAATTAGCTTTTTTCTCTCCAACATACCCTACAAAACTTTTTTTAAGCTACACCATAGTTTGTATAAGGACGCTTGTAGGGAGGGTGCAAACCCAAAACAATATCCTCTCGTGGAATTCCCATTTCCACCAACTCTTCCGCCGGATTGAATTCCGTTAGGTTTTGTTGTAGCCAAACTTTGCCATCTTTAATATCAAAATGAATAATTGTTCGGTAAATTCGATTTAGCTCTTGCCAACCCACATCCATCCATTGATAATGATCCCGTTGGGTATCAAAAATCAGTTGTGTTTCAATTTCAGAATTGGACTGGCAATAGTCTTGATTCGCATAACGAGTGAGAAGACTTTGAATAGCGGCTCGATATTGTTCTATTTTATCCATTGTGTAATGATCTCCTTGATTGGATCATAAACAATTAAAAGTACTTGATATTTTTGAATTGCTGTTTGGGTAAAATCTAATTGAAAAAAGGTTTGATAAGTTTCTAAGGGAACAGCTAAATAGAGCGTTCGCTCTGCTTCAATGGCTTCTAGTGCCAAGCGGTAGCTGAGAAATTGTCCGAGTGCTGCATAAAAATCGGTAATCGCAGAAGGCTTGAAAAAGCTTTTTCCTAATTCAAAAATGACCTTGATTAAGAACATTGTCTATTGATGAGTTTGTATTGTCAATCAGAGCTTGTATCTTATCAATCATTCTTTGAAATACATCACTGTAATATTGAGAGGAATCCAAAAAGTCTATATATTGCTGTCTATGCTTTTGTCTGGCTTCTGGAGTTGTGTACTGTTGACGAATATTAGCAGGAATCCGCTTTGTTTTTCTGACAATTAACACATCATCAATTTGAGTTGAAATAATCGAAACTGGAGTCATGTCTAGAAATTCACAGACAATAAAGTATAAAGAGCTAGGAACAGCCGTTTTTAAGTCTCTGCTGGTAGCAATAGCTTCTTGAAACATGGTTTTATCGAGATTGGTTTTACACTCTGCACAAACATATCCAAGATTTGACTCAATCAACTGACTCCCCTGAAATTCTGGATTAAATGATGATTGAAGATAGAGTTTTTTCCCCAGAATAAAATCTTGGTCTTTACTTCTAATGCTAGGTTCACCACCTTGACTCGAATTTCCGAGAGATGATAAAAAACTTAATCCAGCAAATGTATTTCTCGGACCTAACTCGAAAGAGTCATCCAGTCCTCATAAACTACGGAACACTAGCTGCGGTAAGAACTCTTCGAGGATAGTATTATCTAGTTTTAACTGTCCTTTCTGTCTGTATAGGAAGTTACTTGAACTATCAAAAATTAAATCCAGTTCGACAAAACGTTTGTATCGATTTGTTGCCTCAACTAATTTATGAATTGTATCAACTTGACCACGGTTAATTAACTCGATGTCTGATATCCATTGATGATACTTTTTGATAGCTTCTGCTAACTTTTCTTTGTCAGATTCAGGTAAGCGAGGATTGTTAAGACAAGCCATTAGTTTTGTGTAATGAGGTTGAGAAAAAATAGGCATAGATTTTGTGCTGATGAAGTTTAATTAAATTGAGTAGATAATCTAGAGATAAAATCGTTTATCTAAGGTGGGAGTGTTGTCAATTTCTTGAACTTTATCAATGGCAGCTTTAAGGTGGTTGATATTCTGGGGAGACACCCAACCCAGACTACTTTTTAATATATCTAATGCTACCTCTCTGGCAATCATTTTAAGGTTTTGTTGATCAAGGGAATTTTTCAGGTTGCAAAAATTGATAATATCTTCTCGAATGACTTGCCCGAACTTATTTTTAAATTCTCTTTTTTGTCTTAACTTTTTTTGAAAAACATTAGCATTTAAGCAGATTTTTTCAATAATATCAGCATTATAAAAAGGCACACCTAGGACATTAGATTGATGTCCTATTACCAAAACAAGACGGGCATTTTTTTTGCTAACCCTAGAAAATTCTCGGAGTGTCTCAGCCATGTCTAAACAGTATTGGACAACGGTATAAAATCGGTTGCTGCGGTTAGCTCGATTTGAGCCTATTTCTGACCGCGCTATTTTTAATAAATCCCATTCAAGAAGTTCGGCAGATTTACGGTAGTTTTGATGATAATTGAATACATTAATGTAGGGGGGAGATGTGATGATAAAATCGATAGAATCGTTGGGTAATGGCAGAGAACGGGCATCTGATAAACCTACTTTAATGGGATGATGGGAATAGGGTAGATTTTTTATCAGGTTGACTAAATCAGTAAATTTTGACTGGATTAATTCATTGGTCACAGAATTTTTTTCAACATCGAGTAAAATTACTAGAGTATCAAATATTTTTCTGGTTTCTGGATCTAGTTTTTTTCTAATTGTGGTCAGTTTTTGGGCTAAATTTTCCACTGGTTCATGTTGAAAAATTCTGTAAGGAAATTCTCGATCGACTAATTCTCGGAGGATATGAATTAAGTCCAGTTTTCTAGGGTGATTGATAAGCTGATAGGTTTGGCTGAGGATAAAAGCGGCAGGATTAATGTCAAAGCCATAGGCAGAAAGTTGCAGCTTTGCTGCTTCTAATAGAACAGTGCCGCTTCCGGCAAAAGGATCTAAAATAATGTAATCTGGTAAGCAATATTGTTCTAGGATTACTTCAATAAGCTGAGGGGAAAATTGTCCCCGCCAAGCAAACAAGTTCGACCTATTTTTATGAAAAATATCTAGTTTTTCTTGGGAAATGGGTTGATCAAATGGCTTCAATTTCTAATTGTCCTCAATATTTCGTTGCTGTCCATCTTGACAAAGAGAAGTGATGCTTGCAGATCCTTTGCTTCCAAGTCTGGTATTTCTTCTAAAATTTCTTCTGCACTCAAAACGGCTGGGAATACATCCAATACATCGGACACCCAAACTCCCATCCCTCGGATGCAAGGACAGCCAGCGCATTGGCAGGGATTAATGGTGATTCTTTCCAGTAAGGTTGTCATGATGACTCTATATAATCTGATAAAGTGGGAATGGTAGATCCCACATACATTTTAAACTGGTCTGTTAAATAATCTGCGATCGCGTCAAACTCCTCATCGGCAAGGATATCATAGCGGTCTGCTGGCAAGGCTAGAGGTTCGTTGTTCTTCGTAGACACAAAATCAACAAAATTTAAAACTTCTAAGATTTGACCCTCAGATAAAGAATGTAGCTTCTGCACAATTTCTGAAATTAATGTTTCCATTTTTCTTCCTAGTATTAGTATCAATGAAATTCATACACCCCACACCTCTATTTTAACCAGTGAAGCGACCAAGAAAAAGAAGTGATGATCTGGGTTAACTGAGGCACTAATAGAGGTTTTAGTCGGCTTAAAGAATGGTGCGTCAGGGTTAATGATTAGAAATAAAATTATCTCGTTTTCTCTCTGACACATCCTAGAAAACTATTCTTTCCAATTTTTCCAAAATAGTGGGATGGGATCATAGTCTCTTTCAACTGGTGTAATTTCATAAAATTCTTTAATAGATATCATTTTATCAAATTGATCTATAAAATGAATATATGTATTATTTTTGAAATAGAGAAAGTCATCACTAACAATAGCTTGTGTTTTGATCCCTGCTAATCTCCAAGTAATAGAATGTTCTTTTAAAGATTTAAACTCATGATCTTCAGGGGTAATATCAATAATTACTCCGTTACAGTAAATTTTCCAATGATTATTATAGGCTCTGCGTATGCGAGCCTGTGTTTTTTGTTCTCTACTACCAATTCGAGGTGATTCAGCAAACCATATTTCACCATATTTTTGCCATTTTATTTTTAAACATTTATCTTTGTTTTCCGCTTTAAATTTTCTAATAATAGCTGCTGCTCCCTTTGCAGTTGTATCACTAGAATCGTATTTAACATAAATGATCGTAAGTTCATTACTCAGAGGCTTTATCTGTCCTACTACAACTATCTTTTTTGCAATTGTTCTAAGTAACTTTTTAAGCGTTATTTCTGATGGTATAATCTCGGAATATTTAACCTTGGTCTGATTCATTAAAGGTTGATATTGTTGAATAAAATATCTTTCTGCTGAATCTAAATCATCTTTACTCCAAACTAGATAAGTAATTTTAACTGGATACTTTTGACTCACTATTTGTAATTCAAATTTTCGATGATGTGTTTTCCATCGTTTGTTTAAATTTTCAGCTTTTCCTATATAGTGAATAATACTCTCAGAATCTAAAGCAAAATAAATACCTGCACAATTAGGGAGTGAATTTAAGTCATTAAAGAGGACGTAAGGTAATTGAAATGGGTCAATTTCTAAAGTCATAACTTAACTCATGAATTATCTCTAATAACAAGGGCTTGCCAAATTGATATAAGCTGCACTTTAAAAACAGAGGAGTGAGCCATTAGACCCACTCCTTTATTTTAATAACTCAACCAGCTAAGAACCTTAGTTCTTCTCTAACAGAATCTTAGGCTGTTCACCGGCCCGGACAACGACTTTATTCTCTTCGTCAATGTCCACGCTGGCGGTGTCTCCATCGCCTAAACGACCGGAGAGAATTTCCTCAGCCAGAACGTCCTCTAACAGTCGCATAATGGCACGACGTAAGGGACGGGCTCCGTAACTGGGGTTGTATCCTTCCTCAACGAGACGGTCTTTGAATTTCTCCGTCACATCTAAAGAAATGCCTTGTTCTTTCAAACGATTGAACACTTCTTTGAGCAGAAGATCGGCGATTTCCTTAACTTCGTCTTTGGACAGTTGACGGAAGACGATGATTTCATCGAGACGGTTGAGGAATTCAGGTCGGAAGTATTGTTTGAGTTCTTCGTTGACTAAAGAACGAATGCGGTTGTATTGCGCTTCGGTCTTGTCGTCGCTGAACTCGAATCCTAAACCGCCGCCTCCTTTTTCAATCACTTTTGACCCGATGTTAGAGGTCATGATTAAAAGGGTATTCTTAAAGTCTACTGTGCGCCCTTTGGCATCGGTCAAGCGACCATCTTCTAGGATTTGCAACAGCATATTGAAAACGTCGGGGTGCGCCTTCTCGATTTCGTCGAAGAGGACGACGGTGTAAGGACGACGACGGACGGCTTCGGTGAGTTGTCCCCCTTCGTTGTAGCCGACATAACCGGGAGGGGAGCCGATTAACTTGGAAACGGTGTGACGTTCCATGTATTCGGACATATCCAGGCGAATCATGGCATCTTCGGACCCGAAGAAGTAGGCGGCCAAGGATTTGGTTAACTCGGTTTTCCCGACCCCAGTAGGGCCAGAGAAGATGAAACTGGCGATGGGTCGGTTGGGGTTCTTGAGGCCAACACGGGCGCGACGGATGGCACGGGAGACGGCTTTGACGGCATCTTCTTGCCCAATTAGGCGCTGATGCAGGGTGTCTTCCATGTGCAGGAGTTTTTCGGACTCGGTTTCGGTGAGTTTGTTGACCGGAACCCCTGTCCAAGAGGCGACGATGTGGGCGATTTCCTCGGAGTCCACCATTGGGCCTTCTTCGCCTTTGTCGTCTTCGCCTTTTTTGGCGGCGGCGATCGCACGAATTTCGGCCTTGATTTCCATTTCCCGATCGCGCAGTTCCCCGGCTTTATCAAAGTCTTGGGCGCGCACCGCGTCATCTTTTTGTTTCAGAATTTGGCGCAGTTGTTTGTCCAATTCCTTGGCCGCTGGGGGCAGTTGGGAGTTCATCAAACGCACCCGGGATCCGGCTTCGTCGATTAAGTCAATGGCTTTGTCGGGCAAGTAGCGATCGCTAATATACCGATCCGATAGCTTGGCGGCCGCTTCGAGTGCCTCATCCAGGATTTTCAGTTTGTGGTGTTGTTCGTAACGTTCGCGCAACCCAAACAGAATCTCAATCGTTTCATCAACCGTCGGTTCACCCACCATCACGGGCTGAAAACGGCGTTCTAGTGCCGCATCCCGTTCAATGTGCTTGCGGTATTCGTCCAGAGTCGTAGCCCCAATGCACTGGAGTTCCCCCCGGGCTAAAGCGGGTTTGAGGATATTGGCGGCATCAATCGCCCCTTCTGCGGCCCCGGCTCCAATCAGGGTATGAACTTCGTCAATCACGAGGATCACATTACCGGCCGAGCGAATCTCGTCCATGATCTTCTTGAGACGTTCTTCAAATTCCCCGCGATATTTCGTCCCCGCGACCAATAGACCAATATCTAAAGTCACAACCCGCTTATCCTCTAGGATATCGGGAACATCGGCGTTAGCAATGCGTTGGGCTAGACCTTCGGCAATTGCCGTTTTCCCGACCCCGGGTTCCCCAATCAGCACCGGGTTGTTCTTGGTGCGTCGTCCGAGGATTTGGATCACCCGTTCGATTTCCTTCACCCGTCCCACCACCGGATCTAACTTGCCTTCCCCAGCCATAACCGTGAGGTTGGAGCCGAACTCATCCAGCGTAGGAGTTTTGGTGCGGCCTTGGCTGCCCCCTCCGGCAGAAACTTCCGCCGTTTCCCCTAACATCCGAATCACTTGGGTTCTGACCTTCGAGAGATCCACCCCTAAGTTCTCTAACACCCGGGCGGCCACACCCTCACCCTCGCGGATTAAGCCGAGGAGGAGGTGTTCTGTCCCGATGTAGTTATGCCCCAGTTGGCGCGCTTCTTCCAGAGATAGCTCCAGAACCCGCTTTGCTCTTGGTGTAAAGGGGATTTCTACTGCGACGAAGCCAGAACCGCGTCCGATGATTTTTTCGACTTCGATTCTGGCATCCTTGAGATTCACGCCCATGGATTTCAGGACTTTGGCCGCTACGCCAGTTCCCTCACCGATTAGACCCAGAAGGATTTGCTCGGTTCCCACAAAATTGTGGCCTAAGCGTCTAGCTTCCTCCTGAGCGAGCATGATCACCTTAATGGCTTTTTCTGTGAAGCGTTCAAACATGACCTATTTCATCACCTGTTGCTTGCCCGTTGTGTTGCTCATTCTAGCATAGGGGAATTTATCCCTGTAGAAATCCACAGGGATTGAGCCTCCTTTCCCGTCATCAGGGGCTGGGTGTAACAGCCTGTAGCGTTGATGGGGTCTAGGATTGAGCGATTCAGTTAGCGGGGACAATTAGCCCAAAAAAGGCCTGTAATTCCCGGTGATTTTTAAGGATTTGTGGGCGATCGCACCTCCCGGATGGTTTCGCTCCCATGCCAGTGATACTCCTTCAGACGGGCGGCCGCTTCGGCCTGCCACTGGGCGATCTCTTGGGCAAAAGAGGGGTACTGTAGCCCACTCCGCCACAAAATCAAAGCATCCTCGGCTGGATTTTGGTAGTATTTCGGCCGACTTCCGGCGACTTTAAAGCCAAATTTTTCATAGAGGCTGAGGGCGACAGCATTGGAAGTCCTCACTTCCAAGGTAGCCCGTTCTAACCCTCGTTGACCTGCCCGTGCCAAGAGAGCAGACAGCAAGAGTTTTCCGAGGCCTTGACCGTGATAGTTAGGATGAACTGCCAAAATCGTAATATGCGCTTCGTCTAAAATCGCCCAAAAACAACCCACACCCAGCAGATGAGACTGTCCCGGAACGCTTAAAACCAGCAATTCACTATTCGGACTGTCTAACTCTCGCTGATAGCCCTCCACCGTCCATAAACCACCGAGACACAGACGGTCTAACTCAACTACCGCGTCGAGTTGTTCAACGGAGAGGGGCTTTAACTGAAGTTGAAAAAAAGTCACAGCCTTTTAGTTTACACTCAAAGCGAAACGGGTACTCTAAAAATATAGGACAATTAAAGTATTCCTTCAGACCCCTAACAGGGTGTCATGTCCAGAAAGCCGAAACATAAAGATCGGTAAAGCGATGTGTCATAAAAGGCTACAATTGTTAAATTAGTTTGCAAGGAGTCCCTCAGTGGTGTAAAAGCTTCGCATCCAGTGGAACAGCAAGCTGTTCACAGCAAACCATGCTAGGAGGTAAAACCGTGAATTACGAGAGTAACCGGAGTCAGGATTTTATGGGTAATGATCATGAGGGTGGGAATCAACTGTGGCAATATGTCCAAAATCTAAGTCCTGAAACCATTGCACAACTGTCTCGGCCGCAATCGTCCGAGGTGTTTAGTGTGATGGAGCGCAATATTATTGGGTTATTGGGAACCCTGCCGTCTGAGCATTTTGATGTCACCATTAGCACCAGTCGTGAACATTTAGGGCGCTTGTTAGCCTCGGCGATTATGAGCGGTTATTTTTTGCGCAATGCCGAACAACGGATGAACTTTGAAAAAGCAATTCAAGGCGTTGAGAGTGGGGCAAAAGACGCAGAATAGATTGCACCGGACTATTCCCCATCAAGCCAGCCAGTTCTCGCCATCGGCGCTGGAGGACTTGCGGCATTCTCTTCTGAGGTGGTATGACCACCAAGGGCGGGAATTACCTTGGCGGGGGGAGTCTGACCCTTACAAAATTTGGGTTTCAGAAATCATGCTGCAACAAACCCAAGTTAAAACGGTGATTCCTTACTATCAGCGTTGGTTAGAGAAATTTCCCACTTTAGAGCAGTTAGCCCGGGCGGATCAACAAGAGGTTCTGAAGGTTTGGGAAGGGTTGGGTTATTATGCCAGAGGGCGCAATCTCCACAAAGCCGCCCAAAAGATTGTAAAAGATTATGGGGGAATTTTTCCCCAAACCCTAGAGCAGGTGTTAAAGTTGCCGGGGATTGGTCGCACTACGGCCGGAGGAATCCTCAGCGCGGCTTTTAATCAGCCTATCTCGATTTTAGATGGCAATGTGAAACGAGTGTTAGCCCGTCTCACGGCGTTAACGGTACCTCCGACCCAAGCGTTGCCCCAGTTGTGGCAATGGTCGGATCAATTATTGGATCCTGAGCATCCCCAGGACTTTAATCAGGCCATTATGGATTTAGGGGCAACCCTTTGTACTCCCAAAAATCCCGCTTGTTTACTCTGTCCTTGGCAAAAACACTGTCAATCCTATGAGCAAGGTCTGCAAAATCAATTACCCATGCGTGAAATGACTTCCCCTTTACCCCATAAAAATATTGGTGTTGCCGTAATTTGGAACAAACAAGGACAGATTTTAATTGATCGGCGTTTAGAAGGTGGACTTCTGGGCGGACTGTGGGAGTTTCCGGGGGGTAAACTGGAAGCGGGAGAAAGTTATGAGGACTGTATCCGGCGAGAAATTCAGGAGGAATTGGGGATTGAGATTGAAGTGGGCGATCGCCTAATCACCGTCAATCACGCCTATAGTCATTTTCGCATTACCCTGAATGTCTACCATTGTCGCTATCTCGGCGGTGAACCTCAACCCATTGAATGTCAAGAAATTCGCTGGGTGACTTTGGAGGAAATTGATCAGTTTCCCTTCCCGAAAGCCAACAGTCAAATTATTGCCGCCTTACGGGAGCAAGACTATCCTAGAGCGAGTAATCAAGGTTAGCTCATCGTCACGAAGTGAACGCGAACGGGGATGTCCCTAAAAAGACATCTAGAGCCTCCCGTAGAAACAGGAAGACCTCATAGTAATATGGGGAAGCCCGCACCGTACCCGTAGGGTCGGTGTCGGGAGGATGTCACGAGGACGGGAGCGAGAGGATGACTTTATCCATTGCTGATTTACGCCAAAACTACACCCAAGGGGGATTACAGGAACAGGAAGCGGCCGCTCATCCCTTTGAGCAGTTTAAATTGTGGTTAGAGCAGGCGATCGCCGCCCAACTACCAGAACCCAACGCCATGACCCTAGCCACCGCCAGCCCCGAGGGTCAACCTTTTGCCCGCATGGTGTTATTAAAAGCCCTAGATGAACAAGGCTTTGTTTTTTTCACCAACTACACCAGCCACAAAGGGCAACAACTCAGCCAAAATCCCCAAGCCGCCCTGGTCTTTTGGTGGGCTGAATTAGAGCGACAAGTGCGCATTGAGGGGCGAGTGGAACAAGTTTCTCCTGAAGAATCGGATCAATATTTTTGGAGTCGTCCCCTCAACTCTCAACTGGGGGCTTGGGCCTCTGAACAAAGTCAGGTGATTCCCCATCGAGACATCTTAGAACAGCGTTTAGAGGCACTCCAACAGCAATATCAGGAGCAAGTCGTTCCACGCCCCCCCCACTGGGGAGGGTATCGCGTCATCCCCCACACCATCGAATTCTGGCAAGGTCGCCCTAGTCGTCTTCATGACCGTCTCTGGTATCGTCTCGAAGGGGGGGAATGGCGGCGCGAGCGTCTCGCGCCTTAATCCAGTGCGCTGAAGCGCAACTACAAACGACTGGCGATCATTTTTCGGGCATAATGGGGCTTACAAGGACTCCCCCAGGCCACCTGCTCCTCGGGGATATTGCCAAAGACGCTACTCCTTGCGCCAATCACCGCATTTGCGCCAATTTTCACCCCCGGAGCCACAAAACAATCCGTCGCCACCCATGCCCCATTGCCAATGAAAATGGGGGCTGTTTCGAGGGTAAACCGAGGGGTTGTGATGTCATGACTCCCGGTGCAGAGATAACATTTCTGAGAAATGACACACTGACGACCTACCACAATCCGATCCAAACTATAAAACACCACATCATCCCCCACCCAAGTATAATCCCCGATTTCCACCTTCCAAGGGTAGGTAAAGCGGGCGGTGGGGCGGATTAATACCCCTTTGCCGATTTTCGCCCCAAAAAGGCGCAAAATGGCGCAACGTAGACCACTTAAATTATGGGGAGTCAGGGGAAACGTAACAGCCTGTACTAACCACCAGAATAAAATCCACAGCCCGGATTTTCCCCGTTCAAAATTAGACTGGTCATAATGGCGTAAATCTACAAAGGGTTCACTGCCTAAAATGGGGTCTGGTTTGGGGGAATGACTCATTGTTGTTCTGTAACCGTTTGGGGGACAGAGGGAGGATTAGAGGGGGTATTAGAGGGGGGATGTTGTACATCCACGTTCAAACTGCCGCCAAACTTGCGCAATTCATACAGCTTGACCCCAATTTGATATTCATATTGACTGAGTAAACGACCGTAAATATAACCGGGAGTGCCATCTAAAAAGCCTAAACGCAGAATATAAAACAAAATGAAACGCACGAAGGGTTTAAAGGGTAAACGCACCCAGATTTTTTTCAGGTAGCGTTTCCGTTGGACGGCATCCCCAAACAGATTGGCTCCAATATTGTCCCCGTCCATTTTTCCGGTCAGGATGTTGTAATAGACTTGGGCTTCCCAGTTGGAGTAACGATTATGGCGGGCTAACCATTCGTAGATATCCCGAAAGTCGATGTGCAGCATATCTTCTTTCAGGTATCCGGTTTTCCCGTCGATGATCACGTGTTCGTGAACTTCGTTGTCTCCGGTGTTGCGGATGTTTTCGGTTTTCAGGTTTTCGTAACGTCCTTTTTTGTGCCGAAACAGACGCATATTCCAGTCGGGATATTTCCCCCCGTGGCGAATCCATTTGCCAAGGAAAAAGACTTTCCGGTTGAGGAAATAGCCGTCATAGTCAGGGTCTTGGATGCGTTCGGCGATTTCGTCCCAGAGTTCGGGGGTGATGCGTTCGTCGCAGTCTACGATGAGAACCCAATCATTGCGGAAGGGGAGGTTTTCTAGGCCCCAGTTCTTTTTCTTGGGCCAACGACCGTTAAAGTGAAATTGAAAGACTTGGGCGCCGTAACTTTCGGCAATTTCTACGGAGCGATCGCCACTTTGAGAATCCACCATAAACACTTCGTCCGCCCGGGTCAAGCTTTCGAGACAAGCGGGGAGGTTGCGTTCTTCGTTTTTGGCGGGAATCAGTACAGAGACGGGGATTTTGTCTACCTTAGAAGTCATGTTAGAGCGGGGGTAATAGGATATTAGGATTTGAACGAGTTGGGAAAGAGCAGTCCGGCCACGGCTGTTTTAAGATACCCAATCTGACCATAGGCATACACTAGATTATCAAAGCGGATGGCCGGATCTCGAAAGTATTTAAGAGATTTATAAAGACCGCGCACAATACGTTCTCCTCCCCGGGAAAATTGGACGAGTCCCGCCCGGCCGGCCAGTTGTTCCCGATAGGCCTCGCTCACCCCTTGCCACCAGCCCCGACGCATGAACCAAGTCCGTTGGAGGCGGTCAGGGGTAACGTTATGGGCGACGAGGGCGGCGGGTAAATAAGCGACTTGCCAACCTTGTTCTAGCGCCAGTTCGGTCATTTGTAATTCTTCATTAGACAGTAGATTTTTGCCCACTCGTCCTAATTTGGGGTCAAAACCGCCGATTTGCTCTAAAAAGCTGCGCCGAATGGCGTAATTTAGACCGCGAGGGGTATAAATGGGGTTGGTGATGGGGGTAATCTCCGGACCAAGGTCGTAGGCGCCGAGGTTGCCTGCGAGGCCGTCAGAGAGCCAAGGGGGGGGACTGGTGACTCCGGGGGGCCAGAGCAGGGTAACTTTTCCGCCCGCAATGGCCAGTTTTTCGTTGGCTTGAAAGGCTTCTAGGAGGGAGCTTAACCAGCCCGGAGTGGCTACGGCATCATCATCTAGGTAGGCGAGAATTTCGCCTTGGGCGACTCTTGCGCCAGTATTGCGGGCAACGGATAACCCCACTTGAGGCTCGTAGATGTACTGAAGCTGGGGATGGGGTAAGCGGGCTTCGGTGACTTCTTTGGTGCGATCGCTGGAGGCGTTATCTATCACAATCACCTCGTAGCTGGGGGTGTCTTGGGCAAGGAGGCTGTCTATGGCAGCGCCCAAGTATTGATCGCGGTTGTGGGTGCAGATAATGGCGGAAATGGGTAGGGAATCAACCATCCGAGTTAGGGGTAGGGGACAATGTGGGGGGGAGGATTAATGATCTTTTAGGCTACTGTGAACAATGACGAGGGTTTCCGCTAGACTACTCAGACGGTTTTCGAGGGATTGTTTTTTCTTGAGCAGTTGGCGGAGTTTTTGATAACGTGCGATCGCCATACTGACACTAGCCACCTGATCCGCCGGACAGGGTTTTGTCCACAAACGCCCCTTTTCATCCAGCCCACAGAGACGATAACCGGGACGGAGCCCCAAGTCGGAACTAGGACTAGACAGGCCATCTTGTCCGTGATGAGACTCCAGCCAACCATCTACAATGGGGCCTTCGAGATACAGGTCTTGGATCTGCACTAAGATTTGTTTTAGCTCCCGTTGCCAACCCACTACAATTTCTTCAATCTCTTTCAATAAATTAGTGGCTAAAGCCGGGTTGACACTGTGCCGATGGTTACTGAGTTGTAGAGACTTTAATTCCGGCAGCGTCGGAACCGCACTCGGCGCAGGGGCTACCGTTCTGACCCTTTGGGGGAGGGAAACAGCGCGGGGTGGGGGGGCGGGGGGAACTTGGAGAGCGGCCGCCGGACGCTGGGGGGCAGGTGCAGCCACCGGATAAGCTGGAGCCGGAGCCGGTTTACGCTCCTTCAGATGACGCTCTTTTACAGCCACCCCATACTCTTGTTGACGGGCGAGTTGCTCCAACTGTTCTAAGGTGCTTTCGATTCGTTGCAGTTCTGGTCTCATGCTCCGCTCTTTGGCTACTGGGAGTAGAATACTGAAAACAAGGGGGAAAAACAAGACGGGCTGTTTCTGTTCCCACTATTGTACGGTTTTCCCTTAAATTGTTCACGATTCAAGATGATCCATTCTCCGACTATCATTTTAGTGACTGGTCCAGCCCGTTCTGGGAAAAGCGAGTGGGCGGAATCTTTGGCGATGCAATCGGGGAAACGGGTATCTTATCTGGCCACAGCACGGTTAAATCCCGAGGATTCCGAATGGCAGGCGAGGATTGAAAAACACCAAGCCCGTCGCCCCCCGGATTGGAAGACCTTATGGGTGCCGGAGGACTTAACGGCGACATTAGCCCAAAATCAGGCCGAGGATTGTTTTTTAGTGGATGCCTTGGGAACTTGGGTCGCCAATGGTTTGGAGTGGTCTGAGGAGGAATGGCAAGGGAAGGTGAGGGATTTATTAGAACTCTTGCCGACTTTGCCGGGGGTGGTGATTTTGGTAGGAGAAGAGACGGGCTGGGGATTGGTTCCGGTGTATCCTCTGGGGCGACAATTTCGCGATCGCCTTGGTTCCCTCCTGCGTTATGTTGGAACTCTGGCCACTTCGGTTTATTTAGTCACAGGAGGCTACGCGCTGGACTTAACCCAATTGGGGATTCCTTTATTAGGGAACAGGGGGGGAGAGGGGGAGGGGGAGAGGGGGAGAGGGGGAGCAGGGGAATAGTGGCTAGTAAATAGCCAAAACTCTTTTATTTTAGGGAACAGGGAACAGGGAACAGGGGGGGAGAGTTCCCGGACTCCCGACTCCCGACTCCCTAG
Source organism: Spirulina subsalsa PCC 9445 (assembly GCF_000314005.1). Taxonomy (NCBI): domain Bacteria; kingdom Bacillati; phylum Cyanobacteriota; class Cyanophyceae; order Spirulinales; family Spirulinaceae; genus Spirulina; species Spirulina subsalsa. Next base: position 4,216,051 of record NZ_JH980292.1, read on the forward strand.
GGCGCAAGCATTGCGCCCCTACACCGACTCCCGACTCCCGACTCCCGACTCCCGATTCCCAATTCCCGACTCCCGACTCCCGACTCCCGACTCCCGATTCCCGACACCCGACTCCCGACACCCAACTCCCAACTCCCAACCCCTAATCCCCCATGTCCACCCTCCAAACCTTCACCCAACGCCACGGTCAACTCGCCCACACCCTCGCCTGCCACGCCGCCTTTCCCCTCGCCCTCACCCCAGAACTCCTCTACTGCCTGCGGGAGAACTTCGTCCCCGAAAGTCCTTGGATAAACGTTGCCGACATCCTCCTAACCCTTTGTGACCCCGTAGGACACCGCCTCTACGAAATGCCCACCCCCCTCCGACACCAACTCCTCCAAGACCTCAAAACCCAATGGGGTGCAGAACGACTCCACACCCTCTCCGACTTCATGGTGGTTTATATCCGCGCCACCCTACCCAGCAATGAGCGCATCGCCCAAGACCTCGGAGCCGCCCCCCACTGGACCGCCCTAGCCTATACCCAACCCAACCAAGCCACCCAAACCATCGCCCAGACCCTAAAAAACGCCCTCACCCAGACCCCACCCCAAGAGTGGCTAAAAATCACCAACCTCCTCGAAACCTACAGCGAACTAGACCCCCTCTTAGAAGCCGGATTTCAGCCCCTCCTAGACCTATCCAGAGCCTATGAAGCCCAAGCCCAAGGCGACACCACCACCGCCCAGCAACTCATTCAACCCCTAGGTCGCCCCGGAGAAACCGTAGAAATTGCCGGAGTCTCCTTCCAACTGCCCATCCTCCTAGAAACCGTCACCTTTGAAATTGTCCAAGTGAACCGCCGGGGAGAAATCATCCAGCGAGAAAAGAAAAGCGCCCCATTGTATCGAGAGCAATTAGGAGACAGTGTGGAATTAGAGATGATGGCCATACCGGGCGGAACCTTCCTCATGGGGTCGCCAGAAGGAGAAGGAAATAAGGGCGAACACCCTCAACATTCTGTGACTGTAGCCCCCTTCTTCATGGGAAAAACCCCCATCACCCAAGCCCAATGGCGGGCAGTGGTGACACAAGTCCCACCCATTACACAAAAGTTAGACCCTAATCCATCTGGCTTTAAAGGGGATAATCGACCTGTGGAACAGGTTTCTTGGAAGGACGCGATAGAATTCTGTGCCAGATTAACTCAGTTGACCGGGAAAGACTACCGACTGCCCAGCGAGGCCGAATGGGAATATGCCTGTCGTGCCGGAACTACAACTCCCTTTTATTTCGGGGAAACCATAACCACAGCATTAGCAAACTATGATGGGAATTACACCTTTGCCGATGAACCGAAAGGTGAATATCGTGAAGAAACTACCCCCGTGGGGAGTTTTCCCCCCAACGCCTTTGGATTATATGATCTACACGGGAATCTGTATGAGTGGTGTTTAGATGATTGGCATAACAATTATGAAGGTGCGCCAAGTGATGGGAGAGCGTGGATAGATAATGATAATCATTCTCAAACCCATCAGGAGTGGTTGCAAAGTATGTTGAATAAAAAATCAACATTAAGTAAGCTGCTGCGTGGTGGTTGTTGGTACGACTCCCCGAAGAGCTGCCGTTCTGCCTCTCGCGGCATCATCACCCGCGACTACGAGGGCATCGACATCGGTTTTCGTGTTGTCGTCCCCAGAACGCCTTAACCCTCTACCCTTTTTCCCTCTTTCCCTCTTCCGGCGCGAAGCGCCTTTTTTTATTTTTTCCCTCCCCTCCCTCCCCTCCCTCCCGTAGGTTGGGTGGAGCGATAGCGCAACCCAACACCCCCCCCTGATAAAACCCATACCACCTCAAAAACCCGACACAATTCGATAAAACCCCAAAAACCCAACACCCCCAATAAAACCCGATACCACCCCAACAACCCAACACCCACCCCTGATAAAACCCATACCACCTCAAAAACCCGATAAAACCCCATATCACCCCAACAACCCAACACCCCCGATAAAACCCCATACCACCCCAAAAAACCGACACCCTACGGTAAATGTTGGGTTGCGCTATCGCTCCACCCAACCTACAAGACTACGAGAGGCATTTAATGTTGGGTTGCGCTTCGCTCCACCCAACCTACATAATTAGCAATTATATCCATGATCACAAAAAACCAGACTGAACTATGCAATACCGCCGATCCAAAGTACCCGGAGCTACCTACTTTTTTACCGTTGTCACCTATGAACGTCAACCCTTATTTAACGATCCAAAATTAATCAAATTACTTCGACAAACCTTTAGACAAGTTAAACAACCATACCCCTTTACCTTAGATGCTATCTCAATTCTCCCCGACCATCTTCATTGTATCTGGACATTACCCCCAGACGATGCCGATTTTTCCCGACGCTGGCAACGAATCAAAAGCTCCTTTAGCCGCCATTGTCCCCCCCAATATCATAACATCTCCTCAATCTCCCGTCAGAAAAAAAGGGAAAAAAGCATCTGGCAACATCGCTTTTGGGAACACCAAATTAGAGACGAAACCGATTTTATTCATCATGTGGATTATATTCACTATAATCCAGTCAAGCATGGATTAGTCAACGCGCCGAAAGATTGGCAATATTCAAGTTTCCATCATTATCTAAAAGACGGTGCTTATACCTTAGATTGGGGTGCAAACCAAGTCCCAAAATTAACCCCAGACATTGGCCACGAATAACCCAAAACCCCAATCCCGTAGGTTGGGTGAAGCGACAGCGCAACCCAACACCCCCCCGATAAAACCCCAATCCCGTAGGTTGGGTGAAGCGACAGCGCAACCCAACACCCCCCCCGATAAAACCCCAATCCCGTAGGTTGGGTGAAGCGACAGCGCAACCCAACACCCCCCCGATAAAACCCCAATCCCGTAGGTTGGGTGAAGCGACAGCGCAACCCAACACCCCCCCGATAAAACCCCAATCCCGTAGGTTGGGTGAAGCGACAGCGCAACCCAACACCTCCCCGATAAAACCCCAATCCCGTAGGTTGGGTGAAGCGACAGCGCAACCCAACACCTCCCCGATAAAACCCCAATCCCGTAGGTTGGGTGAAGCGACAGCGCAACCCAACACCTCCCCCGATAAAACCCCATACCACCCCAAAACCCCAACACCCACCCGATAAAACCCCATACCACCTCAAAACCCCAACACCCACCCGATAAAACCCCATACCACCCCAAAAACCCAACACCCCCGATAAAACCCCATACCACCCCAAAAACCCGACACCCTACGGTAAATGTTGGGTTGCGCTATCGCTCCACCCAACCTACAAGACTCCTACAAGACTACAAACTGCTGCGCCAAACTTGTAGGATTCCCTTAATCCCAGATGGGGTTAACTCAAACATCGGTAACATTTGCCCCAAAATCCCCGCCGTTGTCCCCGGCCAACGCTCCTCCGGCACCGGATTCAACCACCCCACCCCCCGCACCCTCTGGCGCAACTCTTCCTGAAACTGTATCGTTAAAAAAACCCGTTCTCGATTTATGCCACCCCTCGCCGCCCCCCCATCACTCACCCAAAATACAACCGTGCGCTGAGGATGAAACTGGCTGTAAATCTCCTGCATAGACTGAGTATCGGGACGGCGAGGATGCAAAAATAACCAATCTGAAGGGGGACAATTGCGGAAATAATAAACCCTTATCCCCTGAAAACCCTCCCCCGCTAACGTCTCCTGTAACAACTCCGTCAACGGTTCAAAAGGAATCATCGAATTAGACACATCCACCAACAGCACCACCTCCACCTGATTCCGACGTTGCGGCCGGAACACAGGTTCCAAGAAAAACCCCTGCTCACATATCCGTTGCACCGTTGCCTCAATATCTACCTCCTGTCCTACCCCCTCCCCCAAAGGACGACGCAACAACCGCCAACGCTGCTGAATTTGCCGTTGAGTCACCGGAAAATCCCGGACTCCCAAGGAAAATCGCCCATCTCCCCCTATCTCCTGTGTCTGCAAGGAAAGGGGAGTGCGCACAGCAACAGCCACCTGTTTCACCCCCTCCCCCACCCAGACTGAATCACCAGAAGGAGGCCGAGAAGAAGGAGAGGATGGGGCTGTCCTGTCCTGTTTCTGAGACGAGGAAAGGGGTTTTTCCGGGGGAAGTTCTGAGGATGGCTCAGACTGGAAAAATTGCTCAAAATAGCCCTGAAAAGCACACTCAAACGGCTGCCGTTGCTCCGGTTTAACTCCCTTTAACCAAAGCATCTGACAGACCTCCTGTAAATCCTCTAAACTCTCCCGTCCAAACCCTCCCCGCCATGCTTCTTCAAGTAAAAAATACTGGTCAAGCGTCAAAGCCAAAACGGGACGCATCGCTAAATATAAGCCAAATAAAGAAGGAGCGTTAGGAATCACGGTTTTGTTGCTGTTGCTTTTGTTGCTGTTGATAATAGTCTTGGTCTTCTTTGGTTTTCAATAATGTTCCCAATACAGGGACATTTTGCACAAGGTTTTTAATCATCTCCAAGGCACTTTCTTTAGGATGTTGTTTCAATTCTCCCACGAAATCCAATAACTCGCTCGTGCTGGCCTGTTTGCCATCCTTCCGTCTTGTTCCCGTCCCTCGCACCTTCAGAAACTCCGCCACCGCCGCCTCAACAACAACTTGTAAGTCTTGATTCTCAAGGACATCAGGATAATGGGCTTGAACAATCTCAATTAAGCGGCTTTCGTCGGGAAAGTCAATATAATAAAAAATACAGCGCCGCAAAAAAGCATCCGGTAAATCTTTTTCTCGGTTACTGGTAATCAAGATAATCGGGGACTGTTGCGCGACATACTCCCTCCCTCCCAATTCCGGCACCGTAAATTGTTTCTCTTCCAACTCCCGTAATAAATCATTAGGGAAATCAATATCCGCCTTGTCAATTTCATCAATCAAGACAACAGGGCGATAATTTTCCACCTCAAACGCCTTGCCCAATGCGCCCAATTTGATATACTCTTCCGGGTCAGTCAATCGGTCAAACAACGCCCGAATTTCTTCCGGTTTTAAATACTTTTCATAACCATTATTGCTGACTAACTGCGCATCCCGTAACCGTCCCACCGAATCATAAAAATACAGTCCTTCTTTAGCCTGACTGGTGGACTTAATCGACCAAGGAAAGTAAGGATAAGGGGAACAGTTCAAGCGTTGTCCTAACTCATAAGCTAAGGCGCTGGCCAGCTTCGTTTTACCACATCCCGGTTCCCCTTGTAACAAGAGAGGGCGTTGTAAATAAATCGCCAGCTTAACAGCTTTTTTCAATCCGTCATCCGGTAAATAGGGGTTTTTGGGGTCTTGGTATTCGCCAGTATAGTGATATTGTTCTGAGTTCATAGTGATAAATTTCATAGTGATAAACGGCTTTCAACATATTCCAATGTTTCTCGCAGACAAGAATCATAGATAAAATCTAGAAAACCTTTAGGTTTTATCTCCTCGGTGTCATATTCGCTTATAAATTCATCAATGGCTTGGGGATATTGGTCTGGTGGTTGCCACAAGTTCTTGAGAATTTTTTCTTTTCTCCCCCGCCAGAGTGTAATAGTACCTTGAGTAAAGTTTTCCAGTGGTGGTAATGAGCATAAACGCGGAGAATCTGTTTGAATAAATGGGTTAAGTTCTGTTGACCATTTCGATGAACTACTATCCCCATCCACTAAAAACAAAATCAAATAATGTTGACCTGTTGACAAGGATTCATTAGTTTGAACCTTTTGCCATAAAGGACACCAAATTTCATTAATAAAGGAGGATAAAATGCCATTTTTTGCCTGATGAATATCACGCAGGGCTAAAACAACACTCTGTGTCTCTAAGTTTTGAGCCAAAGCAGATACAATGTTTTGAGGTTCAGCACCACAATCCATTCCTGAAGCAATACCCTCACAAAGTCTATTAAACCTAAAATGTGTTTTGAGGACAATACTATGCTTTTTAGCATTGTCATGATGCGGCACATAATAGAGTAATTGATTGGTTAACCATCTAGGTGCATGGTGGGATTGACCTTGAACAATAAAAGCGTTAATGCGTTGATTGATTTCTGGCTCAAAACTATCTTTAACAGGTCTTTTTTGGTGGTCATAGTTTAATTTTTTTAGGGTATCATTTAAAAGGTATTCTAACAGTTCTTGATCTAGGGTTGTGAGATGTGGTGATTCACTCGTTCTTAAGAAAAACCCTCTAGATTCCAAATATTTGTTAAAGTCTCGATTTTCCAGTTTCCCCTTGAGCCACGCTTGAAATTGCTGTTCTCTCTGTTGTCCTCTTGAGTTTTGCCAAGGCAAATTTTCAAAGGGAGGATTCTTTTCAGTGTTGTTACACTTATCTTTAATCCGTTTATAGATATCTCTTAAGGTTTTATTGGCATAATCAGGCTCTTCATAATCCCCGAATTCTTGGGTAAATTCTGCGGCGGTTAAAACACAATCGGGTTGAGGAAATTTAATTTCTAATGCGTCTTGTTGTTTGCGAGTTAAATCATATTGCCGAACAATCCAATCTAATAAATTACGCCATTTACACAATAGCTTAATTTCTTCTTCATTCATGGGTTAAACTCTCTCGGTGCTTAGATGTGTTTTAGCCATTCGGGTACTAACTGATTGTACCATGCTGGTTTTAGGCAAAATGTATAAAATCCATAAAATTTGTAGGTTGGGTGGAACGAAGTGTAACCCAACATTTGCCGGGGGGGGTTGGGTTGCGCTTTAAAATTTGTAGGTTGGGTGGAACGAAGTGTAACCCAACATTTGCCGGGGGTGTTGGGTTGCGCTTCGCTTCACCCAACCTACTGGAGTGGGGAGTGGTGAGGGGTGTTGGGTTGCGCTTTTCCTGTGCCTAACCTACAGGATTGGGAGGTGGGGGATCGGAAAAATTTTTCCGATGACCGGATATTTTTTTCCGAATCTATTAGCTACTTCGGAAAAGATTACACCTTATTTTCCTCTTTAATTTGGGTTAAGATGTAAGAAAGCAAAGAGAAGAACGAAGCTTAAACTCTTATCTGGCTTGCTTTTTAGCTCTTGGCTTTCTACTATTCTATTGGAGGTTATGATGTGGTGGCTATTCCGAAAAAAACAACGGTCGGATCTTCCTCAAGCGGTCTGTCGTTGCAGTCGTTTTGCCAAGATGCAAACTGAAGAACGGGCGCTCTGGCATGGGGTGAGTTATCCGGTTCGTCCTGCACGGAAAGGGGAGGTTCTCTGTCCGGGAGATCGGGTTTTTGTGGTGGCAATGGTGGATACTATTGTCCTGTTGGTGCAGGTCTGTGAGGATTGAAGCAAAAGCCGTTATTGTTGGCAGACAACAACGGCTCGATAAATGTTTTTTAACTATACTTTGAGGATACAACAATGTCGAACAACCCTAAAGATTGTGACAAAAAACGTTGCTTTTGGTTAACTTTTCTGGCTATTTTAGTCATCGAAACGCCGCAAATTGTGGCGGCCTATGTCAGTCTTGGGGAGAAAATGCCTCATGGGGGATTGTTCCCCCAAGTGGTGGAGGTGCGTCGTGAGGATTCTTGTTTATCTCCCTAGGGGGTTTGACGGGGGATGGTTGGGTTTCATGACCCACTACGTCTAATTCTTTACAGTCTGGCTTGTCTCCCACTTTCAGGGGGGGGCAGGATGACTTCTTGCTCTTCAATGGCAGCATCGGAGCCTTCCACATAGGCGTGGAAGAAGCCGGGGAAGTCAATGCGCTTACCGTTGGCGCGGAATCCTGCGTCTTCGACTTCCAGATTAACAATGTTCGTCACCCTCCAGACGGTCTTTGAGTGCGATCGCCTTGGTTCTCTTCTGCGTTATGTTGGAACTCTGGCCACTTCGGTTTATTTAGTCACAGGGGGCTACGCGCTGGATTTAACGCAATTGGGGATTCCTTTACAGCAAGTTGGGTCTATGAATGAAGAATCCCCTCCCTCTTTCGGCCCTGGAGTGTCAACTCCAATCCATTAAGACTCTCGCCGATGGGTTAAATTTTGGGATAAGAGTTGCAAAGATTCCGCCACTTCTGGGGAGATGGTAATCGGGAGTTGACCCGAACGAACGTGTAAATCTCGTTGAGGAAAGGGGATCTCTATATTCTCTCGTCTAAAGCGTTCTTCGATTAAAAAATAAAGGTCACTTTTAATCTGGAATTGTTTAGGAGGATGGGCAATCCAGACCAATAAGGTAAAATCTAAAGCACTATCGCCAAACCCCGTAAAAAATACCACAGGACTGGGAATAGAAAGAATATCAGGATGATCTTTTGCGGCTTCTAAAAGGGCATTGCGTACCCGTTTAATATCTGAACCGTAGGCTACCCCTAGGGGAATTCTTAGGCGAGAAATGGGGTTATCATGACTCCAGTTAATGACTTCCGATTCTAGGAAACGGGAGTTGGGTAAAATAATTGAGATTCTATCGAGGGTGCGGATTTCAGTGCTGCGAACTCCAATCCGTTCTACGGTGCCGACTAATCCCCCAACATCGACAAAATCCCCGACTTGAATGGGACGTTCAAAGAGTAGCACAATCCCACTGACAAATTCTTTAGTAATCCCTTGTAAGCCTAAACTAATCCCCACCCCTAACACACTGGCAAAAACGGTTAAGGAGTTTAGATTTAAGCCCCAAATTTGCAGGATAACAATGGTGCCAATAAAGATAAAGGTGTAGTTAGCAATGAGGGAGATATTTTCTTGAGCGGAACGGTTGAGTCCGGTTAGGATGAGAATGCGCGATCGCAAAATCCGACGCAGTAGGCGAGATAAGGACAATACTCCGGCCAGCAAACCAATGAGAATCAAGATATCTAGCACGGAGTAAGCATTATCTCCGAGGGGAAAAAGCCCAGAGGTTAAACTCACTTGCACGGTTTCCACTAAACCATCCCGGATTTCTCGGCTTAAGTTGCGGGTTTGAGGGAAAAGAGAAGCAATGTAAAATCCAGCAAAAAAGATTAATACTCCCCGAATTAATGAAAGTAAAATGTTAGAAATTATTTCTGTACGAGGACGACGGTTTGGGTCTGCTTCTGAGTTGAGTTCAATATTTAATTGTTCCAGCAAAACCGGAAACCAACGTTTCCATAAATTTCCCACTAACCAACTGGCTAATAAGGCGAGAATTAAAGCACCCCCGGAGAGCAATAGGGCATAACGAATATATTCCGGGGTGCGTTGATATTTGGCTTTTTCTAAGGCCTGTTGTAAAACACTACGCCACAAATCGGCTTGATTAATGCCTGAACGTCCCGGAGGTGTATCGGCTTGGGTGACGGAGATCAAATAACGACCATTAATGAGTAAAACTGGGACTTGTTGCCGTTCATCAATCGTCACATTCAGGGATTGATCCGGGGTGATATTTTCAACAATATTCGCTAGGACTTCATTGGCTTCTCTCGCTCGTTGTTGGGCGCTAAAATCTCCAGAACGACTAACTTCAAAAATGGGGTCGCCATCAATTAAAATGGGGGCTTTGAGAGGGCCTTCACTTCCGGCAGTTTGAGCAACAAGGGGAAGGGATAAACAGAGGAAACAGAGAAGAGAACAAAGGGCAAGGGCTAAAGATTTAACCCTTACACCTCGGTTAAACCGAGTAAACAAATTAAACCGAGTTAAAAACCTAAACCTAGTTAAAAAACGCAACATAATTCAACTCGACAACGGCAGGGAGGGATGGGGACTGTCATCCACAGGGGGCAGGTTTTGACTGTCTTGGGCTTTGAGTTTGGGTTGAATGTATAAGTTATCGAGGACGACCAAACTCCCAGCCACCCAGGGGGGAACAATGAGGGCTCCGATAATCCCTAACACTTGGGCGCCCCCTAAAACGGCTAAAAGTTGCAAGATGGGGGGGACTTGAACGGTATTGCCTACCAGTAGGGGATCTAAAACATAGGTTTCGATGTTTTGGATAATTACAAACAACAATAACACCCAGAGGAATAACCATCCCCCTTGGGCGATCGCAACAATTAACGCCGGAATCGACCCTAACACCGGACCGAAAAAGGGAATCAGGTTAGTAAACCCTGCAATTACCCCTAATCCTAGGGCAAATTCTGATAATCCGAGGAAGTTTAAGCCCAAACTAATGGCCACCCCTAAGATGGCGGACACCAGAATCCGACCTTGAATATAGCCCCCCATGCGTTGGCTGACGGGTCGCACTTGGGCGGCCAGTTGGCTATCCCAAGGGGTGGGGAAAAGTTGCACCAAACCCCGAATTAAGCTCTCTGAACCTGTCAACATATAGCCGGAGAGGATAATGGCCAAAAGGGTGCTTAACACGCCGCCCACGAGGCCTCGGGTTAAACTGTAGGAACGCACCAAGAGATCCCGGGAGGTGCGTAGTCCCCAAGTGGTGAGGGATTGGAGATTAAATAAGCTTTCGAGGTAAGCCCAGGTGTCGGGTTCGGTCAGACCCCAGCGAATACTGAGATTTTCTAATACATTGGCGAGAACTTCTAGATAAGCGGGAAGTTTGCGCAGGAGGCGCTGAATTTGTTCGGCAACGGTGGGGCCAATAATCACCCCAAACCCCACGAGAAGGGAGAGGAGGGCAAAATAGACCCCAATGACGGCTAACCACCGGGGCAGGCCCCAACGTTCGGCTGTGTTGACGGCAGGGGCGAGGGTGGCGGCAATGACGACGGCCACCATGAGGACGACGAGTAACCAGCGCAGTTGCCACAGGAGAATAAGGGCAAGTCCAGTTAGGAGTAGGGTGAGGAGGGTGGAGAGGGAAAGGGTGATGACAGGGCGTTCAGGCATGGTCTAGCTGCGAAATAGACGAGTATATTGAGTTTCATGATACATACTGGCTAGGGTGGCTCCCCCGCTACAGGTTTCTAGGTCATCTTCTGAAGAGGATAAGAGTTGGGCGGTGATTTCGTTGAGGAGGGGGGAGAGATGAAAGAGTAACTGTTGACCTTGGGTTTGTCCGAGGGGGATTAATTTCACGCCCCCGTTGATCATATTGGTGGCCCAACTGTGCAGATATCCTAGGAGAAAGGACTCTGGGGGAATGTGGCAGAGGGTGGCGGCGAGGGTAAAGGCGATCGCATAATGACAAGGATTGGCGATTTGCTCAATCATAGCGCGCCCCTCGGGTTGCAGGTTTGCCCATAGTTTGAGCAATGAGGCTCCCATTTGCCAACTCTGTTGACGCAATTCTTGGGTTTCTCGGGTGGCGGAAAGCCATTGATTCCAGTGGTTTAAGCCTTGCCAGTCTTGGGTCAGGATGCAGGAGTGCGATCGCACCATCACCCCCCCCTCCAACTGAATCGCCCCATAGTGCAACTCCCGACGCAACCAATGATCTAACTCCCCCGCATCGGTAATAATGCCCTGTTCAACTAAACTTTCCAATCCTTCCGAATAACTGTAAGCTCCCACAGGTAAACTGGAGCTAACAAGCTGAAGTAATGAGAGTAATTGAGACATAGGTCTTTCATTCGCGGTTCAAGAAAAAACAGCCTGATCCCAAATTAGAATCAATGCTGTTGTAAGGTTCTCTCCCGTTAGACCTGAAAGGTTAACGAGAGCTTCAAAACAAACTGAGGTGAAATCGTTGCAAAACGTGCGCTAGAGTCAAGATTGAGCTAAGAGCAAGTTTAGTGGTCTTCTAATTCCGTTAAGACCTGTTGAGCCACTTGTAAAGTATAACGAGCTTGTTCAATGGTAGATAACTGCTCCCAACTCCGGGAATCTTGGGGTTTGGAGGCCGAATGACTCCGCATCGCATAGACCAAGGGACGGGCAAAGATTTGTAAATCTTCACTAGACCACTCATCTAACAGGGGTTTCACGCACTCAATTAAACGGTCAATGGGGGAAAGGGGAGCATGAATCAAAGTTTCGGCCTGCTGCACAATGGCATCTAACCAATCATGAGGAATGCGATCGCCAAATTGTGCCAAAAATGACGATCTAACGTCATTCAAAGCCCCCTTTTCCCTACAATTCAACCAGTACTTTTCCGCCGTCGCAAAGAATTCATAGGACGGGGTGGCGAATTCTTCCTCATTGAATCCCAATGATCCCGAAAACTCTTGTTCTAAATGGTCAAGATAGGAGTCCACTTCTGGATCTGTCACATCCCAAGGATAAATATAGGGTTCATCTTGGATAATCAGTTCTAATAACTCCCCTTGAATGACTCCTCGCCGTTCTTCGTTCCAGACACAATCGTTCCGCACGTTTTTCATGACTTGTCTCCTCTTAATCTCATGCTCCCTGTTGGAGTCTTGTTGGGATCTACACCTTCACATTTAGCTGTTCCGAAGTAAATCAAGGTTTTTTTTCGGCCGTTTTGCCCAAAACTATAACGCAGATCCTGCTGATATTATCAAGGATTGACCCCACTCGAAACTGGGGGCTATTATACCCCTGTCCTTCCCAATGCCCGATTTCCCATGTTCTCCCCCCTACTCTTTCCCCCACCCCTCCAACCGGGGGACACCCTGGAGATTATCGCCCCCAGTGGAGCTCTCAAGGAATATAGCGCCTTGGCAGCGGGGGTCAAGGTCTGGCAAGACCGGGGCTATGAGATTGCCCTCTGTGACTCATGGCGGCAGCGTTACGGCTATTTGGCGGGTTCAGACCTACAACGCCGTCAAGCCCTGTTAGACGCTTGGCAAGGGGTCGCTCAGGGCGTTCTCTGTGCGCGGGGGGGCTACGGGGGGGCGCGTCTGTTGGAAGGCTGGACTTGGCCGGATTTGCCCCCCAAATGGTTGATCGGGTTTTCGGATATTACGAGTCTTTTGTGGAGTTTAGCCACCCAAGGCCTAGGGGGGGTACATGGTCCGGTGTTAACGACTTTAGCCCAAGAACCGGAATGGTCAAAACAGCGTCTTTTTGATTGTGTCGAAGGTCGTCCTTTAGCTCCGTTGCAGGGGCAGGCATGGCAAGGGGGAACGGTGACAGGTCGCCTCCTACCTGCTAATTTAACCGTCGCGACTCATCTTCTTTGTACACCCCTAGAACCCAACTTAGCGGGGGTGATTTTAGCCCTAGAAGATGTGGCTGAAGCTCCCTATCGTCTCGACCGAATGTTAACCCAGTGGCGACTGAGTGGGCGACTGGAGGCATTGGGGGGGCTTGCTTTGGGGCGGTTTAGTCGCTGTGAGGGAAATCCTGAGACTTGGACGGTGGAGGAAATGTTACGCGATCGCCTTTCGGATCTCCCTTGTCCCATTGTCGCCGACCTACCCTTTGGCCACGACGGCCCCAACGCAGCCCTTCCTGTGGGAGCCGTGGTGACTCTGGACGGAGAGCAAGGGGTTTTGTCTTTTGTTGCGAAACCTCAAGAGAAAGGATAAAGGGTCTAGCGCAAGATGATAAGCTAACAAATGCCCTAAAAAACTTTTTAGAATAAAACGGAGTTTCTATGGCTGGGTCAACCCAGGAACCTTTACTATTACGAGTGGCGCGGGGTGAAACCGCCGAGCGCCCCCCGGTTTGGATGATGCGCCAAGCGGGACGCTATATGAAAGTCTATCGAGACTTGCGCGATCGCTACCCCAGTTTTCGGGAACGGTCGGAAAATGCCGATTTAGCAATTGAGATTTCCCTGCAACCTTGGCGGGCGTTTCAACCCGACGGGGTGATCATGTTCTCCGATATTTTAACCCCCCTCCCCGGGATCGGCATCCCCTTTGATATTATCGAGAGTCGCGGTCCGGTGATTGATCCTCCGATTCGCAACGCTGAACAGGTGAAAAATCTCCATGCTCTCGATCCCGAAGCGTCTTTACCTTTTATCAAGACAATTCTCAACACCCTGCGCCAAGAAGTGGGCAATCAGTCCACGGTTTTGGGCTTTGTGGGGGCGCCTTGGACCTTAGCGGCCTATGCCGTGGAAGGCAAGAGTTCTAAGAACTATTCCATTATCAAAGGGATGGCCTTCTCAGAACCGGCCGTGCTGCATCAGTTACTAAGTAAATTAGCCGATGCGATCGCCGTTTATGTTCGTTATCAAATCGACTGCGGCGCGCAAGTGGTGCAAATGTTCGATTCTTGGGCGGGACAACTCACTCCCCAAGACTATGAAACCTTTGCCCTTCCCTATCAACAGCAAGTCGTCCGTCAAGTTAAGGCCACCCATCCCGACACCCCCCTGATTCTGTATATCAGTGGCAGTGCAGGCGTTTTAGAACGCATGGGTCAATCGGGGGTAGATATTGTCAGCGTAGACTGGACTGTAGACATGGCAGAAGCCCGTCAACGTCTTGGTCGTACCATGAAAGTACAAGGCAATATAGATCCGGGGGTTTTATTTGGTTCTCCGGCGTTTATTCGTGAGCGAATTATTGACACTGTGCAAAAAACAGGCGGTCAAGGTCACATCTTGAACCTCGGTCATGGCGTACTCCCCGGCACCCCAGAAGATCACGTCCGAGTATTCTTTGAAACGGGAAAACAAGTCAACGATTTGTTAGCCGTTCACGCCTAAATTAATCCTAAATTATCAATTATCAATTCTCCACTCTTTTTGAACAGATTTGATCCTTTGTAATAGCAGCAGCCCATGACAGCCAAGCGAATTTTTATAACAGGTGCAAGTGGCTGTATTGGTCATTACTTCACCGAATTACTAATTCAAGAAACAGACCATGAACTGTTTTTATTAGTACGCAACCCAGCGAAACTCAAATTTGATTACAATGCCCGCCCCGGAATCACCGTATTAGAAGGGGATATGATGGATATTGAACAGTTTGGCGACCTTTTAAAAACCATTCATATTGCTATTTTAGCGGCTAATGCTTGGGGAGGAACAGCCGAAGTTTTTGATACCAATGTAGCTAAAACATTGCGGCTAATAAACTTATTAGATCCCAAAGTTTGCGAACAAGTCTTATATTTTTCCACGGCCAGCATATTAAACCAAAAAAACCAATTATTAGAAGAAGCGAGACAAATCGGGACAGATTATATTCGGTCAAAGTACGACATGATGACCCAACTTCCTCGCTTAGAGATTGCCCCGAAAATCACCGTTTTATTCCCTACCTTAGTCTTAGGAGGAGATGGAAATAAACCCTATTCTCATATTTCTTCAGGCTTAAAAGACATTGTAAAATGGGTTCCCTTAGCGCGTTGGTTTCGAGGGGATGCCAGCTTTCACTTTCTCCATAGCCAAGACATCGCCCGCGTCGTGGTTTATTTAGTGGATAATCCCCTCCCCTATGATGTAGTAAACGAACTCGATGATATTTACCTCAAGCAAGTTGTTCTAGGCAATCCTGCCACCACCGTCAATGATGCCGTAGCTGAAGTTTGCGAATATTTTGGCCATCGGATTTATTGGCGAATTCCCCTCACCCTTTGGTTTGCTAATTTCATCATTGTTCTGTTTCGGATTCAGATGGCCACTTGGGACCGATTCTGCATGAATTACCGCCATTTTGTGTATAAAAATCCCGTGAATCCTGCCACCTTTGGCCTACCCGTTTATTGTCCCACCGTTGCCGATATATTCCGAGTCAGTGGTATTCCATCCCGTCGTAGGGAATAGGGCATAGATAATAATTAACCTAAATTAGTGGAAGAAACTCCTAACAACACTAAAACACCCCCAGCAATTAATAGAGGAGTCACCGTTTCTCCCAGTAAAGAAACCCCTAAAATAATTGCCGAAACCGGAACTAAATTAATAAAAATGGCGGCTCGGGTTGGTCCAATGGAGCGGATTCCTTCGTAATACCAATTAAAGCCAATGGCTGACCCAAAAACCCCTAAATAAATTAAACTCAACCAATGATTGAGAGCCAAATCTGGCAAAATTTCCCACAGCCCCCTATGGAGGGCGAGAGGCAAAAGGGCTAAAGTCCCGATGAAACAAGCGTAAGTCGTCGCCACAAGGGGGGATAAATCCTGCATCACCCACTTTCCGACAATGCTATAAATACACCAACTGATGACACAACCAAATAACCATAAATCCCCCGTGCCGATGCCCTCCCGGAAGAGGTGGAGGGGGTTTCCTTGGGCGATGATGAAGGCCGCACCAGAAAAGGACAGGAGAATCCCGACAATTTGTAGGGAACTGAGACGATACCGTAAGAAAATGGCTGAAGCAAGAGCGACTGCAATGGGATTGAGGGCAATAATCAATGAGGCACGACTGGCGGGGGTAGTTTGCAAACCCCAAAAAAAGAAAGTATTGTACGCAAAAACCCCTGTTAACCCCAACACAACCAGCCCAATCATTTGGGACCACCGGACACGGGGGAATTTCTGTTCTACATGGTAGGTGAGGAGGGCGAGGCAAAAACTCGCGAGGGCGAAGCGACAGAAGGCGGCAGAAAAGGGATGGAGCGCCTGAACTATAATCCGTCCGGCAATAAATGTCCCCCCCCAGATAATCGCAGTGGCAACCAGTTTAAAATAAATCATGGATGGTGTAAGCAGAGTGGTTGTGATTAACCCTGCTCTATTTTCCCTAGTTTTGCGCCCATTTCCGTATGC
Source organism: Spirulina subsalsa PCC 9445 (assembly GCF_000314005.1). Taxonomy (NCBI): domain Bacteria; kingdom Bacillati; phylum Cyanobacteriota; class Cyanophyceae; order Spirulinales; family Spirulinaceae; genus Spirulina; species Spirulina subsalsa. Next base: position 4,232,557 of record NZ_JH980292.1, read on the forward strand.
CCTGGTTATATTTCACGTTTCAGCGCACATCAAATTCATCAAATTTGACAACTTGGGTCATGGGTTGTCTGGTATCAAAACGATAACTACTGATGGTTCCTTTTTGGGTGTCTAAAATGCTAAATACGGTAATGTCATTACTGGCAATATAGGGTAAGGGTTGCCCTTGCTCATCGAATAGAGGGTCAATTGTCGGAACAATTGGCTCTAAACCGTTGGGATTTCCGGTGGCTACATAGGTTGCTTGATATCCTTCAGGAATGGGTCTTTTTTCGTCGCTGAAATAAGCCCCGTAACTATTGCCAATGTTGGAGGATTCAAGAAAGTTTACTCCGGCTTTGTTGCGGAAACGATTCCATAAATGGGAGTGACCATAATAGACTAAATGCACGCCTTTTTCTGTTAATAATGGCTCTAAGTGTTGTATAATATGATCATCTTCTAGTGGGTATTCATAGCGTACTTTCTGCACTTGCCCGGTGGGGTCAGTGAGAATCGTTTGTCGCGGATTGGTATAGGCGGGGACGATATTTCCGCCGAGTGTGTGGGGGGGATGATGGAACATGACAATTTTATATTTAGCCCGTTTGAATTCTGGGCTGTCTAGTTCATTTATTAACCATTCATATTGAGAACTACCGGGTTGGATGGATTCAAAAATATGCTGTCCATAACCCCATTTTTCTGGGTTTTGGAGGTTATAGGTTGGTTCACGGTAGCGGCTTAATGCGGTATCGTCTAGGCTGGGAACCCGCCAGATGTTGGTGATATAAAGCACAATTAAGCGCACATCCCCAAAGGTAATGGCGTAGTATTTCTTACCCCCCGGACTATGTTCCGGTAGGCTAAATATTTCTTCGTAGGTATCAGTATTAAAGGAATTGGCTTTAATCCAAGCAGCTTTAAAAGTGGGATCTTCGGCGATGTTTAAGTTGGCGAATTGTTGGGCATAATGGGCTTCTGCTTGTTCGCGGGGATAAGCATGATTGAACTGTTCTCCGAGGGGTTCGGTCATGGAAAAACGTCCCATGACTTCATGATTACCTAGGGCGGGAAATAGGGGGGCATTTTGAATAATTTGCCCGCCTTGATAGAGGGTGGTTTGTTCGTTTTTTTCGAGGGTATATTGAGCGCGTCCTTGTAAGCAGGGGAAAAAGGCTCCTCCTCGTTGATCATCAAACCATTCTGAGGCCCGGTCGGGTATATTGGTTAAGTCTCCGGCCAAGAATACGCCGTCAATAAAGCCTATGGTTTCGACCACTTTTTGCAGATTGGCGGCCGTCATGGGCATGAGTTGATGATCGGAGGTGAGGAGGATTTTTAGGGGGGTGCCGGGGGGTGGGGTGGGGGTGAGGGTGAAGACGGCGCTATAAAGGGGATCTTCTGGGGTTTTAAGACTGGTGACTTGGTAGGGGAGACGTTGACCGGGGGTGAGGGGGGTGATAAGGGCTTCGTGTCGCCAAATGGGGCGAAAGGTGGGTTGAGTGGGGGGGGTGGGAATTCTGGAACGGGTATCTTCTCGCAGACGACTGAGTTTTTGGCTGGTTGCGATCGCCTTTAACTCCAAATCACGCCCATAATTGACCCAGTGCCGCACCCCCGGAAACTCAGTAAACCATACCACCCGCACAGAATCGGAGGTGGGATATTGTAAAAAGGGATCCGTTAAGAGTTCGGCAGAAGAAGCTAGGGTCATATCCAATCGGGGGGGAGAGGGAACAAGTAAAGCTAAACCCAACGCTAACAGAAAGGGGAGCAGACAAACGAGAATCGCCATGAATATCCGACGATTCCTGTTAGAGGGGCGAAACTTGGGGTTTAACATAAAAGGAGGGTGGGCTTTCCCTCAGCCTAAGACTTAGAGGGTTTCTGGGTCAATGCCGAGTTCTCGCAGTTTAGCGAGGGCGCGATCGCGTTCCTGTTGGGCTAAATCCCGTTGTTGTTGCAACAAATTCCGTTCCCCAAACCAATCCCCCGGTTCTTTAAACGGTTCTCCGTTAGGATGATAAATCACTAACCCCTCCCCCGACAGTTCAAAGCGAATGTTCAACAGAGGGGAAGTCCAAGGCAAATGAAGGGGCGTAATTAAGCGAAAACTTTCCCCAATCCTCTCCCGTTCAAACCCCCAAAAATCATGGGATTGGGGATTATAAAAATACATCTCTAACACCCCATACTCTTCATAAAACCGTTGTTTAGCGGCCATTTCTACGGTGGTATTACTGGGGGAAAGCACTTCAAACACCACCTGCGGAGCAATATCTTCCTCTTCCCACTGTTTATAACTCCCTCTGTCCCCATCAGGACGACCTAAAACCACCATAGCATCGGGCGCTTGACAGGGTACAGGGGGGCGCTGAACTAGCACAGGATACCAGAGTAAATCCCCCGCGACAAAGGCGATTTCATCTTTGAGCAGTTCCTTGAGATTGGAGACTAAGCGGACAATCCAGCGATACTGAAGGGTGTTCTCAGCCATCGGTTTACCATCGGAATCGGGGTAAAGGAGGTTAGAAGGGATGGGGGTTTGAACCATCGTTCTGTAGTAAATCAGGACTCATTTTATTGTAACGGGGGATTGAGGGACTGCTCTACACCTTAAACCTAGATTAGAGGTTTTCTGGGTCAATTCCGAGTTCCCGGAGTTTAGCGAGGGCGCGATCGCGTTCCTGTTGCGCCAAATCCCGTTCCTGTTGGGCTAAATTCCGTTGTTCTTGCAATAAATCCCGTTCCTGTTGGGCTAAATCCCGTTGTTGTTGCAACAAATTCCGTTCCCCAAACCAATCCCCCGGTTCCTTAAACGGTTCTCCGTTAGGATGATAAATCACTAACCCCTCCCCCGACAGTTCAAAACGAATGTTCAACAGAGGGGAAGTCCAAGGCAAATGAAGGGGCGTAATTAAGCGAAAACTTTCCTCAATCCTCTCCCGTTCAAACCCCCAAAAATCATGGGATTGGGGATTATAAAAATACATCTCTAACACCCCATACTCTTCATAAAACCGTTGTTTAGCAGCCATTTCCGTGGTGGTATTACTGGGGGAAAGCACTTCAAACACCACCTGCGGAGCAATATCTTCCTCTTCCCACTGTTTATAACTCCCTCTGTCCCCATCAGGACGACCTAAAACCACCATAGCATCGAGCGCTTGACAGGGTACAGGGGGGCGCTGAACTAGCACAGGATACCAGAGTAAATCCCCCGCGACAAAGGCAATTTCATCTTTGAGCAGTTCCTTGAGATTGGAGACTAAGCGGACAATCCAGCGATACTGAAGGGTGTTCTCAGCCATCGGTTTACCATCGGAATCGGGGTAAAGGAGGTTAGAAGGGATGGGGGTTTGAACCATCGTTCTGTAGTAAATCAGGACTCATTTTATTGTAACGGGGGATTGAGGGACTGCTCTACACCTTAAACCTAGATTAGAGGGTTTCTGGGTCAATTCCCAGTTCTTCGAGTTTAGCAAAGGCTAAATCTCGTTGTTGTTGCGCCAAATTCCGTTCCCCAAACCAATCCCCCGGCTCCTTAAACGGTTCTCCGTTAGGATGATAAATCACTAACCCCTCCCCCGAAAGTTCAAAACGAATGTTCAACAGAGGGGAAGTCCAAGGCAAATGAAGGGGCGTAATTAAACGAAAACTCTCCTCAATCCTCTCCCGTTCAAACCCCCAAAAATCATGGGATTGGGGATTATAAAAATACATCTCTAACACCCCATACTCTTCATAAAACCGTTGTTTAGCAGCCATTTCCGTGGTGGTATTACTGGGGGAAAGCACTTCAAACACCACCTGCGGAGCAATATCTTCCTCTTCCCACTGTTTATAACTCCCTCTGTCCCCATCAGGACGACCTAAAACCACCATAGCATCGGGCGCTTGACAGGGTACAGGGGGGCGCTGAACTAGCACAGGATACCAGAGTAAATCCCCCGCGACAAAGGCAATTTCATCTTTGAGCAGTTCCTTGAGATTGGAGACTAAGCGGACAATCCAGCGATACTGAAGGGTGTTCTCAGCCATCGGTTTACCATCGGAATCGGGGTAAAGGAGGTTAGAAGGGATGGGGGTTTGAACCATCGTTCTGTAGTAAATCAGGACTCATTTTATTGTAACGGGGGAGAATCAATCCCGGAGAGCATTAACCCACCCACAGAAGTTAAAACTTCCCTTGCAAATTCCCAAAGTGGGACATTTTAGCCCCATAATAACCACTTGCCGTATTGTGGAGAATCATCATGGGGAAACTAGCCCTACTCAGCGTCAGTGACAAAACCGGAATCGTCGAGTTAGCCCGTCAATTGGTGGACAACTTCGACTTTGAACTCATCAGTAGTGGTGGCACGGCAAAAGTCCTGCAAGAAGCGGGGATTCCGGTAAAAAAAGTCAGTGATTATACGGGTTCACCCGAAATTCTCGGCGGACGAGTGAAAACCCTACACCCCCGCATTCATGGGGGAATCTTAGCCCGTCGGGATTTAGAAGCCGATTTAGCCGACTTAGCCAACAATAATATCCGTCCTCTGGATTTAGTCGTCGTCAATCTCTACCCCTTTGAACAAACCATTGCGAAACCCGATGTCACCGTAGCCGATGCCATCGAAAATATTGATATTGGCGGCCCCACCCTCCTCCGCGCTGCCGCCAAAAATTACGCCCATTTAACGGTACTCTGTAATCCTGCCCGCTATGAAGACTACTTAACTGAATTGCGCAACGGTGGCGGTACTGTATCCCCTGAATTCCGCCAAGGGAGGGCAATGGAAGGGTTTATGATGACGGCGGCCTATGATCGGGCTATTTCGGCTTATTTTGCCCAAATTACCGAGAATCCCGCCCCCTTTACCCTGTCAGGAACTCCGATTCAAACCCTACGCTACGGCGAAAACCCCCATCAGCCCGCCAGTTGGTATAAAACCAGTGAGGACGGTTGGACGGGGGCGATTAAGTTACAGGGTAAGGAATTGAGTTATAACAATTTGGTGGATTTGGAGGCCGCTAGGCGGATTATTCGGGAGTTTACGGGGGAACCGGCGGCCGCGGTGTTGAAACATACCAATCCTTGCGGGGTGGCTATGGGGGCAACCTTAGCGGAAGCTTACGACAAGGCTTTTAATGCTGATTCTACTTCGGCGTTTGGGGGCATTGTGGCGTTAAACCAAGCCATTGATGGGGCAACAGCCCAGGCCATGACGAAAACCTTTTTAGAATGTATTGTTGCCCCAGATTGTACGCCGGAAGCGAAGGCAATTCTCGCCAAGAAGTCTAAGTTGCGGGTGTTGGTGTTGCCGGATTTGATGACGGGGACGGCGACAACGGTTAAGGTGATTGCGGGGGGCTTTTTGGTTCAGGATACTGATGATCGGGTGGATTTACCCGATGAGTGGCAACTGGTGACGGAGAAGAAACCCAGCGAGGCGGAATTAGCGGAAATGCTGTTTGCTTGGAAGGTGGCGAAGCACGTTAAATCCAATGCCATTGTTATTACTCGCGATCGCGTCACGTTGGGAGTAGGTGCCGGACAAATGAACCGGGTAGGGGCGGCGAAAATCGCTCTAGAACAAGCCGGAGAAGCTGCTCAAGGTGCCTGTTTAGCCAGTGATGGCTTTTTCCCCTTTGATGACTCAGTACGGTCTGCGGCGGCCGCTGGCATTAAAACCATTATTCAGCCCGGCGGTTCAATTCGAGATCAAGATTCCATCGCAGCAGCTAATGAGCTAGGTTTAGTCATGGTATTGACGGGAATTCGTCATTTTCTCCACTAAATTAACTAGGGCTTGCTGAATAACTGGGGTAGGGAACAGGGAATAGCGAATAATTCTTGATTCCTCGACACCCGACTCCCGGACTTATTCAGCCGGCCCAAACTAATCTAATGGTAAGTCCTCATCTTCTAGTGTCTCAATGAGTAACGTCATCCGTTCCTGACCTTGGCTTAAAAAATTTTCACATTTTTTGAGCTGCTGCACGGCCTCCTCAAACTGCTCAAAAATCCCTTCGAGAGGCAGATAACCGGATTCAATTTGTTGAATGATTGTCTCTATTTCCTGAACTGTTGTTTCGTAGTTCCACTCGGACATGATTTGTCTTGAGAATAATTGACTTTAGAAGGAATATGATCATCACAAGGCTATGATCATTCCTTCTTTGGCAAAAGTTGCATTGGGGAAACTTTGCTGCATTTTACTTTCCATTAAATCTAAATAATCATCATTATGCTCAGGGTGATGTAGAGACATAATCACTTGTTTCACGCCCAACTCTTGAGCAACTTTAATCCCTTTTTCCCAAAATCCCTCCACAGGATTGTTCATGTCTTCAGGTTTCGGTGGCGAGTGAAACTGAGGAATATTTTCAGGAGCGGCTAATAATAATAAATCAGCCTGACGGATTAAATCTAACCAGTTAGAGTGATGTTCTTCAGTAAAATAATCAGGAGTCATGGCGTAAACTACGCATTTGCCTTGACTAATAACTCGATAACCGATAGAGCGATGTTCGCGATTCAAAATGTAGGTTTCGATGACAATACCTTCTCCCACTACACATTTATCCTGCCAATGAATGTCATGGAATTCTAATTTTGACTGCATCACTTGGATAGGAACAGGGAAGTTGGGACCAAGCATTTGTCCACTGAGGCGTTGTTTAAAAGTAGAGCCGTTAGACGCTTCAGCCCCATAGATGTGGAAGTGATTAATGGGGATAAAGGCGGGGACAAAGAAGGGAAAACCTTGTATCCTATCCCAATGACAATGGGTAAAAAACATATGGGCTTCGACAGGCATTTGACTGAGAAGACTGTTGCCTAGGGCGCGCAAACCTGTTCCTCCGTCAAAGATCAGACGTGCCTCCCCAATTCGCATTTCTACGCAGGAAGTATTCCCACCATAGCGCACTGTGTCTTTGCCTGGAGTCGCAATCTGATTTCTAACGCCCCAAAACTGAACATCAAAGCTCACAGCAAGGCTCTCCTCCTGGACATGGCTGTTTGGCATTTTCTCATTGGTTGCTGCTGGCTGGGAATTGGGTGACATTGTTCACTCTAAATAGGCGGAATAGCCTTGGGTTAGCAGCTATCTCAAAGTATATCTTTTCGTTCGCTTCCCCTGTAATTCTCCCGAAACTTTTTCTATCTTAGGACAGAAGGAGGCTCAACGGTGAGCTATTCACGGACGAGTCAAGTTTTTGTCCGGCTTTTTTTGCCCTAATGGACTTTTGCCCTGATGGGCTTTTGCCCTGATGGGCTTTTACCCTGATGCCCTAAGAGTCCAAAAACCGAGAACTGAAAAAGTTCGGGGTGAAAAATATAAGCCGAGTTGGGGCGGGTCTTCCTCAAGTGTTACCGTGAGTGAAGGATTTGCCTTGCTCTTTATTTTAAATCTACTAGCACCCTTGAGTAAGTCGGGAATTTCTAGCTGGGATTTTTCCAATACTAGCGCGACTCGGATTGTTAGCTTGTGAGTTAGGTCACAAGAGTGAGTCCTAGCCCATAAGCTAACTGTACCTTAAGATTGTTTATTTGCTACCGGCTTGGATGCACTTTTCAATCAAGGGGCCGACTTCGTTGAGTCCTTTCCAGCCTAAAATCTCGGTGACTTTGTTTTCTAAGTTTTTATAAGTCCGGAAAAACTCAGCAATTTCATCCAGACGGTGGGGGGAAATTTGTTCAAGGGAGGTGATTTGGCTATAGCGGGGGTCTTTGTCAGGGACGCAGAGGATTTTTTCGTCGCGATCGCCGCCATCAATCATTTCTAACATTCCAATGGGACGAGCGGCAATGACACAGCCCGGAAAAGTGGGTTGATCCATGATGACCATACCATCAAGGGGATCGCCATCATCGGCGAGGGTATTGGGAACAAAGCCGTAGTCATAGGGGTACTGAACAGAAGAGTAAAGCACCCGATCTAAGGCGAAGGCGTTCAGGTCTTTGTCAAATTCGTATTTATTCTTACTCCCGGCAGGAATTTCAATTAAAACATTAATTAAACCGGGTTTGGGTTGAGCGGGAATCCGAGCTAAATCCATGAAGTCACTCCAAGGCAGTAGGACATAATTAACAACGATTGGGCTGGCTCATTCAAGGGTTGACCTTGATCAACCTTGCCCCAAAAATCATATCAGTTCAGCTAGGGAATAGGTAATAGGCAAGGCTGACAAGTTAAGCCCTTTGTCCTAGCCCCCACACCGTAAACCCCATAACTCCTTAAAACCGCGACTCAAACTCCAACGAAGCCCGACCTTCCCCCGTTAGCCCCGTAGACCCCCGCAGCACAAAATTCTCATTAATCCGATAGCGCACATTAAAACGAGTCGGCTGTTCCGGTGGCGTGATATACTGCAACACCGACACCGAGAAATTGCGGCCGATATCTTTCCCCAACTCCACCGCCACACCTAACGTTCCCGTCCGGCCCCGCTCCTCATCAATCACTTCCGCCGGGAAAATCCGAAACTCACTTAAACCAAACGCACTCTGTACCTCACTAAACACATCCCCCAACAGGGCATTACTCGCTAAATTCGCCAATCCCCCCACCAACGCCGTACTATCTCCCCCAGCCACCGCATTAATAAACCCACCCCCCAACAGCGCCACAATCTCCGTCTGGGAACGGTTAGGACTACTCGTGAGGGTCAGAATATCCCGCGAGGGCGCAGATCCCGTGCTGGAGGAAGTGTCCAAACTGCGGGCTAATTCTTGGGCAGACCCTTGCACTTGAGCCGCGACGCGAATCGTGCGCACCGTCCCCACATCAATAGGATTATCCACTACTTCCGAAGCATAGGGATCCGCCACATAACCCCGACGGTCTGCCTCTAAAATCGCCCCCACCAAGCGAATATCTAATTGAGGGTCTAAACCACTTTGGGGCGTAAAGCGGGCCGTGTTTTCATAGTTGCGATCTAACCGGAGTTGACTCGTAAACAAGTTAATCGTGCCTTGTTGCAATTCAATCACCCCCTCTGGGGAAGGATTCAACAGATTGCCATTGGCCACTAAACTCCCTTGAGCAAAGAATTCTAACAAGGGTTGTTGTTGAATCACAAAATTATCCCCTAACGTTAAGCGCAAATTATTCAACTGGACTTGATTAATCGCCCCTTGACCATTGCCATTGCCCACACCGCCCCCAGTCGTCGCCGCCCCAAGGAGGTCAAGGCGACCATTGGCAACAGCAACATCCCCGGAAATTTGCGGTTCTAACACACTGCCCCCAATCACCAGATCCCCTTGCACTTCCCCAGTCAGCAACCCTTTCACATTAACCCCCAGTTTGCCGAGGGAGACAGTAAGAGATTCTTCCGAATCTGTGAGGGGAGTCGTTGTGGGCAGGATACCCCGGACGAAGATTTCCCCGCCCCCAAAATTACCGGAGAGGGATTCTACCGCGATATTGTCAAAATTAAACTGGATAATGCCGTTGAGGTCAGTGATAGAGTCTTGGAGGAATTCAGAGCTAATCACCCCATTTTCTAAAATGGCCAACCCTTGGGCATTGAGGCGGCTTAATTGTCCCGTTTCAGGGTCAATGGCTCCAGCAATTTTGAGGTCAACTTCCCCCTCCCCATCCTGCCAGACCAGTTGTTGACGGGTGACGATATTCAACAGTGCCAGGCCATCATCTTGGACTTTAGCCGTGATTTCAAGACTATTATCTTGGGGGGGGAGGGTTTCCGGGAGAGGCAGTTGATAGGGGATAACTCCCGCTAAAGTGAGGGGGGTTCCATCGGTACTTAGAACACTGCGACCAGAGAATTGTAGGCGGGCGTTGCTGTAGTTAAAGCTGCCCGTGGCCTTAGAAATAGGGGTATCGTTGACACTGGCATTGAGTAGGTCAAGGCGACCCCTCGCTTGGGGATTGGCGCGAGTGCCGCCTAGGGTGGCGCTGGCGTTCAGGGTGCCATCAAAGCCAATGTCGGGGGGGAGGGGGAGGAATTCTTGCAGTTCAGCAATGGGGAGGTCGGTGATTTGTAGTTGACCAGAGATGGTTTCCCCCCCAAAGGCTCCACTAAAGGCAATTTCTCCCCCACCCAAGGCAATTTCTAGGGGCAAGACTCGCACCACCCCATTATTTAATTCTCCTTGGGCTACTACAGAGTCGAGATTATAGAAACCCCAGTACCAGCTTTCGCCGCTCAGGTCAAAATTCGCCTGAATCCCTTCTAACCCCCCTTGGAGGGCACCAGAGGCGGTAAGGGTGCCGTTAAATTGCCCTTGAACTTCAGCAAGGGGGGGTAAGGGAACGGGGGGCTGATTGGCGGCTGCCTGTTGGTTTTGCAGGGCGATAATTTCCGAGAGACGGCGCAGTTGGTTGTAAACGGTGGTGTTCGGGTCGCCCACCCCCACCGTGTTCAGGTCAACAGCGCGGCCAAATTGGTCGGGGGGGGTTTGGAAGGTTTGGGCGAGGTTGGTCAGGTCTACGAGGTCAAAGAGGTTAAGGGTGGTGACGACATCCTGTAAATCCCCATTTTCCACCCCTAGGGCGGCTTGGAATTGGGGGTTAGGGCTTAAGGGGGTAACTTGGGCGTTGAGGTTGTAGGTGGTGGTTCCGTTGCGGAATTGTCCCTCTTCTAGGGCGAGGATGCCATTACGCCATTGGAGGGTTCCGGTGAACTGTTGCCCAGAGAGAGGGCCGAGGGTGGGTTGAGTAATGGCAAGATGACTCACTAGATCCCCCGTTGCCCAGTTGAGATTGACCTCCCCTGCTAAATCCCCACTTAAAGGCTGGGTGGCAACGGTGGGGGGCAGGAGATGGAGGGGGATGAGGGACTTGGCGAGGGCAAGGGGAAATTGTTCCACTTGGGCGGTGAGGAGATTCCCTGTAGTTTCACCTGTGGCGGCAATGGCATTAAGGCGGAGATCAAAGGTCGTGGGGAGGTAGCCAGGGCCTAACTCGGCATAGACTCTATCTTGTCGGGTTCCCTGTAAGTCCACCACGCCTCCCTGTCCGGCGATAATACGCAGGGATCCGGCTAGGGTGGGGTCAAAGGCCAAATCATTCACGGCGAGGTTGTTTAAAGCCAAGCTGCCCTGAATTTGGGGTTGGTTGAGGGTGCCGGACAGTTGTCCGTTAAAACTGGCGGTTCCAGCGAGGGCGAGGAGTTCTGGGTCTAAGGCGGCGATTTCTTGGGGAATCCGGTTGAGGGGCAGATGATTCAACGCCAGGGCGAGATTAAACTGTTGGACTACATTGGGGCTAAAGTCCCCTCGTTGTAGGGCCTGCCCATCCAGATTAACTGTCCCTTGGGCGGTCAACTGTTGGCCGGCCTGGACTTGTTGCAGATTTAACTGTTGCCCATCCCAAGCGAATTGGGCGTTGAGGGGGTCGGTGATCAGGGAAACCCCTTGACTCAGGCGGATCTGCCCGGTGGCTTGGGTGTTGCCCACTTGGAAATCGGCCACCCTAGCCCCAACGGTCAATTCTCCCCCTAAACTCCCCCGCAGTTGGGGCGTAATCCTCCCCAGTTGTACCCCTTGGGGCAGGAGTTGGGCGGTCAGGTTGCCCCCACTCAGTTGGATCTGGTTGGCCTGTACCTGTCCCCCAGCTACGCCTAAACGGGCTGAACCGGATGCACGAATTGCGCCCAATGTCAAGTCCCTTAAATTTCCGGCTACATCTAGGGAGGCGCTGGCGGTTTCCAGCCATTCTGGGGAGAGTTGGGGAGTGAGGCGATGGGGTTGGACGGCCGCCAGATTAACTTGTCCTTGCCAGTTTCCTTGGTTGAGTTGGAAACGGGCGGCCACCTGTCCCCCTCCCACCTGTTGCACGGTGGCGCTCCCTTGGGCGTTCCAACTCTGGGCATCGGTTAGGGTGTTTAGGTTGGCGCGCAGTTGGGCGCTGCCTGATGCTACACCCAATTGGGAGGGGTTGAGCGCCCGGGGGAGATTTTGACTCACGGCTGCGAGGGTAACTCCGGTCGCTTGAACATCGGCGGTGAGGGTTTGCCCGGTGAGGGTGAGGCGCGAGGTGCTAACTCGTCCCCCTCCGACACCAACTCCCATGTTTCCGGTGGCTTGGAGGTTTTCTAAGGTGAGGAGTGGGGAATCAGGTTGAGTCCCTATCTCTAACTGGCTGGAGACTTCTAACTCCCCATCTAGGGTTCCCAAGGGGGGTAAGGCGAGGTTAGGGGGGAGGAGGTGGGGGGTGATGCGTCCCACTTGTACGCCTTGGGAACGGAGGGTAGTGCGGAGTTGATTGTTGCGGAAGGTGAGGCCTTGGGCTTGCAGGGTTCCCCCGGCTAGGTTTAGGCTGGCTTGTCCTTGGGCGGTGAGGGTGTCGGGGGTAAAGGATTCAAGGGAGCCAGTGAGTTGGAGGTTAGCGCTGGCGGTGCCGGTAATGACCTTGTTCCGGATTCCCTGTTCCCTGTTCCCCGTTCCCTGTTCCCTGTTGTGCAGATTAATATTACTCGCCCGTAAGTTAGTTTGCCAGCGCCCTTGGGAGACTTGAAGGGCTGTGAGTTGGGCAGTCCCTCCACTTAGGCTGAGGTTGGCGCTGCCCTGTACTTCCAGACGATTGAGGGCGAATTGTTGCAGGGGGCCGGCTACTTGTAACTGGGCGTTGGCGGCTCCGATTTGGCCTTGAGCGAAGTCAGGGAGGGGCAATAAGTCTCCTAAGCGGACTCCTTGGGCTTGTACAACGCCCTGCCAGCGTTGATCTTCTATCTGTAGGTCGCGGACGGTCACTTGTCCCCCTCCTAGGAGGGTGTTACTGGTCACCGTTGCCCGCAAATTTTGCCAGTTATCAAGGGGGATGAGGGCTTGGGCTTGAACTTCAAGGGATTCTAGGGGGAGGGGAAGGTTTAAATTGTAGAGACGGGCGAGGCGCTGGCCGGGTAAATCAACCCCGGACAACTGCACTAAGGCGGTGTTGGGTTCTCCCCAGTTCACAGTTCCCGTTCCGGTGATTTTACCCCCTAATGTGGGGACAATTTCTAAGCGTTCAAGCTGGCCTCGTTCTTCGCCTAAGTTTAGGGTGACATCGGCTTGGGCGAGAACTCGCACCCGGTCGATGGTGAGGCCGCAAAAGGTGGCGGAGGATAGTTTATTCCCTGTGGGGCAGGTTTGACGGACGCTGGCGGTAATGACTCCTTGATTAAATGGGCCGGTGAGTTGTCCTTCTAGTTCTAGGGTGCCAGTTAGGGTAAAGTCTGGGGGGGTGAGTTCAAAGGTTTGGAAGAAGTTGGGGACGGTGAGGGCGGGGATTTTGCCGTGGAGGTCAAAGCCGGATTGAGGGGAGATGGATCCCCCTAGGATGGCCTCAATTTCCCCTAGGGCGGCCTCAAAGTCTTCTAATTCGGCTCGATTTCCCTGTAAACGGATCTGGCCTTGAGCGACGGTGAGATGGGGCTTTAAATCGTCGAGGAGGAGGGTTAGGTTATCAAGGGTTAATAAACCATTGAGTTGAGGTAAACTGTCTAGATTAAAGGGATCTCCGGCAATCTCGACGGTGAAGTTACCCCCGACTTGTCCGGTTTCGACTTGTAGGGGTAATTGGGCGAGAAAGGATTGTTGGAGGGCGGAAAGTGCGATCGCCTGTAACCGCACATTTCCCTTCCCCCGCACTTGGGGACTGCGAAACTCCCTAAGATTCTCTAACTCCGCTTGCAGGGCAAAACTCCCCCCCGTTAACACATCCCCAGCCAACTCTCCCCGCGCTGTGTTGTACTCCTCCCCGAGGTGAATATCCCCCTCCCGCACTCTCACCGCAAAGGGCGGATTTAACTCACCTTGGGGAGAACGGGCGGCCACCGTTGCGGTAGCCTCTCGTAAGCGAATCCGTTCCACCCGAACTAGGGCCTTTGTGTCCTCCTCCCGTTGGGGAAACTCCGGCAAATTGAGCCATTTTCCCGTCTCATCCTGCTCTAAATAAACCTGCGCCCCTTCCAAACTCACATCTAAAACAATCTGACGCGCTGCCAACATCCCCACAGGATTAAAGCGCACCGTGACCCGTTCCACCGTCGCAAAATCTGCATCTCCTGCTGTGGCGGGGATTTGGGTTTCCCCAAAACGGAGATGAACGGGAGAAAAACCCTGAACATTGCCCAATTCTAGGGGGCGTTCCAGGGTTTCCGTCAACTGTGCCATCACAAAGGGCCGTAACAGTTGTTGTAGGAGAAGCCAAATCACCGGGAGACTCGCCCCCGCCCCCACCAACAGCACGACACCCAAGGCCATCCCTAAGCGGCGAAACCGTCTGGAGCCTGCCTGAGATTCTGGAGTTGGTTCAGAGTTGGGAAATTGCGTCATGATTTTAGCCTCGCCTCATACCAGCCATATTCTATGATTACACTAGGGCTTCTATTCGTTAATCTGCACCGTCTTGATGAGTCTTTCCTTACCCTTAAACGAAATTCACCTCTGGCAAGTTTCCTTACTTCATCCCCCCTTCCCCCTGCCTCAACTGATTTCCCTGCTTTCCCCCGACGAACAAGCTAGAGCGACTCGTTATGCTTTGGAGCGCGATCGCGTCTCTTTCCAAATCAGTCGCGGCTGTTTGCGTCTCCTCCTCGCCCACTACCTCGCCACCTCCCCCCACCGTCTCCAGTTTAGCTACACCCCCAACGGTAAACCTAGTTTGACTGATTTTTCCCTTTCCTTCAACCTTTCCCACTCCCACCAGTTAGCCCTGTACAGTATCACACCCCGCTATCCCATTGGTGTAGACCTAGAACATTTGCGCCCCATTGCCAACGTTGTCCAACTGGCGCAACGCTTCTTTACCCCCCGCGAGGCCGCCCAAATTGCCGCCCTAGAGGGAACCCTGGCCGAAACGGCCTTTTTCCAAGCTTGGACGCGCAAAGAGGCCTATTTAAAGGCAACGGGGGAGGGGATTAAAGGCTTAAAGCAGGTTGAAGTGTCTTGTTTACCGGATGCCCCTGTGGAAATCCTGCACCTTGCCCATTCTAGCGAAACCCCGGCCGATTGGTCCCTCTATCATCTGACTCCGGCCCCGGATTATATCGGGGCCTTAGCGGTGGGGAGTCGGGATGTGGTGTTGCGCTGCTGGGGGGATTGGGAGACGTTGAGATGATGCAGCACAAAAAAGGGCGGTTTAATCGGGGTCTATGCCTAGGCGTTTCAACTGTTCAGCGAGACGTTGCGATCGCACTTTTTCCGCCGTCAGTTCCTCCTCTACCCGCCGCGCCCGTTGTTCGGACTCTTCCGCCTGTCGCTGTGCTGCTTCTGCTTGCTGCTGTGCTGCTTCTGCTTGCTGCTGTGCTGCTTCTGCCTGTCGCTGTGCTGCTTCTGCTTGCTGCTGTGCTGCTTCTGCTTGTTGTTGTGCCGCCTCTGCTTGTTCGTGTAACTCTACAGAAGTCAAAAACTGACGACCATCCCGATAATATAACTCTAACCCCGTAGGTGGACATTCAAAGCGAATCTGGAGACGAGGACTCACCCAGCCATCCATTTCCTCAATCATCTCTAACCCCCCCTCCCCGCGCAACCATCCCGCTAAATCCAAACGGTCTGGGTCATAGATATAATATTCTTCCACCCCGTAACGGTCATAAAACATTAGTTTGCGATTCATTTCCGCTAAACGATTCCCCGGAGACAGAATTTCAAACACCACCTGGGGGGCAATATTATCCTCCTCCCACTGTCGATAAGACCCTCTATGACCTTTCGGCCGTCCGATGGCTACCATGGCATCGGGCGCTTGACGAGTTTTATTGTCCCCTTCCACCGGATACCAGAGTAAATCCCCCGCCACAAACACATCAGGACGATGGGCGAACAAAATTTCTAAGTTCTCTTTAATGACTACAATCCATTGGAATTGCTGGGTATTCTCGGCCATCGGTTGTCCATCACTGTCGGGATAGATTACGGTTTGGGAAAGTTGTTGAACCATAGTGATTTGCTCATCTGAGTTGGGCTAATCTCTGACGCTTTTTTATAGTATAGCAGTTCTATTTAAGGCCTACTAAATCAGTCTGTTAGTCAGGAATAGGGAGTCGGGAAAATGTGGTTATGTCCAATGACGAATAGCCCATATATAGAGTTTAATAAATTAGAAAACGCTATATATGGGACTTGACAAAATGTACACAAGCCCAACTTGTTCAGATTGGGCGATGAGATCCGACACAGGTTTAGGCGCTAATGGTAGCTGTGACCGGAGTAGAATAAAGAGCGGCGCGAGTTTGTACCATGGCACTCACCAGTTGATCCATTTCCTCCTGAGTGTGGAGGGCGTTGGCGGTGATGCGGAGGCGAGGTTTGGCGATGTACCAAATGGGAGATACCCAAATCCCATGTACTTCCATTAGGTGATCGGCGAAGGTTTTCGGGTCATATTCCGGGGGTAAAATCACCGGGATAACATTAGTTTCTCCAATCGCGTTGAACTCGTGTTCAATTAAACGAGAACGTAAATAACGGGTGTTGGCTTGGAGTTTTTGCACCAGTTCCGGATGGCTGCGCACTTGGCGAATACTTTCGAGGGCGGCCGCGGTGGTGGGGGCAGGGAGGGAAATGGTGCCGATGGAGGTAGGGGAAACGTCGAGGAGGTCTACTAATTCTTTGACGTGGGTACTAATAGCGGCCCCGGCTGAGGCGGCAAATTTAGAGAAGGTGGTCATGATGAGGGGATTAATCCCTTGGTCAATGACGGACTGGGTGGAGATGCCGAAGTGGTCATAAATCCCGCCCCCCTTCGCCCCCAGTGCGCCACTGGCGTGGGCTTCGTCCATGACTAAAACACTATCAGGATATTGGGAAAGAACCTCAATCATGTCCGGTAGGGGGGCAATGTCGCCGTCCATGGAGAATACAGCATCGGAGACAACTAAAATGCGATCGCCTGCTTTGGCATAACGGCGCAGTTTCCGGGCGAGGTCGTCCGCATCACAATGACGATAGGGTTTCACTCGCACCGGAGGACTATAACTAAAAACCTTACCGGAACGATTATCTGCATTAACCACCGCCGAAACAATACAGCCATGATTTAAAACATCGGTCATAATTAAGGTTTCCCGGGTATGCTGAAACCCCGGAACCGGAATCGCTAAGTGGCAAAAGGCATCCATTAAGGCCTGCATCGCCATCCAAGCGTTGAGGAATAGCTGAGTATGGGGAAGATGTTTAAAGGCTGAAATCTCCTGTTCTAGCTGACGGTGGAGGTCAATGCGACCACTCAGAACGGAGCAGGAACTATTCGATGTGCCATACTGAAGAACGGCATCAATGGCAGCCTGTTTGACTTGGGGATTCTGCACTAAACCTAGTACATCATTAGTGCAAAAAGTTAAAACTGTTTGCCGCTCACCTGTTTTAGGATCTTCGATTTCGACAAAATTATTCTGCTTTTGATGACAGATGTATTTGTCAGGATAAAGACCGTGTTCATACATTCCCTGGGTGTATTTTTGGACGACTTGCACCGTTCACTCCTTCACATTATTTAGTGGTTTAGTATATCGAAGTCAGTTAGCCCTGTGTACAAGTTGAGATAAGGGGGATCAGACTCCGGGGGGAGTCGGTTTACTCTACACTCTCGGCTAATGACGTGGCTGGGGGGTTAGAGTTTCAGGTCGATTCCATTTAAAAAACAATTGATGGCTATTTGAGCTAGCATCATACCAAACTTCTTTAATTTTTATGAAGCTTTCCCCTTTTACCGTCTGCTTGAGTCTTTAGCCAAGGCGGGGAGAACAATGGCACAATAACCAATAAATTCGGTTTCGTTGCATGAGGAGTGCAGAAGCATCATGATTGGTGTGATTTGTTTTGTGGGTTCTTTTGTATTAGCCAGTTTGGTAGAATATTGGATTCATCGCCTGATGCACGTTAATGCGCGCATTGGGGAGCGTCATCGGGATCATCATCGTCGGAATGAAGGTCAGGGGGTGTTGTGGGAGTTTCGGGACTATCTCAAGGGCAGTTTGCTGCCCATGTTGGCCTTGTTTTGGGTATCTTGGGAGGCGGGCATAGGTTGGTTTTTGGGCGGGCTAGTTTATGCGGCATTTTCGGCCTATGCTCACCAGTTGCAACATGAAAACCCGACGAAGTGTTTCTGGATGAAGATGCCTGTTCATTATGTCCACCACAAGTATGGGATGTGGCATCATAATTTTGGTCTGGGGGTGGATTGGTGGGATCGGGTATTTGGGACTTATAAGGCGGTGGATTGGTTGACGGAAGAGGAAGAAAAATTGAGTAGTCGCAGTTATTTAGAATTACGTTGGTGGTAAATCATGGATACGCTAGTCTCTAGCCCGCAACAGGAAACCCTAACCCAATTACGCCAAGGTCTGCGCCCCGGACAACGGAGTTTAGCCGATTGGTCAGGCGGGCGTTTAGCGGTTTCTGCCGTGCCGGGGGCTGGCAAGTCTCACAGTATGGCGGTGGGGGCAGCAATGGCCATTGCTCGTCATCAACTCAATGGCCGCAAACAATTGATTTTAGTCACCTTTACCCGCACCGCCGCCGGGAGTATTAAACACAAAGTCAAGCAAAATCTCCAAGCCCTCAAACTGCCCCAACTGGGCTTTCAAGTCCATACGTTACATGGGTTAGCCTTTAGTATTGCCTCCCGTCATCCTGAATCCTCGGGCATTGATTTAGAAACCTTCACCCTGATCTCCCCCAATCAAAACCACCATCTGCTGAAAGAGGCTGTAGAACAGTGGATTCGGGAAAATCCCGCTCTTTATCAAACCCTATTAGAAGGTGGCGGATTTGACGGGGAAGAGGCCGAACGTTTGCGCCGTCAGTCGGTATTACGCACGGAAGTTTTACCCAAGTTAGCTATAACTGTGATTCAAGAGGCAAAAAGTTCAGGCTTGATGCCGGAGGACTTGCGGGAGGTGAGCGACTGGGTGGAAGATCCCTATCAAACCTTAACGATCGCGGCCGGACTATATGAAAAAGTCCAGCAACTCATGGAGCGTCGGAATTTTATTGATTATGATGATATGATTTTGGCCGCCAAGCGGGTCTTAGATAGCCCGAAACTACGACCAATCTGGCAAGACCAAGTTTTTGCCGTTTTTGAGGACGAAGCCCAAGACTCCACCCCCTTACAAACTCAACTCTTAGAAATTCTGGCGACTCCAGCAGAAGGTAGCCCAGATCCCCATCTAGTACGGGTGGGAGATCCCAATCAAGCGATTAACTCCACCTTCACCCCGGCCGATCCCATTTATTTCAATTATTTTTGTGATCAGTGCGATCGCGTAGCCTCTCAAAACGGGACTCGTCTGGCCAGCATGGATCAAGCCGGACGGAGTTGTACTCCCATCCTAGACGCGGCCAACTTCGTCCTCCATTGGGTTAATAATACTTGGAACCCCAATGATCCCCAAAATCGCCCCTTTCGTCCCCAAAAAATCCGTCCCGTTGATCCCCAGGATCCCCAGCCTAACCCACCCCCCACCGCTCAAGGGGTTGAAATTCACTATCCCGATGACATTTATAAAACCGTCGAGCAAATTGGTCAGCGTATCGAACAATTGCTGCAAGAAAACCCCAACCACAGCGCCGCCATTTTAGTGCGGGAAAATCGTCAAGGTCACTTCATTCGGGAACAACTGGAGGAATGGGAAAAACGCACCAACATTGAGATCCACGAGGTCGGAGCAGGGGAACGACAGTCTGAGATCCCCGGCGAAATGCTGAAACTCTTGCAATTTGTGGATCGCCCCCACTCCCCCGATAACTTGAAAGGGGCCCTTGAAGTTTTAGATAAACGGGAGATCATCCCCACCCAAGACCTGAACGCTCTCGCCACAGCACCGGAACAATTTCTCTATCCGACCCCCTTAGATCCACCCCAAAAAAAGCCCGTCCAAACCGCCCGTAAAGCCTGCTGCCAACTGCTCAACGCCCGCTTAGAATTGCCCCCCTATCAATTGATTTCCTTTTTCGGCATGACCTTGAGGTATCAAAGCGGAGAACTGGCCACCGTGCAGAAACTGGCGGATCGGGTATGGCGACAAATTGAAGGTGTTGGTGAAGCCTTCCAAAAGAATCGCTCCATCAAAGCCATCATTAACGTTTTACAAGATATGGTAAGCTCCGAGGACTTTGAAAGCATTAACGAAGACCCGGAGGAGCAGAAAGAAACTAAACCGGGTCAAGTCACTATCATCACCATGCACAAAGCCAAAGGTCTAGACTGGGATTATGTCTTTCTGCCCTTCCTCCATCATGACATTCTCCCAGGTAGCCCTTGGACTCCGCGCTCTGCTCAGTTTTTAGGGGACTTCACCCTCCCCGAAATTGCCCGAGCTCAGGTGCGTGTCGCTGTCCATAATCGTTACTTAGCCCAAACCACTGACTCTCACGACCGGGCTCCCCTCCCTAATCCTCAAGAGGCTTGGCAACAAGCCGACCAACTCAAACGGGCGGAAGAATACCGTTTATTCTACGTTGCCATGACCCGCGCTAAACGTCTCCTCTGGATGTCCGCCGCCCAAAAATGCCCTTTTCGTTGGAGTGTGTTTTCTAGACAGGGGGGAGATAACTTACAGCAGAAAGACCCTACCCCCGTGTTAAAAGCCCTAGAGGCGTTCCTGGGTCAGCCCAAATCAGCGCGCCATGAATAATCAATTAGGGCTTGCTGAGTCTAGCGTTCGGTTTTTGCCGCCAGCCCCTATGGGGATTCTCTGGGCCCTACACCCGGCTCGACAAAAGCGGGGCGAGCGGATTCAGTGCGCTGGAGTAAATGCACTAGCTGCTCCCAGTTTTGTTGCTCAACTTGCGCGATGACCTGATCTAAAACTTGACGGTAGGTATAGAGCGATCGCAATAATTCCCCCCCATTGTAACGAGCAATCATTTCCCCTAACTCTGGATTGCCTCCCCCCACGCGGCTAGTATCCCGAAACCCCGAACTGGCCAAACTTTGGGCTAACTGTAACACGGTTGGTTCTTCTTCCTGTAAACAAGCCTCAATTAAGCTGGCACTCACCCACAACGGCAGATGGGAAATCCAGGCCACAGCCCGGTCATGGTGTTGGGGATCACAACAGTACAAACGAGAACCTAATGCTTGTACAATCTCTTTAACCTGTTCTACGGCGGTCGTGGGGGTCGAGGGGAGGGGCGTTAAAACATAGGGAGCATCTTGAAATAACCCCCATTGAGCGGCCTCAATGCCTTGTTCGGCCGTGCCTGCCATAGGATGCCCCCCGACGAAATTTTCCCAGAGGGGTGCGATCGCCTCTACAATTGGATTTTTGACCGAACCCACATCCGTTACGACTGTAGTAGGTCTTAAATCGGGCAATAATTGTCCAATAATCGTTTCTATCCAATTCAGGGGCGTACAAACAAAAATAATATCCGCCTCGGATAGCGTCCCCAACTCAATCTCAGCCTGATCTGCCACTCCCAAGGCGATCGCCCTTTCACAAGTTTGAGGCCGTCGGGATACACCCAAAACCCGGTAGCCCAAACGACGCAACTCCAAACCCAAAGACCCACCAATCAACCCTAAACCCACAATTCCTACTGTTTTTTGGATACTTTCGCTCATTACCTTGACCTTAACCCTAAACACTAACCCCAACTGCCCCATTGATGACCTTGAGGAGCAAAAAAGCCTAGATGAATGTTAAAGAACTGCGCCATCTCTATGCAACTGGCATCCGAGAATTTGGTCCGATTGACCTCAGTGAAGCTAACCTGAGAGACATGAACCTGAGTGGAGTTAACCTCAGTGGAGCAAAACTCAACGTCGTCAACTTTAGTGGAGCCAACCTCAGTGAAGTCAATCTCAACGGAGCCAAGCTGAACGTTGCCCGACTCAGTGCCGCCAATCTCACCCGTGCTAAACTCAACCGTGCCTCCCTCAACGTCGCCAACTTGATCCGCGCTAATCTTAGCTATGCCGAACTGACCGAATCCTTACTCATCCGGGCAGAATTAGTCCGCGCTCAACTCAGTCACGCCAACCTCAGCGGCTCCAACCTTGACAGCACAGACCTCCGGGAGGCCACCCTCCGTTCCGCCAACCTCAGTTACTGTAATCTCAGTGAAGCCAATCTCCGAGATGTTATCTTAACCGATGCTATCCTAGAACAAGTGATCCTCAGTGGAGCCGACCTCTCCCGAGCCGACTTAAGCGGGGCTAACCTACGAGAAGCGGACTTATCCCAAGCCAATCTGACCCGCGCTAACCTCAGCGGGGCTGACTTACGCGGTGCAAACTTACGCTGGACTGATTTAAGTGGCGCTACCCTGCGCTGGGCGGATTTAAGTGATGCCAAATTCAGTGGCGCCAACCTAATGGCCGCCGATCTCAGTGGAGCCAACTTAGTTAATGCCAGTTTAGTTCATGCCGATCTCTCAAAAACTCGTTTAATTCGCGCCGAGTGGGGCGGAGCAGATTTAACCGGAGCCATTTTAACCGGAGCCAAACTTTATGGAGTCTCGCGCTCTGGTTTGAAAACCCGAGGCATTAGTTGCGACTGGGTAGATTTAAGTCCCGAAGGAGATCAAAGCCAAATCTACCGACTCACCCCCGAAAAAACCCAAACCTTTTTTAACGAAACGCCCCCCACCATTCAAATCACCATTGATGCGCCCTTTAACCTCTCCGCCAATCTCGCCCTAGCTACCCTTTACCACCATATTGATCAGGTTTACCCCACGTTGAGTCATCCCCCCAGCATTAAAATCAGTTCTCGCCGCACCTATTTAACCTTTCAAGTGGATCGCAATGAGCAACTGTTTATGATGGCCTACGGAGCTACCTTACCCTTTCAAGATCACACCATCATTGAACGGCATCTCATGGGACTATTCCAAACCATCCGTCAAGATGATAGTCTTCAGGTCAATGGGGAAAACGCCCAACATCTGCGTCAAGTCGGATCTAGCTTAATCTCCACCATTAACCGATTAAAACCCCTAAAACTTACCCGTCATCAAGGTTTACCGGAAGAAGCGATTAATTTTCTCAACGCTCCCACCTATACTGTAATCACCAACTCTCGGAACACCACCCTAGACATTTACCACAATCCAAACTTTGGTCGCGGGAATGTCCAACGCAGTCCAGAGCAAGAGTCTAGCCCACCCGTGCAGAGGTTAAACCTGCCCCCAACTAATATTGTTATGCAGTTTCTGAGTGTTCTGTTTTAGCAAGGGCTTGTTGAATCAGTTTGCTACGGGTGGGGAACAGGGAACAGGGAATAGTAATCAACTTTCTGGATCCCCATCTTTATGATTGAAGCAGACGTTCATTCTTCCCTTCTAGCCTTCTTACGAGAACAAGGACAACCTCATTGGCACCATCACCTGACGATGGGGCGATTAGTTGCCCGAGCTTTGCGCTTGGGTCGTTCTGCTTTAATTCAAACCGCCGCCAAAAGTGACACCTACGCTTTAAGTTACTTAATTCCCGCCTTAATGTGGTCTGAAGGCATGGTTTTAGTCACCCCTTCGACCCAGCAGGTTAAATTCCGAGAACAAACCATTCCCCAACTGTTGAGTTGGTTGGGGGTAAAGAAACAGGTCATCGTCAAGGATCACCTCCCCACAGACCCCGCCTTTTCTGGTTTATGCCTCATCTCCCCTCAACATTGGCTCAATCAAGACCCCTCGGCTCGGGCTTTCCCGACTCTCATCGACCCCGTAGATGAGTGGGAAACTTGGACAAGGGAACACCTCACCCTCCACCTCCACCCTAAGCACTGGCAAGACCTCAGCGCTGCTTATGAGCCTCATCGCCCCCTGATTGACCAAATCTATCAACAGCTAGGTCAAACCCTGTTTAAACACCCGTTTAACCCCTATCAGTGTTATTGTTTAGACCCCAGTGAACAAGAACTGCTTACCCCTTTGTGGGAGACGCTCCCCCTCTCCCATTTGCCCCCCCTCTGGCAGCAGTTTAAAGATCAGTCCCAACAAGCAGGACACCTGATCTGGACGACCTTAAACCGTGGTCAACAGACCTTTAGCCTTCATCTTGCCCCGATTGATTTGGCGACCTACTTAAACCCCCTGTGGCAAAAACAACCTGTGGTTTTAATGGGGGCTTTCCTCGACTCCCACCCCCAAGCCCCCATTTACCGTCAACGCTTGGGACTGGGGGATCTTACCTGCCTTAAATTTTCCACCAACCGTCAAACGGAACATATCCATCTGTACCTTCCTGACCGTTTGCCCATGCCTAACACCCCCGAATTCCAAAAGGTTTTAATGCTGCAACTGCACCGTCTCTGTCGGGGGGGGATGGTGGATCAGTCTTTCCAATATGGTCTAAAAGACCTCCGTTGCGTCCAACGCCCTGTGGTGATCCTGCTGGATGATGTTCCCCTCAAAGCGCAAGTCGGAGCGACTCTAGCGGCCGAATACGGCTCTCTGGTGCAGGTGGAAACGACCCAGCTACAGCCGGATGGGATTTTAGTGGCGGGGTGGTCTTTTTGGCATCAATACCATGATTTATTGCCCACTCCTCAGTTATTAGTGATTGCAACTCTACCCTTTCCTTCGGTGGAACATCCCTTAGTGGCGGGACAGGTGAATTATTATAAACAACAACGCCAAGACTGGTTTCGGGAGTATCTGTTACCGATGGCTTTACGGGAGTTACAATGGGCGGTTCTCCCGGTGCGTGAGTCTCAGGGGGTGGTGGCCTTGTTGGATAATCGGGTGAATTATCGCAGTTATGGGGGGCAAGTTTTAGCGGCTTTAGAACCTTTTGCTCGGATTGGCCTGAAGGGGTTCGGGGAGTTATAAGTCCCGCGCTGGGGGTCAGCGTTGGGTGTCGGGAGAGGGAGAATTGATAATTAATCATTAAGTAGCTCAGGCAAGATTTGCAACACCAGAAAATCTGAGCCAATCAGGCTAGAAGCCTGACCATCACTGAAATCTAGCTTTTGTTACAATCCCTTACATCGTTTACGGAATTCACCCTGATCTACTTAGGGGGATTCCTAATAAAAACCAAACTCTGTGGAGGTTCTGTGAGTTATACGGTACAACCAAGACTAGGAGTAAGTTGGAGCGGAAAGTTTAGGAAACATGAAGTATGTAAAGGAATATCGGGACGCAGAATCTGCCCAAACCTATGCTAGGGCGATCGCCAAAATCACCACCCAACCCTGGACAATCATGGAAATCTGTGGGGGACAGACCCATGCCATTGTGAAATATGGCATTGATACCCTGCTGCCGGATGCCATTACCTTAATTCACGGTCCCGGTTGTCCCGTCTGCGTTACACCGATTCATCTTATTGATCAGGCGATCGCGCTGGCCTCCCACCCCGACATTATCCTCTGTTCCTTCGGCGATATGTTGCGCGTCCCCGGCAGTCACCAAGATTTACTCATGGTCAAAGCCGCCGGAGGAGATGTCCGCATCGTTTATTCCCCCCTCGACTGCCTCAAAATTGCCCAAGACAACCCCCAGAAACAAGTTGTCTTTTTCGCCGTTGGCTTTGAAACCACCGCCCCCGCCACCGCCATGGTCGTTTATCAAGCCCAACAACAAAATATCTCCAACTTCTCCCTCCTCGTCTCCCATGTCCTCGTCCCCCCGGCAATGGAAGCCATTCTCTCCTCCCCTCAATGTCAAGTGCAAGGCTTCCTCGCTGCCGGCCACGTTTGCACCGTCATGGGCTATCAAATCTATCAACCCATCGCCCAAAAATACCACGTTCCCATTATTATCACCGGATTTGAACCCGTAGACATCTTGCAGGGGATTTATCTCTGCATTCAACAACTTGAAGCTGGACAAGCCTTTTGTGAAAATCAATATAAACGGTCTGTGCGGCCTGAAGGCAATCTCCCCGCCCAAGACCTGATTAAAACTATCTTTGAAGTTGTCCCCCGTCGTTGGCGCGGCATTGGGGAAATCCCCCACAGTGGCTTCGGTTTGCGCCCAGAGTACCGCGACTTTGACGCGGAACAGCGTTTTTCCGCCCAATTCGCTCAAAGTCCTCCCTCTCGCACCGATGAAACCCTTTGTATTAGTGGGGAAATCATGCAAGGTCACAAAAAACCCTTTGAGTGTTCTGCTTTTGGGACAACTTGCACCCCAGAACACCCCCTCGGTGCGCCGATGGTGTCCTCTGAGGGAGCTTGTGCTGCTTATTACCGTTATGGTCAACGGAACGTCTCGCGACCCGTTTAGTGACATCCTCCCGACGCTGACCCTACGGGTACAGCGCGGGACTTATAGCTCCCCGAACCCCTCAAAAGTTAAGTTCAAGGCGCGGAATCGGCATATTGCCCCTGATCTTGAGAATGACTCAAGCCAAGTGCTACAATGAAAGGCTGCACAAGATCGATTTTTGACAAAACCATGAATCAGCACTACAAGATTACGCTTTTACCGGGGGATGGGATTGGTCCGGAAATTATGGCGGTGACAGTGGAGGTGCTGAACGTCATTGGTCAACAGTTTAACCTAGAATTCGAGTTTCAAGAAGCTTTGATGGGCGGGGCAGCCATTGACGCAACAGGAAACCCTCTCCCGGCAGAAACCCTAGAAATGTGTCGCCATAGCCACGCTGTCCTGCTGGCGGCCATTGGGGGGTATAAATGGGATAATTTGCCCCGGGAACAACGACCGGAAACGGGTTTGCTGGGGTTACGCGCTGGTTTGGGTCTTTTTGCTAACCTACGCCCTGCTACGATTTTACCCCAGTTAATTGATGCCTCGACCTTGAAACGGGAGGTGGTGGAAGGGGTGGATATTATGGTGGTGCGAGAATTAACCGGGGGAGTGTATTTCGGACAACCCAAGGGCATTTTTAGCACGGAAACCGGGGAAAAACGGGGCGTGAATACTATGGCTTATACTGAGGGGGAAATAGACCGCATCGCGAAGGTGGGCTTTGAAACGGCACAGAAACGACGGGGTAAGTTATGCTCGGTGGATAAGGCCAATGTGTTGGATGTTTCCCAATTATGGCGGGACCGGGTGATTGCCATGTCTGGTCAGTATCCTGATGTGGAGTTGTCCCATCTCTATGTGGATAATGCGGCTATGCAGTTGGTGCGATCGCCTAAACAATTTGATACCATCGTCACAGGCAACCTCTTCGGGGATATTCTCTCCGACGCGGCCGCCATGCTCACCGGAAGCATTGGGATGTTACCCTCAGCCAGCCTAGGAGAAGCGGGAAAACCCGGCGTTTTTGAGCCGGTCCACGGGTCAGCCCCCGATATTGCCGGACAGGATAAGGCCAATCCCCTCGCCCAAGTCCTCAGCGCCGCCATGATGTTACGCTACGCCCTCGA
The DNA here is from genome assembly GCF_000314005.1 of Spirulina subsalsa PCC 9445. Classification (NCBI taxonomy): domain Bacteria; kingdom Bacillati; phylum Cyanobacteriota; class Cyanophyceae; order Spirulinales; family Spirulinaceae; genus Spirulina; species Spirulina subsalsa. Next base: position 4,259,776 of record NZ_JH980292.1, read on the forward strand.
CCAACCCCAAGCGGCCGATAAGATGGAACAGGCCGTTAATCAGGTATTAGACCAAGGCTATCGCACCGGAGACATTATGTCTCCTGGGATGAAAGCCGTCGGGTGTAAGGCAATGGGTGAGGTCTTGCTGAAGGTGTTAGACAATTAGGGCTTGCTGAATAAGTTCGAGAGTTAGGTAATGGGTAATAATTATCAACTCCCCTGCTCCCTACCCAAAGACAGCAAATTCCCGCTCAATTTCCCAATGGTGTTCTTGATGCCTTAACAGCGTTAACTGATTGAGCGTAAACGCCGAGTAAAATTCTCGCTTCTCAAATTTTGACCAGGCCGCCTTGAAATTATCCCGCGTTAAATCTCGAAACGCTAAGGTAATATGAGGATTAAAAGAACGGTGTTTTTGGGGAAGAACTAACCCTAATTCTTCCTTCAAAACAGCCCCTAATGTTTGTTCAATTTCCATTAATTCCGGTGTTTTCCGAGGGCGCAAAAAAATCACCCGAGGTTTAAACGCCCCAAAACCATCAATCACAATCGGGATAGGTCTTTGATGTTGGGCAAACTGCCCCAAAACCTCAATTAATTCTGCCCAGCGATTCTCTGGCCACAAAAACGGCGGATACAGGGTAATATGAGGCGGTGCATTAAACGCCTTGCGGCTGTCATAGACTCGGGCAAAATAGGCTTTTAACTCATTAGCCTGTTGTTGCACCTCCAGAGGTGGCAACAACGCAATAAAATAACGAAACACAACAAAAACCTCTTCTTATAATGGGAAAGAAAATAGATTTAAGCTAGCCTTATTATGCCTGTATTTGTTAAGATTGAACAAGGAATTGTTGACAAAACGACTTTTGATCAGTACGTTCCGGCTCACTGTGCCTATGTGCAGGATTTAATTGCCAAAGGACACCGGGCGAAAACAGGTTACTGGGCAGAACAAGCGGGGGGAATGTTAATCTTTGAAGCAGCATCCCTTAAAGAAGCCCAAGCCATCGTAGAAGCAGATCCCCTTATTCAGAATCATTGCGTTGAGTACACCCTCCATGAATGGTGCGTCGTCGTGGAGTAATAGCGCCCCCTGTTCCCCGTTTCCCACCTGGAGCAGAGTTATTCAGCAAGCCCTAATGGATAACGATACTAATGGACTTTCTCAACCCGCCCGGTTTAGCCCCGTTGACCCGTCACAATATAGGACACACGCTGCCCAATATTCGTCGCATGGTCGGCCATCCGTTCTAAATGACGAATCACTAACCCCAATAATAAAATCGGCTCAACTACCCCTTGCACATCCTTAGCGTGAGCCAATTGGTCATACAGCTTATCGTAAGCGTCATCGACTACATCATCCATCCGCTTAACATTCTTGCCCGCCGTTGCGTCCAACTCCGCCAAAGCTTCTAAACTGGCCGCTAACATTAACTGGGCTTGTTGGGACATTTCGGCAATTTCCGGCAGACAATCATGGCGCGTATAGGGAAATAACTTAATGGCAAATTCCGCCAAATCTTGGGCATAGTCCCCAATGCGCTCTAAATCTCGGACTAAGTGCATAAAAGCACTTAAAAGACGCAAATCTTGAGCCACTGGGCGCTGAAGCGTCATAAATCGCGCACAATCTAGCTCAATCTGTCGATAATACTGGTCAATTTGCGGCTCCAGTTGGTTAATCGCCTTGAGTGCATCCAGATTTTGCTCGAATAGGGCTTGGTGACTCAGCCGAAAGGATTGTTCTACCAAAGCTCCCATGCGCAGCACCTCCTGACCTAAACTTTGAAGGGAACGCTCAAAGTGAGTGGGGGTGTGGGCTGCATCATAAGTGGAAGAAGTTAGGGAAAAGAGTGTCATCTTTACAGGGGCTTGGTTATGAGATGGGTTGTTGTAGTGCAAGGCTGAGACAATGAAATCTACAAAACCACACTACAGAAAGGTTTTCTAGCTGTTATACATCATCTTTGTTGGCATTTTGTGAACGACTCTAGCCCACTAGAGGGGAGGATGGAGCGTTCTGATTCAACTTAAGATGACGCACTACCACAAATCAAATAACACCTAAAACTCGGTGATAGCAAGGGAAGATTAAGATTTAGTGAACGTTTGGTAATTGGATCTGTAACCATGCTCCCTTGGTTTCAGGATGATTGCGTGCTACGATTGTTCCTCCATGAGCCTCAATAATCTGTTGAACAATGGATAGTCCCAGACCGCTCCCTTTCCGGAACATTGGAGAATTTCCCCTTTCCCCCTCAGTTGGATCTGGTTCCGATGAGGAACGTTGTCGAGAAGGATCCCCACGATAGAGTCGCTCAAATACATGGGCAATGTCCGACTCTAGGAAACCTGAGCCAGAGTCTACTATATCAATTGTAATCGAAGAATCGGAGCCGGAGGAGTGGCTGAGGGTAGATTGATTGACTTGGACTTGAATGGCTGTGTTGGGGGGGCTATGTTTGATGCTGTTGTCAAAAATATTTAGGAAAACTTGGGTCAGACGGGCGGAATCGGCGTAGAGTTCTAGGTTAATATCCCCTTGATAATTGAGGGTGAGTTGTTTGGGTTGGGTGAGGGGTTCGAGACTGTGCCACACGGAGTCAATGAGGGGTTTAAGGGTGAGGATTTCTGGGCTGAGGGTTTGATGGGGATTGGTTTGCAGTTTGCTAATTTCTAGACAGTCTTGGATGAGGGAAATGAGACGGTCAATTTCTTTGAGCATCTTTTCGACCCAAGTCTTTTCCGGTGGGTTGAGACGGGTTTGCAGGGCTTCGGCGACTAAACTAATGGAGGTGAGGGGGGTGCGGAGTTCGTGGGTGAGGTCGGAAAAGGCGCGATCGCGGGCTTGGGTTAAATCGACCATAAACTGCTGATCTTCAAGGAACACAATCACCTGACCACTTCTTACGGGGAGTGTGGTAGCGCGGATAGCGAGACTGTAAGCATAGGTTTGGGGGGTGCTGGGAGGAGAAGATAAACCGGAACGGGTAGACAAGGCTGAAGCACTGGGAAGGTGGGCGGTTTTGAATACCCATTCCTGACTTTGGGGGTGTTGACGATGGCGGGTTTCTTGGATTAATTGATCGAGTTCATAGGAACGGACTAACTCTAATAACAAGCGTAACTGTTCCGGTCGCCAGCGCTCAATGCGCAACATTTGACGGGCTTTTTGGTTGCACCATTGGAGTTGATTGGCTGGGTCGATTTGTAAGTAACCAATAGGCGATCGCTCCAGCACCTGTTTCCACATCTCTAACTCCGTCTCCACCTGCTGTTGATGTTGCACCAACAAGTTAATCGCCTGTCTTAAACGAGACACCAACGCTAAGGAAGACTCCTCCTTAAACCGACGGGGAAACAACCCCAACATCTGCCAAACTTGTCGGTTAAAGCGATATCGCCTTAACTCACATAAACCCAGACCTAGCACCAACCCCGAAACAAATACCAACAGATTCATTACATATTAAGCAAGTGCCATATATTAACCCTGAATAACTAACCGAAACGATAGCCAAAACCCCGCACCGTGACAATATATTTCGGTTTACTCGGGTCTTGTTCTAGTTTCTCCCGCAACCAACGGATATGAACATCTACCGTTTTGGTATCACCCATAAAATCCATTCCCCAAACTTGATCAATTAACTGTTCCCGTGACCAAACTCGTCGGGGATAACTCATAAACAATTCCAATAAACGAAACTCTTTCGGTGAAAGATTTACCTCCTCCCCCCTCACTGTGACGCGACATTCCTCGGGGTAAAGTAAAATATCTTTGAACTGAAGAACCGCATTTTGTGCCGTGGCCGCAAAGCGCTGACGACGCAACAACGCCCGACAACGTGCCACTAACTCCCGCATACTAAAGGGTTTAGTTAAATAATCATCTGCCCCCACTTCCAAGCCTAAAACCCGATCCGTTTCACTGGCTTTTGCACTCAGAATTAAAATCGGAATCGTACTCCCTTGATAGCGCAACAGACGACATAAATCTAAGCCGTTGACTTGCGGTAACATCAAGTCTAAAACAATCAAATCAAATAACGGAGCGTGGGAATCTGCCTCTTGTAACAAATTTAAGGCAGTCCGTCCATCAATCGCAGTTACCACATCATAGCCTTGTTCCTTAAGTGCCAAAACGACCATTTCCCGAATCAACTCTTCGTCTTCCACGACCAGAATTCGAGTAACGTAGGTCAATTCTGACTCGGAAGGACTTTTTGGTATATCAAGCGACAGCATAAAATAGAAAAATTTGCAGGTCTACGCCAACATATACACTATAACAGGGAGCTTTGACACAAAAATCCCTTAGTATTTAAACTTAACGGTTGTTTGGCTTACATTTTCCTTACTACAATAAATGTATTTTGTCAACGCTTGTTAAGATATATCACAAATTTCACAAGGTTGACGAAATTTCAGGAATGAGAATCGTTGGCATTGAGGAAGGGGGAAATTGAATTGGTAAGCCCCCGGATGAAGACCTTACTCCATGTCAGCTATTACAGCATTTTCTGGCTGTGGAATTTTTTGTTCTTAACAGTGGTTTATTTAGGGATTCTTCCCTTTGTGGGAATTCCTCTTGTCCTGGCTATTATAGCCGGAGAAATTGAACCAGAGTTATTCATTGCGTTACTCGGAATTCTCATCACTCCTCTGGCTTGTACGTTAGTCGGGTTACTCAAATTTAATCGTCGTCCTTTGGAGTTAATTCGACTGTTTTATGGGGTAGAAGCCCCTATTTTAACCTTAGCTATTTTACGGCTTTTTACCCTGCGAGAACTCACCTCAGCGAGTTATTTAGTCATCGCCAGTCTTGGGGTTTGTATGGTGGCGTTTGGGGTGGAACTTTTGGTGGGCTATTTAGGCAAAGCTGAGAGTAAATTAGGACGGCATAAAGTTCTAGGAATAATTCAAGTTGCTGCTCATAGCCTCATGTTGTTAATGGGGCTATATTTTGGTGCAGTTTTATTCTTTTATGCCGTCCCAGTGGCGGGAGAATTAATCATTGGTTTCCTCTCGTTCCGGTGGGTTTCTGGTCTATGGTATGAGTTAACCCACTACTTTTTCTCAACGCTCTGGTATTTTGCCTTATTTTCCCTACTTTTTGTCTTCAGTGCGACGTTATTTGTCCTCGTGCCTTCTAGTTTCACTGCCCTATACATTCATTCAGGACAGCGCATTTTACGGGCTTTTTCGGCACAGTATGGTAAAAAACGCACCCTATCTATTACCTTGGGTGTATTAACGACTTGGTTTGTCCTCTTCTTTTCTTTCCAACAGCAACCCCAAGTTAAAGCCTTTGAAATCTTAGAGCAACCTGTTACGAACAATGCTGAACGTCAAGCCATTATTGCCCAATCTCCAATCCTAAAAAAAGGCTTAGTTAATGCTTATTTACAAAGCTATCGCTATTTGGGCAATGCTCAAGATAATGATGGAATAAAAGTCTGGTATGACCGTGTATTTAGCCTACCTGAGCCTCTGTTAGATGGACTGCAAGCAGTTCATAATCAATTGCTGTCTCCCTTCCTGTATCAAGGCACAGCAAAGGATGAGGAGAAAGCCGCTAAACTCTACGCCCAAGTGTTTGATACTTCTCTCCAAAAAGGAGAACAATCCGCGATTATTAAAGCCTTACAATCCACGGCAATTATTGACGAGGCAAAAGCGGGGGTATTGAATATTAATCAACACCGGGTTTTCTTGGAAAAACAAGCAGTTACGGTGAAAGAAGAGGGGGATTGGGCAGAGGTTGAATTATACGAAGTCTATCAAAATGTGACCAATGATGTGGAGGAAATTTTCTATTCCTTTACCCTGCCAGAAAGTGCAGTTTTAACGGGAGTTTGGTTAGGAGATACCGATAATTTAGACCAACGCTTTACGTTTCAAGTCTCCCCAAGGGGGGCAGCCCAACGGGTGTATAATGCTCAAGTGCAACGGTTCAATCCTGTAGATCCCGCGTTATTAGAACAGGTAGGAACAAGACATTATCGGTTACGGGCTTTTCCCATTCCTCCGAAACGGCAAAGTTGGGAAACAGAACCGATTGAGCGCCCTTTAAAAATGCACTTGTGGTTAACCTATCGGGTAATGAATCAAGAGGCAGGATGGGCATTACCTAAATTAGGGGAAAAACGCAATATTTTCTGGACAACTAAAACGAAACGATGGCGGAATGGGGAGGAAGTTAAGGGGTTTGATCAAGATTGGTTAGAGGGCTTTTTACCTGCTGCTTCTGAGGGAGATAAACAGTCTCATCAAACGACGTTAAAGGGCTATACTGTGACGGCAAAGCCCTTAAGTGAGGGGGATTATGTGTTACCCCAAGGACAGCGTTTTGCGGTGATTTTAGATAGTTCTTATAGTATGGAAAGCCAACGTCAGGCAGTGACTAAAACGTTAGACTGGCTGAAAAAAGAAGGGTTCACGGATGGGAGGTTAGAGAATAATGAGGCGGAGTTATATCTGACGGCAACGGCGGAAGAAGAGCCTCACTTTTTCGGAAAGTGGCAAGATTTTAACCTGAAAAAACAGGTCTTTTATGGAACGTTGCAACTGGATGAAATACTAGCACAATTTAAGCCGTTAGCGGGGAATAAACCCTATGATGGGGTGATAATTTTAACCGATGAGGGGAGTTATGAATTAGCTAAAGATCAGGAAACGGTTCCGGTGATGAATGCACCGCTATGGGTGGTACATTTAGGGGGGTTTCCGGGTGCCTATGAGGATGGGGTGTTACAGGAAATCCAACGCAGTGGGGGAGGAGTTGCCCAAACCCTGCCGGAGGTGTTGCAACGGATGGCGACGACGCAACGGTTAGGGGAGGATACCATTGCGGTGGTGGATGGCTACGCTTGGCAAACAACAACGACGCCCACAGTAGAGGATGGTGACGGGGGATTTATGCCGTTAGCGGCGAGAATGTTGATTAAGGCATTGACGAAAGGCTTTATCGCGCCGACGGTTGAGGATTTGGATGGGGTTCATGCGATCGCCAAGGAAACGGCCATTGTCACACCTTACTCTTCCATGATTGTCCTCGTTAACGATGAGCAACGTCAAGCCCTACGGGAAGCGGAAGCCTCAGAAGATCGTTTTGAACGGACTGTGGAGGATGGCAACCAAACCCTGAATAAACCCAATAATCCTCTCCAGTCTAACCCCAGTGTAGGGGTTCGAGAGGGCAGAATTGCGATCGCCCTCACCCTTGTCCTTCTCTTCTTTTTCCTCACACGCCAACATTACAGGCAATGGGATAATTGACAGGGGAAGTAGGGGCAATCTATAAATTGCCCCTACTGCCACCCTTGACTCCCATGCCCTATTCCCTAGGAATCAACCTTAGTTTTGTGGGCACCATGAAAGCGAATCCCAATAAATACATCATAGAGAAAGCCCCAGAAATCCTTGCCCCCTTGGAAAATGCCCAAACAGAGGGGACTTCCCTTGGACTCTAATAAAGGCTTAGTGGCAGCATAGGCAGCCTGATATTTATACCAAGGAATAGACGGCCAAAGATGATGCACCAGATGGTAATTTTGCCCCATAATTAGTAAATTTAACCATGGACTAGCATAAACCCGGGCATTTTTCCAACGGTTGCGTTCTTGAAAAGGACGATGGGGTAAATAGTCAAAAAATAGTCCTAATGCCACCCCTACTACTAAGGCCGGGACAAACCAGTAATTGACAATATATTCAAAAAAACCGTATTCCAAGGACAACCAAATAATCCCGCCAAAGACTAAACGACTGAGAAACCACTCTAATAACTCATAATTCCGCCAGAGACGACGCTGGAAGAAAAACACCTCATGGTAGAAAAAGCGCGGGGCAATTAACCATAAAGGGCCACCCGTCGAAACAAAATGATCAGGGTCGTTTTTCGGGTCATTCACATGGGCATGATGTTGAAGGTGAACCCTTGTGAAGACGGGGAAGGCAAAACCTAAAATCAGGGCGCTGATGTGTCCTAATGTGGCATTCACAATCCGATTAGCATGGGCTCCATTGTGGGACGCATCGTGAATGACTGAACCCGAGAGATGTAAAGCGAGTACATTGAAACTAAAACAAACCCAATGCCACCATCCCCAGGCATAGTAGCCCAAAGCTGAACAAGCCAACAGTCCCACTGCGGCAAGACACATCCAAACGTCTGGGTTCATTCCCCCCGGTGGCTTAAGAAACTCCTTGGGGACTGTTTGCAGAGGCTTTTCTACAGCCTGCATCGTAGCTCTTGCTCCTATACTTCCTAAAGTTTTATCAAAAAATTGGGTCTAAAACCTCGTCCCTTTGCTACACAACGTTTCACGAACGGCTTCGCTCAGGACAAGCCTTTTAGGACGAATTTATGCTTTCCGTGCTAACATAAGGTACGTTCAAGTGGTTCATGACATGATTGTATACGAGTTCAAGCTCAAAGGGAAATACAAGCAATATCAAGCCATAGACGAAGCCATTCGCACTAGCCAATTCATTCAAAATAAGTGCTTGCGCTACTGGATGGACAACCCAGATATCAAGGTAGACAAGTACGCCTTGAATAAATATTGTGCCGTACTGGCGGCTGAGTTTCCTTTTGCTAATGAACTCAACTCAATGGCTAGGCAATCGGCGGCGGAACGTTCTTGGTCGGCAATAGCTCGGTTTTACCACAACTGCAAGAAGAGGATTAAGGGGAAAAAAGGGTTCCCTACATTTAAAAAGAATTGCCGTTCAGTTGAATACAAATCATCTGGATGGAAGCTTTCAGAGACGAGAAAAGCGATTACATTTTCAGACCAGAAAGGAATCGGTACTCTGAAGCTAAAGGGGACTTACGATCTTAACTGCTATGACATCAAACAAATTAAGCGAGTGCGATTAGTGCGACGTGCTGACGGTTACTATGCTCAATTTGTAATTAGTGTTGATGTTAAGATTGAGACTCAACCAACAAATCAAGCCGTTGGTATTGATTTGGGATTAAAATACTTCATTGCCGACAGCCAAGGCCATGTGGAATCTTCACCCCAGTTTTACCGTCGAGCAGAAAAGCAGTTAAATCGTGCTAATCGTAAGAAGTCCAAGAAGTTTAGTCGAGAGCGGAAAAAGGCCAAGGTTAAACAATCGAACAATTACCACAAAGCTAGAAATAGATATGCCCGGAAGCATTTAAGGGTAAGTAGGCAGCGAAAAGAGTATTGCAAGAGACTAGCATACTCCGTTATCCAATCTAACGATTTGGTGGGCTATGAAGATTTGAATGTCAAAGGGCTGGTTAGAAATCGACATCTAGCGAAATCAATTAGTGATGCGGGTTGGTACACTTTCCGCAGTTGGTTAGAATACTTTGGGCATAAATATGGGAAGGTAACTGTTGCAGTTCCTCCCCATAACACAAGTCAAAAATGCTCTAGCTGTGGCGAAAAAGTGAAAAAATCTTTGTCTACTAGAACCCATGTTTGTCCTTATTGTGGGTATGTGGAAGACAGAGATATCAATGCGGCCATCAATATCTTGAAATTAGGACTCAGTACGGTAGGGCATACCGGAACTTACGCTACAGGAGATTTGCCCTCTTGGGCAGTTGGCGCAAGCCTGCTGTCTAACGGCGAGTCGGTGAATGTAGAATCCCCACGCCTTTAGGCCCGGGAGTGTCAATGCGTATTCTAAGATAGATTGCGTACCCAAGGGAAATATCTTTGCATTTCCCAATCAATGAGCGGGTAATGTTCAGGTTAAGTTAATCACAAAGGGGAAGCGTTTGATGGCAGCTTGGCAAGGGTTTATTTTCGATGTGGATGGGACACTAGCGGAAACGGAACGGGAAGGGCATCGCGTGGCGTTTAATCAAGCGTTTCGGGCGGCTGGTCTAGATTGGGATTGGTCGGTGGAGTTTTATGGTCAATTGTTAAGCGTTGCCGGGGGGAAAGAGCGCATTCGTCACTATTTAGAGCAGTTTCGCCCAGAGGAGGAGAGGAGTGAGGAGTTTATCCGCCAACTGCACGGGCAGAAAACGGAGTATTATCGACAGTTATTAACACAGGGAGCCATTCCTCTGCGTCCGGGGGTGGAACGGTTGTTAGGGGAAGCGCAACAACAGGGGATTCGATTAGCGATCGCAACCACCAGCGCTTATGAAAATGCGATCGCCCTCCTAGAACAACATCTCAATCCCCAAATCTTTGAAGTCATCGCCGCCGGAGACATCGTAGCCGCCAAAAAACCCGCCCCAGACATCTATCACTATGTCCGGCAAAAAATGGAGTTATCCCCCCAGCAATGCCTCGTTTTTGAAGACTCCGAACAGGGATTAAAAGCCGCCACCCAAGCCGGATTCTCCACCCTTGTCACCGTCAACGACTACACCCAACACCATGACCTGACAGGCGCTTGGCTCGTAGTCAACCATTTAGGAGAACCAGAACATCCCCTCACCGTCCTACAAGGCCATTGGCCCGCCCCCTATATTAACGTAGAGACTTTACTCCAAATTTCGGCCAAAGGGTAAAAGAGCAATAATCATCAACTTGAAATGTTGTTTGGCAAAAGGCAGCCCAATAATTGTAATCGCCAAAATCAGCCCGTGAATTAAATGGACAAGGGCAATTTCCCAGCCAAAGAAGATCAACCAAATCACATTAAAAATAGTCGTCAGTGTGCTATTGGCTTTCCCATCCTCGATAATTTTTCGCCCAAAGGGAGTAAAGGTCGCAATGCCCAGTTTAACCGCTTGTAACCCAAAAGGAATCCCAATAATGGTTAGGCAAATGGTCAGACCTCCCACAATATAGCCCACACCACTGACAAAACCTCCAAAAATCAGCCAGATAATATTCCCCAGTAAACTCATGGGACTTTTTCCTCCCCCTTGTTAAACTCAAAATTGGTCTATTTGTACCCAATCCTAACGAACTTTTGTTCAATTTTCTAGCCCCGCGCGGCTAGGTCGTTTTCCCAGCCCCCCGCTCTCCTCCCTGAAAATGTTAAAAAAAATTAACAAAATACCGCATCATTCCCTCCCCCTAGAATAAAGTTGGCGTTGAGCAGAGATAAGAGGTTTAATAGAATCAGCAGGGAAGCGAATCCGCAAAAGCTTGGGGAAGTTTGCTCTCACCTGAGTGTAAGGAGATATTGTCACCCACCATGACTCAAACACCATCTAGTCGAAGTCGGCGTAACACCCGCGCCTTGACCATTCGTAACGATTTTTCTCCCTTCGGAAATAAACTCATCCAGTCGGGTTTTGTGGACAATGAGCAAATGAAACAGGCGCTCATTGAAACTCGGAAGACGGGTCGTCCACTGACAGAAGTGATAGAAGACATTACAGGTCGTCAACTCACGCCAGAACTCCAGCGTCAGTACAAAAAGCAACAACTCTTTGAACTGAAAATCCTTTACGGGGTCGATTCACTCGATCCGGAAGTGAATCCGATCACCAACAATCAAATGGGAGAGTTAATTGATAACTTAATCCCCATTGATATTTGTCGTCGTTATAAGCTAGCTCCTTTGTCTAAGAGCAATGGAGAACCCCCCATTCTGTTGGTAGCCATGGTCAATCCCGACGACCTAGAAGCGCAGGATGACCTGAAACGCATTTTGCGCCCCCAAGGCGTGGATCTGCAACGGATTGTCATTACCATTGAGGATTATCAACAACTTTTAGACCAGTATCTTGACGAACAAGTTCGCATTACCCAAGAAGAAGAAAAGAAAAAACAAACAGAGATTAACTCAGACCTGTTTGAAAATCTCGGGCAACTTGAGGATGCACCGGATGAAAACGAAGATAACCTAGATGCGAGTCAAGACGCTCAAGGGGCACCGATTATTAATCTGGTGAATAAAATCTTAATGAAAGCCCTCAATGATGGGGTTTCCGATATTCACGTTGAACCGCAAGAGAACTTTTTACAGGTACGCTTCCGCAAAGACGGGGTATTGCATCGGGCTTTTGACAATATGCCGAAACAAATTGCTCCGGCGGTGGCCGCCCGTTTTAAGATTATGTCCGAGTTGGATATTGCCGAAAAACGCTTACCCCAAGACGGTAAAATCCGCCGGATGTATCAAGGGCGGAAAGTGGACTTTCGGGTAAGTACCCTCCCCAGTCGTTATGGGGAAAAGGTGGTGTTGCGGATTTTAGACAACTCCGCCACTCAGTTAGGTCTAGATAAACTAATTAGTGACGAGGAAACCCTAGCCATTGTAAGGGAAATGGCCAACCGTCCCTTTGGCTTAATTTTGGTGACGGGGCCGACGGGTTCCGGGAAGTCTACCAGTTTGTACTCGGTACTGGCCGAACGGAATGATCCGGGGATTAATATTAGTACCGCCGAAGACCCCATTGAGTATTCCTTAGATGGAATTACTCAGGTGCAGGTCATTCGGGAAAAAGGAATGGACTTCGCCTCGATTTTGCGCTCCTTCCTGCGGCAAGACCCGGATGTGATTCTGGTGGGGGAAACCCGCGACCATGAAACAGCGAAAACGGCCATTGAAGCAGCGTTAACGGGACACTTGGTTTTAACGACTTTGCACACCAACGACGCGGCCGGTGCGATCGCCCGTTTAGACGAAATGGGCGTTGAACCCTTCATGGTATCCGGGGCATTAATCGGCATCTTGGCACAACGGCTCATGCGGCGGGTTTGTAGTGACTGCCGCATCCCCTATCAGCCCACCGTCGAAGAACTCGCCCGTTATGGTCTATCGGCCTCTAAAGACGGAGAAATCACCTTTTATAAAGCTAACACCATTCCCGTTGACCAACGGGGCAACGTCGAACTCTGCCAAAAATGCCGAGGGGTAGGTTATCGAGGACGGGTCGGGGTGTATGAAGTCTTGCGCATGACCGAACGAGTCCAAACCGCCATTAACGAGGGCGCTTCCACCGACCGCATTAAAGAAATCGCCGTAGAAGAAGGAATGAAAACCCTCCTAGCCTATAGCTTAATGCTGGTCTATGAAGGACACACCACCCTCGAAGAGGTAGACCGTGTGACCTTCACCGACACAGGTTTAGAAGCCGAACTGCGCGCCAAACGCAAGAGCGGTTTAACCTGCCGCACTTGTCAAGCGGAATTACAACCAGAATGGGTAGATTGTCCCTACTGCATGACCCCTCGTTTTACGGATCTCTAACCGCTCTCTAGATGAGAGATTTTGCCTTAAGTTGGGGAACAATAACCCCAATCTTTGAGCAATTTTAGGTTGATTAAACCATTGAATTCAAGACCAATCAAAACCACTGAATCAAGAGGATAGGATTTATGCCCACAGAATTAATGATTGAAGACGTTCTGGAGCAATTAGTGGAAATGGGCGGGTCTGATGTTCATATCCAAGCGGGTGCGCCAATTTATTTCCGAGTAAGTGGGAAACTGCAACCGATTGGGGAAGAACCCCTCACCCCCCAAGAAGCTCAACGTTTGATTTTTAGTATGCTCAACAACAAACAACGGAAGGATGTTGAGCAGAACTGGGAATTAGACTCCTCCTATGGGGTGAAAGGCCTCGCCCGTTTCCGGTTAAATGTGTACAAAGAACGGGGCTGTTGGGCGGCCTGTATGCGGGCATTATCTTCTAAAATTCCCAACTTTGATATGTTGGGACTGCCCGATATTGTACGAGAAATGTCCGAACGACCGAGGGGGATGGTGTTAGTCACCGGACAAACAGGATCGGGAAAAACCACCACAATGGCGGCCATGTTGGATTTAATCAACCGCACCCGGGCTGAACATATTTTGACGGTGGAAGACCCCATTGAGTACGTTTTCCCCAATATCAAGAGCTTATTCCACCAACGGCAAAAAGGGGAAGATACGAAGAGTTTCTCCAACGCCTTGAAAGGCGCGCTGCGTCAAGACCCGGATATTATTCTGGTGGGGGAAATGCGGGACCAAGAAACCATCGGCCTAGCCGTATCGGCCGCAGAAACAGGTCACTTAGTATTCGGCACCCTACACACCAACTCCGCCGCCGGAACCATTGACCGGATGTTGGATGTGTTCCCCCCAGAACAACAACCCCAAATTCGGGCGCAAATGTCCCAATCCCTCTTAGCGGTGTTTAGTCAATGTTTGGTACAGAAAGCCAATCCCAAACCCGGGGAATTCGGACGCTGTATGGCTCAAGAGATTATGGTGGTGACTCCTGCTATCTCTAACTTAATTCGGGAAGGGAAAACCTCCATGATTTATTCCGCCATCCAAACGGGGATGAAAATGGGTATGCAAACCATGGAACAAGCCCTAGCTACCTTTGTCAAAAATGGACAAGTGAGTTTTGAAGAAGCGGCTTCTAAGTGCAGCAAACCCGATGAACTCCAGCGTATTATTGGGACAGTTCCCACCGGTCGAGTAGCTAAAAAATAATCCGGCAAGGGGTCAAGCCCAGAGCCTTTGACCCCGGCTGTCTCTTTTCTTTTCCCTCTTGTTTATTTTCTCTTTCTCTTGCTTCTTTCCTCTTTTTTCGGGAGTGAGTTATGCCAACCTTTATCGCTGAAATTAAAGACATCAAGGGCAATAGCACCAAAACTAAAATTGATGCCCATTCGCCCGAACAAGCCCGAAGTATGTTAATGAATCGCAACCCCGGCGCGAGTATTGGCAATATTACTCAAACGGGCTTTAATTTTGACCTGAATGCTTTAGCGGAAAACATGACCAGTATCACGGTGAAAGATAAAGCCGTGTTGTCCCGTCAGTTTTCGGTAATGGTCAATGCTGGGGTGGCTATGGTGCGCTGTTTAGGGATTCTGACGGAACAATGTGATAATCCCAAAATGAAAAAAGCCCTCAAAGCCATTAGCTCCGATGTACAGGAGGGGATTAGCCTTTCCGAAGCCATGCGCAAACATCCCGCCTGTTTTGACCAGCTTTATGTTTCTATGGTGGAAGCGGGAGAAGTGGGGGGGGTTTTAGATCAGGTCTTGGATCGTCTGGCCATGTTGTTGGAAAATATGCAGCGCTTGGCGAACCAGGTGAAATCCGCGATGTCTTACCCGGTGGCGGTGGGATCTTTGGCGGTGATTGTGTTCTTCGCCATGACCATCTTTTTGATCCCTATTTTTGCCGGGATTTTTGATGATTTAGGGACAGAACTCCCTCTGTTGACTCAGACGATGGTGATGTTGAGTGGTTGGTTTACAAGTATCATCTTTTGGGTGATTGCTATTCCTAGTGTGTTTGGGGTGGTTTTTGCTTATAAACAATATTACAAAACCCCGGCCGGACGCTTACAAATTGATGCTTTTATGTTGAAAGCTCCCATCTTAGGGGACTTGAATACTAAAAATGCTGTCGCTCGTTTTGCCCGGATTTTTGGCACGCTCACTCGTTCCGGGGTGCCGATTTTAAACTGTTTGGATATTGTGCGGGATATTGCGGGGAATGAAGTGATTGCCAATGCCGTAGAAGCCACGAAGGGAGAAATTCAACAGGGGGGTATGATTAGTATTGCCTTGGAAAAAGAGGGGGTTTTCCCACCTTTGGCGGTGCAGATGATTAGTATTGGGGAAGAAACCGGGGAACTCGATGCCATGTTATTAAAAGTGGCGGACTTTTATGAAGATGAAGTTGAGCAAGCGGTTAAAGCCTTGACCAGTGTCATTGAACCGTTGATGATGGTAGGTGTAGCTGGAATTGTCGGGGTGATTTTATTGTCAATGTATCTACCAATGTTTGCCGTGTTTGATCAAATGGGTTAGAGGAGGCACATAACAATCATGCCTGTTACTACGTCTTATTATGAAAGTGTTCTGGCGGAATACAGTAATCGAGAGGCGGCGATCGCACTCTTAAAACAACATCGTCCTTACTTGGAAATGATTCCGAGTATGCGTCGGCCCTATGAAAGTGTTTTGGTGTTGCCCTTGCCTGTCGCCCGCATCCGTCACCCCAAAACCGGGGAAGCGGTTCATAATCCTCATAGTTTTACCCCCAATACTGCCTTACAATTGCCCTGTGATCTAGCCATTTTGATGTGTGATCCGGAATGGAAAATTAAGATGGGGGTGGAGATTTTGGTGTTTATCCACCGTCCTCAAGAGGATTTTTCGGATTTACTGATGCGGTGGCGCAGAACTCAGGTCTATTTAGACAAGGACTATGAATGGATTATGCCTCACCGTTATGAGCATATTTTAAGTGAGGGATCCGAGAAGGTTTATCCGTTATTTATTGTCTTTGAAGGCACACCAAAACGAATTCAAAAGGGCTTAGATGGGGCTTGTTTGCCTTATATTATGCGCAGTGATTTTGTACCGGAACCTGAAGAGGAGGAAATTGAAGAGTTTTTACGGGAAAATGGTTAATTAAACGTTGGATGTTCAGCAAGCCCTAATGGCCGTTGAGTTGGGAAGATCCATCCCCTTTGGGCGGAGTAGTTGACTGGAGTTCATACACGGGGAACAGTTGGCGTTTACCTTTTAAGGGAATTTCGCCCATAAATTCATAACGAAAGGATTGAGTAGAGGTGGTGGATTGTTGGCGCAGGGACTCGTAGAGAGTTTGAGTGAATAGGATTTGCCCGGGCTGGGCTTTGGTCATTAAACGGGCGGCGGTGTTCACTACGTCGCCTAAAACGTTGAATTCTCGACGGCCTCTTGGTTCTCCCACTTCGGCCGCAAAGACGACCCCTTGAGCGATGCCGATTTGACAGGCGATCGCACCCTTGGCCATTTGATTTAACCAAGACTGTTGCACCACCTCCCGCAATTCTAAGGCGACACGAGCCGCACGACTCGCATCATCGGTGTGGGTATCAATGCCCCCCCAATAAATGACTACCACCGAACCTTCTAGGTGATAGGTGGGGTTTTTCATCACCCCTCCCACCGCCGTTACCATGCCATTAATCACCGAGAAAAGATAGTTACATTGTGCCACCACCGCCGCCTCTTGTTCCGGTTGTACTTGGTCAATAAACTCCGATAAGCCGCTTAAATTGACAAACATCACGACGCAGGGGCTGAACGTGGGGGGGATGGAACGCTGGGCGGCATTTTCGACCACTAATTTAAGAACCGCTTGGGGGAGATAACTGGCCAGGGGTTCTAATTCTTGGACTAAACTTTCAATTTTATCGAGGAGGGCGCGATCGCTGCGATCAAACCAAAGCGCACTAGAAACCCGTCGCCGCTTGTTTAAAGTAATGTCATATTCCCCCAAACGGCGATCGCTTAAATTATCCACCACCAACCCATACCCCAGTTTTCCCGGTTCTACAGCAAACACGCCCCCCAGAAGTTGAATCACCTCCTCCGTTAAACACACCGCCCCCACCTGACCCGCCCCTTCGGCCTGTTTCGCCCGTTTGACCGTTTCCCCCAACAACACCCGCATCATGCGGGAAGGAGTCCCCAAATCCACCGCTAAAAACCGCCCTCGATGAATCCCCACCCGCATGGCTAAAGATAACCGCCCTTGAGCCGTTTGGATATGGGCAAAATCCCCCATAGCCCGTTGCATCCGCAAACCCGCCCGAATTGCCCGACCCACATCCCCATTGTCGCTTTCCTGGGGAAACTGGACTAACAGCGCATCCCCCGTAAACTCCAGCAAATCCCCTCCTGATTTGACGACCACATCAATCATCGCCGCAAAATAACCACTTAAGATGCTCAGTAACTCCTTCGCCCCTTCACTCCCTTGGGCAGTATTGGCTTCCATTAAGGGAGTAAACCCGGCTAAATCGGTGAATAAGAGGGTTCCTTCTTCCCAGTGGTAGCGGAGTTTCCCCGGTAGGGGGGGGTTACTGACCACTTGACGCGGCACACTATCGGAGAGGAGATAGCGCAAGGTTTGCAGATGTCCGACCACCTCTAATAAAAGCTCATTTTGAGGATTCACCCAGATTCCCACATATAACTGGGCGGGGAGCAAAGCTCGTAATTTCGGCTCTAACGTGGCAAGGGTTGAAAGGTTAGATACAATCATGCTGGGGTCAACTCAATGGATATCTCTAATCCTATTCTTCTCCTCAACGGAAGATAAATCCGTTTCGTTTGCCAGCCCCAAGATAATTTGTGCTAGTTCTGGAGATGGGCCTAGAGGTTGTCCTAACTGGAAAGGAAGATGGGGGTATTGGGCTTGGAGTTGGTGGACTTGTTGGGCGATCGCATCGGTAATTCCCCCCGAGAACAAAAAGTAAGGCAAAATCGTTAAACTCGGGGGGTTTTGGTGAACCAGTTGGGCGACAGTTTCTGCTAAATGGGGGGCAACAGACCAATAAGCTGGTAAAGCTTGCAGATCTTGAGCCAGTTGGGCAATCGGTTGATTCGCCAAGGGACGACGGCTCCCGTGGGATAATAAAATGCGACCCCCCACAGGAAAGGGAGCAAAGGCTTGCTGGAGGAGAGACAATAAAGCCTTTTGATCCCCTAAATGGGAGGATTGTCGGATCTGAAAATCCGAATTCAGGTGTTGTTTTGCCTGTTCAATTTCTGCCGGAATATCTTCACGAACATGAACCCCCGGGAGCAGAAACAGGGGGAGAATTTTTAGGCAGCCAATGGACTGTTTTTGCGCCAATTGGGCAACCTTTAAAATCTTTTGGGAGAGAGAGAGGGGAGATAATTCTAAGGCCGCTGTGGCGACGAGAGGGGGCTGTGGGGGGAGAGGGGGCGGTGGGGGAGCCGTTTCCTGTAAGGCCTGGCGAAAGTATTCCGCCAGTTGCTCACAAGCCTGTTGTGGCCGAGGATCACGACTGCCATGAAAGACCAAAAGATAGGCGACTTGGGCGGGGGGAGTGGGAGAAACCATAAAGAGTTATAAGGTCTTGAGAACACACTACCGGAAAATATCATTGTCCAAAGGCAGCATCAATATCATCTTTTCGCCCTATTCCCCGCGTCAACCCCCTAAGATGGTCTGCACAGGTTGACACTCCCGGGTCCGAAAGGGATGGGGATTCTTCATTCATAGACTTAGCTTGCCTTGACAGTGGATGTCCAGCAAAAGTAGAGGCTAAATCTCCTGAAGCGTTCGGATCGGTCAAAGCTGATGAGCCGTTTTCCGGTGAACCCCCAAAATCTTTCGTTGACACTCCCCGCGAATCACGCGACGGGGATTCTTGGTTCATCGACCGGACTTAACTGAGCAGGATTTCTCCAACCCAACCAGAGGCCCAATCTCCCCAAGCCTATAACTTCCCGTGTGTCCCACGGTAGTTAGTCCAAGGCGCAGGATGTTGATGGCAGCATTTACATCTCGGTCAGCCTCATAGCCGCAATGGGGACAGTGATGAGTTCTGACGGAGAGTGCCTTCTGGACTCGTTTGCCGCAGTTTGAGCAATTTTGGCTCGTATATTGGGGAGGAACGGCAATCGTTACCTTCCCATATTTTCTACCAAAATACTCCAACCAACAGCGAAATATTGACCATCCCGCGTCACTAATGGACTTAGCTAGTTTCCGGTTCTTGACCAACCCTTTCACATTCAAGAAGGTCACATTTACCCACTCCCCGGTTGTCCATCCAATGGCGCACGGCCTTGTTACGGACAAACTGAGCCGTCCGTATCGCCTCGTTAATGGCGGCAGCTTGGGCGGGTTTTACCCGTGCCTTGAACTCTAGTACAATCATGGGTTTAGGGTAGCATATCTGACGCAAGGAAGGCGGCTAAAGCCGCTCGTGTCGTCTTTCATCCCCGCAATAAATTGACGGGGCTTTCAGACTCCCGTGCTATTTTCGTAAGGTATTATAGGCAGAACTCAACCCATAGTTCGTTAAACTCGACTAGATAGCCGTGATCCCTGTCGTTTCCTCACAAAACTCATGACTCAACTGTACAATGCGTTCACGCTCTTTATGAGCTTATTGGTAGAAGCGTTACCGTTTCTGCTGTTAGGCGTTCTTCTCTCCAGTGCTTTGCTTTTTTTCGTTGATGAACGCCAGTTAGTGGCGAAAATGCCCCGCAATCCCTTATTAGGGGCTTTATTTGGCAGTTGTGCCGGGTTTCTGTTTCCCGTCTGCGAATGTGGGAATGTCCCCGTCGCTCGTCGTCTTTTAACTCAAGGGGCGCCTACTTCAGTGGCCATTGGTTTTTTACTCGCCGCTCCCACCATTAACCCCATTGTGATGTGGTCTACTTGGGCGGCATTTCCCCATCAGCCGGGGATGGTATTTTGGCGGATTCTCTTCTCGTTGATTATTGCCACCATTGTGGGCTGTGTGTTTAGTTTCCAGAAAGATCCTTGGCCCCTCATGCAGCCGGATTTAGCCAAGCGGGTGATGAATCAACGGGCGAATCAAGCCTCAAGCCATTCAGCACTCTGGACGAAACCGGAACCCCTACCGACGTTATTACAATCTGGGACGTTTTTATTAGGTGAGGGATCAGCGCCTGTGCGTTTGGATGATGCGGCCACCGGAGCCGTGGCTTTGCCCTATCAGAAAGCCTTTCAACGCTTTTCTCGCCACAGAGTCCGCCTGTTTTTAAATAATATTGTCCAAGAAATGCGGGAACTCGGGGCGATGTTGGTATTGGGCAGTGCCACAGCCGCCGCCATTCAAGTGTTAGCACCTCGGGAGTTGGTGCTGAGTTTAGGTCAAGGGACGGTGACTTCAATTTTGGCCATGATGTTATTAGCGGCCTTGGTGTCCATCTGTTCCACCGTTGACGCTTTCTTTGTTTTAGCGTTTGCCTCCACTTTTACCACAGGCTCCCTCCTGGCCTTTTTGGTCTTTGGCCCCATGATTGACATTAAAGCCATTGGCTTGATGATCTCGATTTTTAAACCCAAGGTGATTCTTTATTTATTTGCGATCGCCGCTCAACTCACCCTCATCCTTACCTTGTCTTATAGTTACTTCTTCTAACACTCATGAAGGCCTTTAAACGCGCTCGCCGCCAATGGCGTTCCCATCCCCTCTGGAGTCAATACATCTCCCCGCTGGGCAAGATTTATCTAAACGTTGTCCCCTGGTTAGATATCTTGACCATGCTCGCCTGGGGGGTACTCTTCCTCAAGTATTTTGTCATTGGGCGCCTACAACTGCTCATTCACCCTAACTATTTTGCGTTGGTTTTAGCCGCAGGTATCGTCCTAGTCGTCATCGCGGGGGTCAATACTTGGAACCAAGTCTCAGAAAAACAGGGGAAAATACCCCCCCTCACGGCCGCCGAAACCCAACATCTAACCCTCTTTCCCCCCGGTGTCGCAACCAGTTTGCTCTTAATTGTCGCCCTGTCGGGTTTTATCATTCCTCCCAAAATCCTCGCCAGTGACACCGCCTTACAACGAGGATTAAGTGAAACCCTGCCCTACACCCGCACCGAAGCCCAAACCTTTTACAGTGCCATTAAACCCGAAGAACGCTCCCTCTTAGATTGGGTGCGCACCTTTAACGCCTATCCTGAACCCGATGCTTACCGAGGACAACCCGCCAATGTAACCGGATTTGTGGTTCATTCCCCCACCCTGAGTGAGGAGTATATTTTAATCTCGCGTTTTGTGATCACCTGCTGCGCCGTGGATGCCTACCCCGTCGGTTTACCCGTCAAACTCCCCCCGGGTACCCCACGCTATGAACAAGATATCTGGTTAGAAATCCAAGGGGAAATGACCACCGAAACCTTTGGCGAACAGCGTCAACTGGTCATTGCCGCTAAAAATACTCAACAAATTCCCACCCCTAGCAATCCTTACGAGTTCTGAGGAGTCAATCTATGACTATTCCTAATCGTTATCCCGTCCTTTATCCCATTGACCGCATTTCCTTGGGTTTAATGACCCTGTTTTCTGTGGTGATTGGGCTGTTAATTTTAGGCGGTAGTTTTTGTACAGGCGATCGCTGCCTCTTTCACACCGGCCCTCGTGTGAATCAGTTCACCTGGGAAAACCGCGTGATTGACTACCGAGATCAAGCCTTTATTTTGGGCTTTAATCGCCCGATGGATCAAAGTAGTGTTGAAGAAAACATCAAGATAACTATTCCCGATCAACCTGATGTTCAAAACCCCCTGCCCGGAAAAACCAGTTGGGCTGGACGACGGATGGCCTATACCTTGGATTTTCCTGCACCCTACGGGACAAGATACCGTTTTGAACTGGAAAACGCCCACGAACGCTTTACCAATCAGCAGGAACAGGGGGCGGCCATTCAACCCTATCAAACCGAATTCCGCACCCCCGACCGGGCTTTTGCTTATATTGGTCTAGAAGGGGCCGAACGGGGGCGTTTGGTCGTTTTTGATTTCACCAGTCAAGAAAGGCGGATTATCACGCCAGAACAGTTGGTTGTAACCGAATTTAGAATTGACCGCGATCGCGCCCAGATTGTTTTTAGTGCCGTAGAACGCAATAGCACCGGAGAGGGAATTCTCGATCAACAAATCTACCGCGTGAATACTGGACTCACCCGGGAAAAATCGGGTTTTCAAACTGGAAAAGACATTGGCAAAATTGAGTTAATTCTAGACAACGAAGGCTACAACAACCTCAAATTTGACCTTTCCGAAGACGGGGAACTGCTCGTCGTGCAACGAGTGAACAAACAAGATCCCGCCGATTTTGGCTTGTGGGTTATACAAGACGGCCAACGACCTAAACCCTTGAAAAATGAACCGGGTGGGGTGTTTATGATTGCCCCAGATAATGAAACCATCGCCAGCACCCAAGGAGAAGGAATTGCTATTCTGTCCTTAGAACCGGCCGCCCAACCCCTAGACTTTTTAGCTCAATTTGGTATGGTGCTAGGGTTCTCTCCTGATGGTCGATCTGCCGCGATGGTGGATTTTAATAAAAATAACCCTGATTTGCTCTATACCCGCTCTCTTTATTTGGTCAACAATCAGGGCGTTCAAGAAAAAATCTTTGATACCCAAGGCTCTATTCTCGACTGTCAATTTCAGGCGAAAGGTGAACAAATGTTTTGCCTAATGACCAATTTGGTGGAGGATACGGAATATATAGAACAGCCTTACATTGCCATGGTCGATGTCGGAGAGAAAAAGGTCGCTCCCTTAATTACCTTACCGAAATATCAAGACATCAACATCAGTTTAGCTCCTGATGGCTTAGGGTTACTGTTTGACCAAATCCGCACAGATCCCACGAATGAGCAAGAAAGTTTCTTAAAAACCAGTTCCGGAGAGGCGTTACTCGATGGGGAAATTTGGTTATTAATTCCCCCTCGTTCCTTACCGGAGCAAGGTCAAAGGACTTCTCCTCAATTGGAAGAATTGCCCTTTGTTGGTTTTCAGCCTCAATGGTTCCCATAGGGCCGTGCCTCCCAAAAACGGGTAAACTCTACCGCAGGCATGGGACGACCGAAATAATAGCCTTGGAATTTATGACAGCCTAAATGGTGTAAAAAGGTAGCTTGTTCTGAGGTTTCCACCCCTTCGGCAATGACATCCAATTGTAAACTCTGGGCTAAGGCGATGACCGAACGAACAATGGCGGTGTCGTTGCTATCTTGGGGGATTCCTCGGACAAAGGACTGATCGATTTTAAGAAAGTTTAGGGGAAAGCGTTTGAGGTAACTTAAGGAAGAATAACCGGTGCCGAAATCATCAAGGGCTACCGTTACGCCTAAATCACGAATACCTTGCAGGATTTTAATGGCACTTTGAACATCATTCATCAATAAGCCCTCGGTAATTTCTAACTCCAGGAGATTGGGATCATGATGGGTATTTTCTAGGGTAGTGGCCACTAATTCCAACAGATTGGGCTGTTGGAATTGTAGGGCGGATAAGTTCACGGCCACTCGTAAACCGTGTAATCCCCCCATTTGCCAGAGGTGGTTTTGCTGACAGGCTTTTTGTAAGACCCATTCGCCAATGGGGATAATTAAACCACTCATCTCCGCCACCGGGATAAATTCACCCGGGGAAATAAAACCCTCTTGGGGATGTCGCCAACGGAGCAAGACTTCCGCTCCCATACAGTCGCCTCCGTCGGTGTGATAGTCAATTTGGGGCTGATAGAAGAGTTCGAGTTCTTCTCGTTCTAAAGCACGGCGTAAATCCCGTTCTAAGGTTAAACGACGGCGCAATTTTTCGGTCATTGCGGAGGAATAAAAATGATAGTTTCCGACTCCTGCGGTTTTGGCGGAACGGAGGGCGGTGTCGGCATGGGTGAGCAGTTCCTCTGACTGTTCTCCGTCACTGGGATAGATGGCGATGCCTACACTGGCAGTGGCATAGAGTTTTTCCCCTTCTAGGATAAAGGGTTCTGCTAAGAGGTTGATCAGGGTTTGAGTATGCTGGATGACTTGTTCTAGGCCTTGAATCTGACTGTAGAGAAAACCGAATTCATCGCTGCCGACTCGTGCCATGAGATGACAGGAATGGCCTTGATCTAAACGACGGGCAATTTGTCGGAGTAACCAGTCGCCTTTGTCTTGACCGAGGCTGTTGTTAACGCTGGAAAAATCGTTAATATCCAGTAGAATCACGGCGAGAAGGGTGTGTGGTTGAGCTAGGGCGATCGCTTCTTCTAGACGATATTGGAGGAAATCCCGGTTGGGGAGGGCGGTTAGAGCATCATAGTTTTTGAGTTGGTGGATGGACTGATCGAGTTTGGCGATCGCATACATGGTGTCGCTCATCAAAATCCCCACCTCGTCCTTAAACTGGGTGGGTAAGTTGGGAAGAACACTTTTTTCGAGATAATGACGGAGACTGAGGAAGGTAGCCCGAATGGGGGCGAGTAATTGTTGTAAGGTTAATAGGGTGATCCCGGTGCCGATTAAGGTGGCAATTAAGGCAACCCCGAGAATCCGTACTTTGATCTCAAGGTCAATCTGGGCTGAGGCGATGGCATAAAAAAACAAGGTCAATAGAGGAATATGAGTCCCAATAAAGGCCACGATGAGAATTTTCCCTAAATAACTCCGAGGAAATGCTAAACGCGCCAAGAACGAATAAACTTGCAACTTGGGGATCTGTCGGCCGGGGGTTTGGGTGGTCATACGCTTGTAACGGTAAACAATCAAGATCCAACGGAGGTCAACTTAGTGAACTACCCCACCCTGCCTAGGCGCGAGGATAGGGCTTCCTGATTCAATGGGAAAAGCATCTAGCAAAACCGAAATCTTGCCAGGTTGTCTTACGTTCCCTCCCCAGGCCGTATCGCTGGTTCCCAACGACAATATCCGCAAGGCTTCATTTTTAATGTTTTGTAACGTTAGCAGGATAACTTAAAGACTGCCGACCATGCTTTGACTTGAAACGGGGTGACTGCGCCCGTTTCTCAAAAACGTTTTTGTAGGCAGTAGAAAGATTAAGTGCAACCACTTGTAAGGATTGGGAGTAGGCATCTGTTAGCCAAGGATATTCCTTTTTTAGTTTAGGTAACAGGCTTTGAATGTATCCACGAGACAATCCTTTCCCCGTCTCGATATAGGTTTTTTGGCACAAGTCTAACGCCAAATTCCAATACCAACGACAGCATCCGAACGCCTTAGCCAGGGATACTTTTTGCTCGTCAGTAGGATAGATACGATACTTGTAAGCCTTATACATTATCGAGAACCAGTGTTGCCGATAACAGTATAACCGATTATCTAAGGATTTTATCTAAGGATTCGCTGTCGCTCAGTATATTACTGGGTTGCTATCCATCCCCTCCCTGCAAGCGAGGAAGGGGAATTCCGCAACATTTTTGTTAAATCTGACCTTTTTCACGGTTGGGATACCTTCTAGGAAAAAGCTTAAGACTGAATCGCACTAGAAAAGGCTATGATTTTGTCAACTGCCCCACTCCACTTGCGGGATGGGGCTTGTAACTAACCCACAAGGGCTGTCACATCTGGCAGATTGACCGCTGCCTGTTCCACCGTCCCCATTAATGCCCAGTCAACGTGCTGATTAAAAATGTCAGCACAAAAGCCCATGAGGAGCAAAAACCGCTCACGGGGTAGGTTGACGGGAATGGAAACGGTTCGCTTCATGTTGGCGCTCGTCCAGGATTGGACGGGCGAGAAAAAAGGACAATGATACACTGAGATTAACACAAGCTTTATCTGTCCTGATCTTAAGCGTCGTAAGTTTTATGGACAACCGGGGAGTGTCAACGCTTGACCCATCTTGACTCATGAATTTACCTACTTGGATTACAGTTTCCCGCTTGTTGGGCGTGCCAATTCTCCTCTATTGTTTAGCAGATCCCACCCCCCAAAACCGTTGGCTGGCCTTGATGGTCTTCCTGATTGCGGCCGGAACCGATTGGCTGGATGGGTATTTAGCCCGTCGTCTGAATCAGGTGACAGATTTGGGGAAATTTTTAGATCCCCTCGTGGATAAGTTATTAGTGTTAGCGCCGTTATTAGCCATGATTGCCTGGGGGGTGATTCCCGCGTGGGGGGTATTTCTGATTTTGGGGCGAGAATTGGCGATCGCAGGATGGCGCGTCAATCAAACCACAATCACAGGGGCGAACTTTTGGGGCAAACTCAAAACCGTCACCCAAATCATCGCCATTGCCCTGTTGATCTCTCCCCTCCCCCCTCCTTGGCCTCTCGTCGCCATCATTGCCTTTTGGTCTGCTGTCCTCCTCACTCTCGTTTCGGGAGGAATCTATTTCCTCAAACCAGAGTAAACTCTCGACTAGGGAACAGGGGAGAGGCAAGAATAGGCAAGAGGCAAGAGGTAAGAGTCGGGAATCGGAAATCGGGACATTAAGAATTATTGCCTATTGCTGCTCCCCCGCTCCCCCTCTCCCCTGCCCCCCGTTCCCCCGTTCCCTAACTCCTATGAACGCCCGCCAACTCGCCTTTCTGGCCTTAAAACAAATTGACCGCCAATCCGCCTATACCGATGTAGTCTTAGATCGTACCCTACGGCACCAAAAAAGCTTAAATCCCCAAGATCGGGGCTTATTTACTGAGTTAGTGTATGGTATAGTCCGACGACAGCGCTCTCTCGATGCCCTGATTGATCAACTGGGCAAAAAAAAAGCCCGACAACAACCCCCCGATTTACGCCTGATCCTCCATATTGGACTCTATCAACTGCGCTATCTAGATCATATTCCCCCCTCGGCCGCCGTTAACACGACTGTAGAGTTAGCTAAAACTAACGGATTTAAACACCTCTCGGGGGTAGTCAACGGCATTTTACGCCAGTATGAACGATTCGCCCAAGACGGGGATCCCCTTGTGTTACCTTCAGATCCCATCTCGCGTTTGGGTTTGTTGCACAGTTTCCCTGATTGGATCCTTCAGTTGTGGTGGGAGGAGTGGGGCGAGGAGGAAACCGAAAAACTCTGTATTTGGTTCAATAACACCCCTTTCTTAGATTTACGCATCAACCCTTTACAAACGACTCGGGAAGCCGTCCAAGAGGCTTTAAACGCCCAATCCTTGAACGTTTATCCCCTCCCTCATTTACCCCAAGGGTTACGAGTGGAGGGTAAAACTGGCCCCGTTGCGCTGTTACCGGGGTATCAGGAGGGGTGGTGGACGGTGCAGGATGGAAGCGCCCAGTTAGTCGCCCACTTGCTGGCTCCTCAAGCGGGGGAGGTGGTGATTGATGCCTGTGCTGCCCCCGGTGGGAAAACGACCCATATCGCGGAGTTAATGGGGGATCAAGGGGAAATTTGGGCTTGCGATCGCGCCCTCAAACGCCTGAATCATATCAGAGGTAATCAACAACGGCTCAAACTGCACAGCATCCAGACCTGTGGGGGGGATAGTCGGGAATTTAAGCAATTTATCGGTCAAGGCGATCGCGTTCTCCTTGATGCCCCTTGTTCCGGTTTAGGCACTCTCCACCGTCATCCTGATATTCGGTGGCGACAAACTCGGGAAAATCTCGCTGAATTAGTGCAACTGCAACGGGAACTTTTAAATCATACCGCTACTTGGGTTAAACCGGGGGGGTGTCTGGTTTATTCTACCTGTACCCTCAACCCCCAAGAAAATGAGGGAGTGATTCAGGACTTTTTGGCCACTCATCCCCAATGGTACCTACAACCCCCTCCCCCCGACTTTCCTGTGCAAAATCCCGCCGGATGGGTTAAAATCCTACCGACGAAAGAGGATATGGACGGTTTCTTTATGGCTAAACTTGTCCTAGAACCGCAAGAGCCATAGGGAATCCAGAGAAATAGGGCATGGTGAAGCGATCGCTCATAGCCTCTCCCACTGGGGTTGAAAAAGCAAAAAAAGCCTTTAAACGCAAAGGATGGACGCAAGAATATTTAGCGGCCGAAGTGGGTCTGCAAACTCGTCAATCCATTTGGAAATTCTTTTCCGGTAAACCGATTTACCGCCATGTTTTTATAGAAATCTGTTTCGCCCTCGACTTAAACCCTGAAGAAATTGCCCTTTCCCCTGAAGACGATTTAACTCCAGATACAGACCATCCGGATCTAGATTTTTGGGTCGAGGATTTGCGTCAGAGTCAAGCCAGCACTCTAGAACATCAATGTGGTTTTGTCCAGATGTTAGATGTAACTCGACCCATTGAACTGGAAGATATTTATGTAGATGTGAATATTTTGCCAGAAATTCCCCATCAACGCTGGTTAGAAATCTCTGATTTTCCCAGTGCTAGTGAGTATAATCGTTCAAGATTGACGAAAATTGCCCAACAACGAATTCCCGTTACTACAATTTTAGAAAAATACAAACATCTTGTCATTTTAGGTCAACCGGGTGCCGGAAAAACGACCCTTTTACAAGCTTTAGCGATTCAGTGTAATCAAGGGAGTTGGCGAAGAGATTTATTGCCTATTTTTATCCGACTGAAAAACCTACCGGAAGATAACCTTAAACTTAACTCAAGTAACTTCTTAAATGATTTATTTAGCTATTCTCCGGCTGATAATTTAGCACAACTTGAACACCTTTTATTACAAGGTAGAGTGCTTTTATTGCTGGATGGACTTGATGAAGTTCCGGCAAAATCTAAACTATTACTGCTGCAAAAACTACAGCGTTTCTTGGAAAAATATCATAATATTACCTGTTTAATCACTTGCCGACCTGCCGCCTATCAATACCACTTACCAAACTTTACAGAAATTGAAATAGCAGACTTTAGCGACCAGCAAATCTCCAGCTTTGTTCCTAAGTTTTTTCAGCTTTTGAACCATCATTCTCTCCTTAATCAAAAGGATTATAGCAGTGAAATTTTAAGTCAACAGTTTTTAAAACAAATTCAAAAGCCTAAAAATCGCTCAATTCGAGAACTCATTAAAACACCGATTTTACTTAACTTAAGTTGCCTTGTTTTTCAACAAAAAGCCGACTTTCCTCATAATTTACTCAAACTTTACCAACAGAGTCTAGATATCTTGCTCACTCGTTGGGATATGACGAGAGGTATCCAAAGAGATAGTGAACAATGCAATTTTTCCGTCGCAGAAAAAATAAACTTATTAAGCTACTTAGCTTATGTTATGATAAAAAAAGACCAATACTTTGTCGATCAGCACCACCTTCAAAAGTATATCATTCATTACTTAATTAATTACCAAAAAAGTCAAAAAAATAGGAATGAACTAGAACAGTATGTTATAAAAATTCTGAAGACAATTGAAAGCCAACATGGAATTTTAGTAGAACAAGCACGGGAAATCTATTCCTTTTCTCATCTTACGTTTCAAGAATATTTAGCGAGTCATTGGATTGCCCATCATCCCAAAACGTCCGTTTTTCAAACCTTGGTTAATCATCTTTATGATCCCAATTGGCACAATATTATTTTAATAACTTTTTCCTTATTGCCCAAGAGTGAAACCTTATTCACAGTAATTCAGGAGAAGAGTCAGGAAGATATTGCCCAAGATGTAGAATGTGTTTTATTTTTAACTTGGGTGCAACAACAAGCAAAACGTTGTCAAGAGCAAAGCAATTTTATTTTCGTTCAGGGAGTATTATTAAGTTTTGGACTATCGCGTAATCTTCGTTTACAACAGCGTAATTTAAAAGGATTAACGTTAGCAACTGCCTTAGTTCAGGAACTTTTATTTTGGCTCGATTTTCAACGCATGATCACCCCATTACGAGTTAAAAACTTAGCCGAAGCTTGGTTAAAAGGGCGGGAGTTAGCCAGCCAATGGGGTGAAAATTTACAGGTACAACTCCCCTCTCGGAAAGTGTCTTATGTGCGCGTTCAACAGAGTATGTTAAAGCGGGATTTGCAAGGACTTTGTGAACTAAGTTTAGAGGGAGAATTAGCGGTCAGCTTAAATTCTCTCTTGTTGGACTTACCGAGTTTAGAGATGAAAACGGAACAACTGAAAAAATGGTGGGAGACGGAGGGGAATATTTGGCTAGAAAAACTCCAAAATGTCTTAGCCCAGCAGGGATACAGCCAATTATTGCAACCTTTGGGCGATCGCCAGCGACAAGCCTTGTTACAATTCTATGAGGCTCAAGTCCTACTGGTGGAGGGGTTGACACGGGCGATAGACCTTTCCCCCGATGTGCGATCGCACCTTGAATCAAAACTCTTTCAAGTGACCTAGTTCAAAGTGCTTAGTTGCCCTCCATTTAATTGGCAACTTCTGCCATTTCAATCACTCGCTCCTCAATATCTTTCACCAAGAAATTAATCGGCTTTTTACTACGAACTTTAAACCGTAAACGTCGAGATTGTACCCGCAAAAGAAGTGTTTCTAAACAGTCTCGATCAAAACAGACATGACGCTGACGGTTTTTATGGCCATAAGTTGCCCCAGAAATCACATGAAGTTGCGTGTTTTTCTTCAGTTGATACCATAAACCCTCACTGCCCCCCATTGTACCGCTTAAAGCGCTCGGGGCAGGGGTAGCAGACAGATAAAGAGGATCTAAACTAGCCGCGCCTAAACTTTGCTCATAATTGTAATAGTAATGGAGGGGAACATCAGCCACAGGTAAATTTAATAACCCCTCGTAAAATTCCTTCGCAATTTGCAAATCCGACACCATGATTGTATGGACTTTTGGCGCACTCGACAGGAACATCCACATAGCCCCTGCATAGGCAACCAAGAGCATTACCATAATACCCTGGGTCGAAAAGAGACTGTCAAGGGCGGGTAAAAGCGCCCCAAGCACAGAAGTTACTGACATGGTGTAGTTCAAAAACATCAATAAGGTCATGTAAGCAATTGTAACGGTTTTCAGGGCTTAGTGAGCAGTCAACCTATCTAAATTCCCCACAGTCCACCTCCTGAAACAGTGCGTAGGTATCAAGTCTCCGTTGTCTGTCACCACTATTCTCTTTCATTTATGTCTTGGAGTGTGCTAGATTACCGGGTGATTCATCCGGAAAAAGTCTCTACAAGTTTGAAGCCTCAATATAGAGAGTTTGTGTTGAATTAATGATTAACCTACTGAATCATATTTGTCAAGAGATATGTGACGGTTTTTTGGATATTAAATGACTGAATATTTCATAATATCTGTGTAGGCTTACTGATGCCTTGATCCTTGACCAACCCATCTCACTGTAGATTTCAATTGAGGCTAAATCATGGAAGTTTTCGGATTATTTATCTCGGTTTACTTCATTTTCTTTACCTTGACCAACCTTGGATATTTTATCTTAGCTTTCTTAGGTCTGTTCACTGTTCAGTTTTGGCTAAAAAAACATCGAACCCGGATATCAAATAAATTTTTGATCCACCAAAAAATTAAACAAGAAATGCTAAATTCGCTCCAATCCAATGGCATTTTCTCGTTCTTTTGGGCAATAACTTGTTTAAAATTAACTCCCCACAATCAACTGTATTTTGACTTCACAAAATGGGGATGGCAATACTGGATTTTGAGCTTGATCGTTCTGCTTATTCTCCATGATACCTATGTCTACTGGGTTCATCGTTTAATGCACCACCCAAGGCTGTACCGATATTTACACCAAAAACACCACATTTCAGTAGATGCTTCTCCTTTTTCGGGTTACTCTTTAAACCGCACTGAAGCCATAATTCATGCTCTATTTTTCGGGGTTGTTAGCCATATTTTTCCGGTTCATTGGTTGGTGATTGTTGTGATGATGGGATTCTCTATCTTGGCCAATGTTATTGGACATTTAGGCTATGAACCAATGCCTAAAAATTGGCTAAAGCTTGGGGGGGTACTGTTTAATACTACAACTCACCATGATATTCATCATCTTTACGGAGGTCGCTATAATTATGGAGTGTATTTCCGTTTCTGGGATTGGATAATGGACACAGAATTTCCCCATTACTCGCAAACTTTTGCCCAAGCAACTCATTCTATTGATTTAGATTAAAAGGAATGAAAAATAGTTTATCCTAGAGGTAATTTGTGGATTGTCCCTACTGATTATTGTTCAACTAATCAATGTTGACAAGTTAAGACCCAAAGTTAGAAGTCAAGGAAACAGGGAACAGGGGGAGGGTGGGAAAATCCGGTTGTGTCCAAAATTGAAGTCAAGGAAACAGGGAACAGGGGAGTCGGGAGTCGAGAAATCAAAAATTATTACCTATTCCCGATTACCTATTCCCTATTCCTTAGAATAGATCGGCTTAATTGAACTAATTCCTGTTGTTCTGGCCAAAAAAGAGGGGGTAACTGGTCAAAAGTGAACCAATGGGTTTCATAGTAGCGATTAGGATCTGTCGGCTTGACATTAATTTGTTCAGTAGAAAAGAGAAAATAATGGGTTACTTTCCAATTGGTTTTAGCAAAATTAAACCGCTCTCGAATGCCTAATTTTGTAATTAGTTCCAATTGAGAAAAGCCCCCCTCTTCTTCAATTTCTCGTCGGGCGGCTTCTTCTAGGGTTTCTCCCGCTTCTAGATGCCCTTTGGGTAAAATATACTCGGTATATTTTTCCCCCCGGACTAATGCCACATAAACTTGTTGTCCTTCCCAACGCACAACAACACCCCCTGCCGAAATGAAAGTAGGAGCATTTTGGGTTTTGTGATACCAACTTTGATCAATCATAATTAGAGGAGTTTATAAAATGTTTAGCTAGATTTACCTTTGCGCTCTAGTTGATTAACTTGTCGCATTAATTGCAGCCAGACTAAAATTCCCATCCCTACACTGAGGGGCGTGGCGATAATATAGGCTATTTTAGGACTAATCGCTAACACTTGTAAGCTAGTCGCCAGAAAGAGACAAACGCCTCCCACAATGCCCAGAAAGGGCAAAAAAAGAGGGATACCGCGCAGTTGGTCTAAAACTTTGGATGAGCGAGTTTTTGACCATTTGTTTAATAGTTGTTTTAACCCTTGAAAAAAGGATAAACCACATACAATCCCTGCAAATAAGCCAAAAGCTAGTAAAACAAAGGGAGGGTTAGAAAAGTCTGTCATTGCTGTTAGAACACCGAGGCTAATTGATCTTTATTCTCTAGCATAACATGAAGGGAATACTCTAAACTAACTGGCTAAAATGGTCGTTAGTAATCTGAACAGAAAATTATGGACTCTCCACTGTTTTCTGAAAAAAAAGCAGATTTGAGATCGGAATTCATGCTTTTGGGTGATGTACCGGGTCACTCCTAATGAAACAATGTAAAGGGGAAGCCTATGGGATTCTGGAGTTTTTTGTAGATCAAATGCTCTAATTTTGTCAAGGCGGGGCATTTACCGCTACAATTGAAGAAACATTACAAAAAGTCACAAATCTTTATAAGTCAAAAATATAAAGTTCAAATTTACTAACTGAGGAAAAGCAGTGAGTCAAGACAGGAACATCACAGGTCAACCAGACCCAGAATCCGGGGTTATGGAGTCGTCTTCTGATCCTTCTGCAACCCTTAAGGGTGGGTTAGACCGTGCTTTAAGCAACAGTGCTTTCAGGAAATATCAGGGCAAAACCTTACTATTGGGGATTGGGATTGGGGTGTCCTTGGCTGTCTTTGGGATGCAGGTGATTGTACCGAAGGCGGAAGAGCCTGCAACGGCGCAGGAAACCCCCCAAACAGAGCCAAACGGTTCAAGCCAAACCATCACGACGGCGCTGGTAGAACGGACGGCGGTAGAACGGACTCTAGAGGCAACGGGAACCGTGAGGGCGCAGGAACTAATTCCGGTGTTTTCTGAGGCCACGGGGTTAAAAATTAGCCGTCTGTTGGTGGATGAGGGCAGTATGGTTCAACAGGGGCAATTGATGGCCGTGTTGGAAAGTTCGGTGCTGGAGGCACAACTGGCGCAGGCTCAGGCTTCCGTGGCGCAGGCGGAGGCAAGGGTGGCGGAGTTGCGGGCGGGGGCGCGAAGTGAGGAACTGACGCGGGCGCGGGAAGCGGTGCGCAGTGCGGAAGCGGGGGTGGCTCAAGCCCAGTCGAATTATGATTTGATTGCCAAGCGGGTGGAGAGTAACCAGAAGTTGGTGGATGAGGGGGCGATCGCCCGAGATCGTTTTGATGAACTCCTCAATCAGAAACAGGTGGCTTTTACCAATATTCAACAAGCCCAAGCCAGTCGGGAAGATGCCAACGCCCGCTTACAAGAAGTCAGTCGGGGGCCGCGGCCGGAGGTGATTTCCCAAGCAGAAGCCCAACTCGCCCAAGCTAAGGGACAAGTCCAATTGATTCGCGCTCAGTTGAATAATACCCGGGTGGTGGCTCCCCGGAGTGGTCAGGTGTTGCGCCGCCATGCCAGTGTGGGGAATTTAACCTCGTCGTCTCAGGAATTGTTCCAAATTGTGGAAAATGGCCGCTTAGAGGTACAGTTCACGGTGCCGGAAACCCAACTGTCCCAAATTCAGCCGGGGCAAGCGGTGGAAATTGTGGCGGAGAATCAATCGGGAATTAATGTAGTGGGGCGGGTGCGAGAAATTGAACCTTCGGTGAATGAAAATTCACGCCAAGCGGTGGTTCGGGTGGACTTACCCAGTGCGGAAGGATTAAAACCGGGGATGTTCCTCCGAGGAAGGATTGTCGTAGCTTCGACGGCAGGGATTACAGTTCCTTCGGGGGCGGTGTTACCCCAACCCGATGGTAGCGGCCGGGTGTTTATCCTACAAGGGGATAATACGGTGCAGGCTCAACGGATTGAGATGGGAGAGTTGTTAGATGGCGATCGCGTAGAAATTCTCTCGGGCTTACAAGTGGGGCAGGAAGTGGCCGTTAAAGGAGTTCCTTACTTGAAAGACGGCGATCGCATTACGGTTCGGAATAACTAGAAAAAACTATGTCCTTTCACGTCTCCTCTTGGTCGATTAAAAACCCGGTTCCCACCGTGGTGATGTTTCTCACCCTCGGCATTGTCGGCTTTTTCTCCTTCCTCGGTCTAGGGATTGATCAACAGCCCAATATTGATATTCCCACGATTCAAGTATCCGTCACCCAACCCGGAGCCGGCCCGGTGGAACTGGAAACCCAAGTGACGCGCAAGGTGGAAGATGCCATTGCTGGTCTAGCGGATGTGGATGATATTATCTCCAACATTAGCGAGGGGATTTCTAACACAACGGTACAGTTTACCCTCGGGGTGGATAGTAACCAAGCGACTAATGATGTACGGAATGCGATCGCCCAAATTCGCTCCGACTTGCCCCAAGATATTAACGAACCGATTGTTCAGAGATTAGAATTTGCGGGGGGGGCGATTATGACCTATACCCTCTCGTCCAATCAGCGTTCTGTGGAAGAGTTGAGTAACTTTATCGACCAAGATATTAGCCGCGCCCTCTCCTCTGTCCCCGGAATTGCCCAAATTGAGCGGATTGGTGGGGTAGATCGGGAAGTTCGGGTGAACCTACAATCCAAACGGCTCCAAGCCTATGGCATCACCGCCACCGCCGTTAATGACCAAATCCGTAGCCTTAACCTTGACCTACCCGGTGGACGGTCTGAAGTCGGGGGCAGTGAACAGAATATACGCACCCTCGGCAGCGCCCAAACCATCGCCCAGTTGCAACAATATCCTATTGTCCTCCCCGATGGTTCAACCGTTCCCTTGGGCAGTTTAGGCAGCGTCGAAGATGGTTCTTCGGATCCCCGACAAATGGCCTTATTAAATGGGGAGTCCGTTGTCACCTTTTCCATTCGCCGCAGCACAGGCAGCACCTTAGTCACCGTCGAAGAACAAACCCGTAAGGCGATCGCACAACTGGAGAAAACCCTACCCAGTGATCTGCGCATTGACCTAATCTTCACCCGTGCCACCGCCATTCGAGACTCCTATAAATCCACCATGGACGCGGTGATTATCGGCTCCATCCTAACCGTAATCACCGTTGGCCTCTTCCTGCGAGATTGGCGCATGACCCTAATCACCGCCCTCGCCCTCCCCTTGTCCATCATTCCCACCTTTGCCGTCATGGGGATGTTGAACTATACCCTCAACGGGATGACCTTGTTGGCGCTGGCCTTAGCGATGGGGAACTTGGTAGACGATGCCATCTGTATGATTGAAAACATCGACCAACACTTACAGATGGGCAAAACCCCCTTAAGAGCCGCTTGGGATGGGGCGCGGGAAATTGGGTTAGCTGTCATTACCACCACCGCCACCATTGTGGCCGTCTTCCTCCCTGTGGCCTTTATGGGGGGCATTCCGGGGCAGTTTTTCCAACCCTTCGGCGTAACCGTAGCCGTGGCGACCATGTTTTCTACCCTCGTCGCCACCACCATGACTCCCATGTTGAGTGCCTACCTGCTCAACCCCAAAACCAACCCCTCCAAATTTGTTAAAACCCCGCCCCAAGATCGGGACACGTTACACCTCCAAGAATGGCGGGAAGAACTACAAGAAGCTTATAGTCCCGCACCTCGACGCAAACGCCAACCCTACCGGGGGGCGCTGACCTGGGCGCTGCGTCATCGCATTGCGACGTTATTAATGGCGATCGCCTTTTTCATCGGCAGTTTACAACTCATCCCCTACATCCCCCAGGGCCTCTTTGATAGTGGGGACATTGGCTTAAGTACCGTTAACGTCAATTTGCCCCCCGGTTCCACCCTCAGCGACACAGAAACCGTCCTGCGAGAAGTGGATCAAGTCCTGCGAGATCATCCCGCCGTCGCCAACGTCCTCGCCAGTGCCTCCGCCCCTGACTCCGCTAGTGTTTTTGTCAACCTCGTTCCCCGTTCAGAACGCATTCATCAACGAGACTTTGAACAGGAAATGCGCTCCGTCTTCCAAACCATTCCGGGGGCCCGGATTTCCTTCCAAAGTGGCGGCGCAGGGGGGAGCAGTAAAGACCTCAGCCTGATTCTGAAGAGTCAAAACCCCGACAGTTTAGCCGACGTGGCCGACCGTTTGGAAAACGAAATGCGCCAACTTCCGGGCTTAGTGGAAGTCAGTTCCAGCGCCAGTTTAGTCCGACCGGAATTAGTCATCCAGCCCAACCTCCAACGGGCGGCCGACCTTGGGGTATCCGTGCAAGCCATTGCTCGGACGGCCTCTCTCGCCTTAATTGGGGATAATGAGTCCAATCTGGCTAAATTTAACCTTCCTGACCGTCAAATCCCCATCCGCGTCCAAATAGACCCCATAGAGCGGCAAAATATCGACACCATCCGGAACTTGCAAGTCCCCACCAACGGGGGGCGCTTAGTTCCCCTCTCCTCCGTCGCCACCATTCGCTTAGGCAGTGGTCCGGCAGAAATTCAGCGTTATGATCGCTACCGTCAGGTATCCCTTGAAGCCAACCTAGAAGGGATCGCCTTGGGGAATGCCGTCCAAGCGGTGCGCGCCTTACCCACCATGACCTCCCTCCCCCCAGATGTGTTTGAGGAGCCTTCTGGGGATGCGGAAATTATGCGAGATATCTTCGCCCGTTTTGCCTCGGCATTAGGATTAGCGATTCTCTCCATTTATGTGATTTTGGTCTTGTTATATAACAATTTCCTCTATCCCTTCGCCATCCTCGCCGCCCTGCCCCTATCAATTGGGGGGGCGTTGCTGGGTTTATTGGTCATGCAGAAGGAGTTAGGGTTATTTGCGCTGATTGGGATTGTCTTGTTGATGGGATTGGTGACGAAAAACGCCATTTTGTTGGTGGATTGTACTCTCGCTAACATGGCAGAGGGCAGCACTCGCCGACAAGCGATTATCGACGCGGGGGTGTCCCGTCTTCGTCCCATTATCATGACCTCCATTTCCACCGTAGCGGGGATGTTGCCTATTGCCTTAGAATTCGGGGCAGATGGGGAGGTGCGGAGTCCGATGGCGATCGCCGTCATTGGCGGATTTAGCACCTCTACCCTTCTCACCCTAATTGTGGTTCCCGTTTTGTTCACCTATGTTGATAGTGTGGTGAAAGGAATCGGCAAACTATTCCGTCGGGAGAATGCCCCTCAAGAGGAGTATTTAGAGATCAACCATTGACACTCCCCCATTGACGGCAGTTGCAGCTTTAAGGCTCTGTTAACAAAAATGTTGCGGAATTCCCCTTAATCGGTTAAAAGCTCTGGATCATGAGATGTAGAGACGTGAGCAAGGCGATGATAGGTTTCGAGATCCAAGAAGACTCCAACCTGCTCTCCTCTCTGATTGGTGAGATATTGTACTACTTCAGACATGGTTTCCGTTAGCTCATCGTCGGGAAGCCCCGCACTGTACGTTCGCGTTCACTTCGTGACGCTTCGCGAACGGGGATGTCCCTAAAAAGACATCTAGAGCCTCCCGTAGAAACAGGAAAGCCTCATAGTGATATGGGGAAGCCCGCACCGCACCCCTAGGGTCGGTGTCGGGAGGATGTCACAACAAGCCTTTATCTAATCTTAGCGAGGTTCTGGCTTGTTCAACTTCCCGCTCTTGCCTAGACGGGGATTCTTCATTTTCAGCAAGCCCCCATTAATTCTCATGCCCCCAACTCGGAACTTTCGGTGAAATAGCCCCGTCCCCAATACAGACTCTGAAATCTTGCTAGAACGAACGAAATAGGGAGAGCTTATGATAAAACTAAGCTTTCCCTCTTGTTTACCGTAAGCCCCTTACTGTGTAATGCACCATCATTCCTGCTCTCACTCCCATTCTTGCAGCCCTTCCCCTGAAAAAATGAAGCGTTTAACGTGGGTGTTGTGCCTCGTGGGAGGCTTTTCCTTGGTCGAGATTGGGATGGGGTGGTTTAGCCATAGTTTAGCCCTACAAGCCGACGCAGGACATTTATTATCGGACTGTTTCGCCTTATTATTAGCCTTGTTTGCCACTTGGTTTGCTCGGGCTAGCCCCCATTCTCACCATCGCCGGGTCGAATTTGCCGCCGCTTTCCTCAATGGGTTAGGATTAGTGGCGATCGCGCTTTGGATTGGTCACCAGGCCATGCTTCACCTCCAAGCCCCACCCCTCGACATTTTAAGCACCCCCATGTTAGCCACCGCCAGCCTCGGTTTTGGGGTGAATAGTATTAATATTTGGCTCCTCCATGAAGACAGTCACCACGATTTAAACCTCCGGGGGGCTTTTCTCCATGTCTTAGCCGATGCCGCCAGTTCCGTTGGGGTTATTTTAGCTGCGATCGCCGTTTGGACCCTCAATTGGTTCTGGGCAGATACCGTCATCAGTTTTGCCGTCGCCCTCCTCATCCTCCTCAGTGCCATTCCCCTCCTTTGGGAAAGTGCCAACGCACTGCGAACCGCAGATCCCACTTAGTTGAGGGGAAAAAACCAACGGAGATAGGTGGATAATAATATCTCACCCCAGAATAGAGTAAGTAAGGCGGCCAAGACTAAAAAAGGGCCGAAGGGAATAGGTTGACTACGTTTTAACCAACCGAGGGCGATCGCACCTCCCCCCACAATTGACCCTAACCCACAGGCCAAAAACCCCGCCACCAGTAGATATTGCCACCCCAACCATACCCCCATCATCGCCGCCAGTTTCCCATCCCCCGCCCCCATTGCCGCCCTACCCAGTACCATTGACCCCACAATGCGGATCAGATCCAACAACCAAATCCCCAATACCCCCCCCACAATCCCCCCCATCAGGGACAAAATCACCCCCTCCGGGGTCTGGCTTTCTTGCCACCCCACCCAAGCCGCAAACCCCAAACCCAATAATAGACCCGGTTGAGTTAAACAGTTAGGTAGGGTGAAAGTGTCGAGGTCAATAAAAGCGAGGGCCAATAATCCACTCACAAAGACCCAATAACCCAAGGTTTGCACCGTCAGTCCAAATTGCCAATAAACCCCCGCCAATAACAAGGCGGTAATGGCTTCAAGGAGGGGATAACGGATGGCAATGGGCGCATGACAATGTTTGCAGCGTCCTTTGAGCAGAAACCAGCCCAAAACGGGAATATTTTCCCGCATCCCCAAACGGTGTAAACAGTGGGGACACCGGGAGGGAGGCGACAAAATGGACAATCCGGCCGGGATGCGGTAGATCACCACATTTAAAAAACTGCCAATGGCCGCCCCAAAAACAAGGACAAATAGGGTAATGATGAGTTCAACCCAAAAGATCATCATGGTGGGTTTTAGGGATAGAGGACAGGAGGACGGGAAACACTCGCCCAAGCTGTTAAATTAGAATACTATATAGAGTTTTTTAAAGACGCGAATCTATGACATCCTATGCTGCCGCTTCTGCAAGAGCAGAAATGAGTGAACTCCGTCGTCTGAAAAGTCTTCTCCCCCCGGAATTACAAAGTTGGGTGATGGTGGAAGCTGCCACAGATGTAAACCCTCCCCTTATTCGCTGTGAAGAAATTGGGCGAGACGAAATTGAGATTCAGGTGGATCTCGCCAAGTGGGACAATTTAGCCATCGACCAGCGAAACTTGATGTTTTGGCACGAAGTCGGACGCATTCAAAATGACACCATCCCTCGGGAAGGTTGGGAAATGGCTGCCCTGGCCATTGGTTTAGGGGGTGCTGTGGGGGAATTGTGGGTGCAAGATGGTCTGTTGTTATTATTAGCCTTAGCCTTGTGTGGGGTTTCGGGATTCCGTCTCTGGCAGAAAAACAACGGGGAAAAACGGTTAGCGGAAAGTCTAGAAGCGGATGAGAAGGCGATCGCACTGGCCACCCGTTTTGGTTATACTCTCCCCAATGCCTACAAGAGTCTGGGCAGTGCCTTAAAGACTTTAATTGAACAAACCCCCAATCGCCGCGCCCGGAAGCAGTACGAAACCCGTTTACAAGCCTTACGGCGCAGTGCTTCTAAGGCGAAAGCAAAAATGGAGCAAGATAAAGAAAACCGCCCTGTGATCTAGTTAGGGCTTGCCGAATCAGTCCGAGAGTTGGGGAGTCGGGAATCGGGAATCGGGAGTCGGGAGTCGGGAGTCGGGAGTCGGGAGTCCGGGAACTCTCCCCCCCTGTTCCCTGTTCCCTGTTCCCCGTTCCCTAAAATAAAAGAGTTTTGGCTATTCACTACCCACTATTCCCCCTCTCCCTGTTCCCTTGATCAATTATCAATTCCCACCTCCCATTTCCCAATCCCTTGGCTAATCGTTCTCAATTACAACGACTCACGATTACCCCCTCACAACGTCAAGGGGAGCAAATCCGCTTAACCTCAGAACAAGAGCATTATTTATTACGGGTTTTACGCTTAGGGAAAGGCGATCGCTTTATTGCCCTATTGACTGGAGAGGGAGAAGCTTGGATTGCCGAAATTACCCAGGAGGGGGCGATTCTCACCCAACCCCTAGCAGGGAGTGGGGAATTGCCTGTGGCCGTGAGTTTGATGGTAGCCTTACCCAAGGGGAATGGCTTTGAAGAGATTGTGCGCTGTTGTACTGAGTTGGGAGTGGTGCAGTTTATTCCGGTTATAAGCGATCGCACCCTCCTGAAGCCCAGCGTTCAAAAAGTCACACGCTGGCGCAAAATCGCCCAAGAAGCCGCCGAACAATCCGAACGGCTGATCATTCCCACCCTATTAGATCCCCTGCCCTTAAACGCAGCCCTCAGCCAATTAGATTTAACCGCCAAACTCAGCTACTGGGCTTTAGCACGGGGGGCTAATGAGCATTTACTGCACCACTTAATCCACAATCCCTCAAGCCAATCCACCCCCGAAATTATCCTAGCCACCGGCCCAGAAGGCGGCTGGACAGCTTCAGAAGTCACCCAAGCCCGA
The DNA here is from genome assembly GCF_000314005.1 of Spirulina subsalsa PCC 9445. Taxonomy (NCBI): domain Bacteria; kingdom Bacillati; phylum Cyanobacteriota; class Cyanophyceae; order Spirulinales; family Spirulinaceae; genus Spirulina; species Spirulina subsalsa. The sequence continues at coordinate 4,301,682 of NZ_JH980292.1, forward strand.
GAAAAGGGGTTTCAGGTCATTTCCCTCGGGGAACGCATCCTCCGCGCCGTTACAGCCCCCATAGTAGCCGTTTCCCTCCTAGCCGCTTGGTCTGAACAAGGAAAAAACCAATCCCCAAACCCGTAGGTTAGGCACAGGAAAAGTGCAACCCAACACCCCCACTTAAACCCGTAGGTTAGGCACAGGAAAAGTGCAACCCAACAACAGATAAAATTCTAAAAAGATGAAAACCAAAACCATCTAGCCCTAGCACCCGTTTCAAGAAATAGCTGTGATTAGAAAAACATTCAACTCAGATCAAAGATCACAGGCAATCAAAATATAAGAGTCATTTCTGAATTGCCCCTAGGACAGAAACTACAGACAATCTTAACAGTTCTTAATAGTCCAACTAAATTGAATAAAGCGGCTATAATAGAAGCGAAAAACTAAATATTTTGGAACATAAATCATGAAAAATCTAGTTAAGTTTGTCATGACAGCAGGGGCAGCACTGACCCTATTTCTGCCCTCTCCCGTCCAAGCCTTCACCAGAAGCTACACCTTTGAATTAATCAACATCACAGGACCTTTATCCGGAGAAAAAATTGGTGGGTCGTTTAGTTTTGATGCAACAAATATGAGGGGAGAAGGTCGGGAGAGTACTTCCGTCAGGTGTCTTGGAGATTGCTCGTATAATTCACATGAATTTGATGGGCAATTGAGCTTTTCTTTCGACTTTTTTGGTACGACTTACACCGAAGAGCAGGAAATGTTCAATATGCCTATTGTATATTTCTTAGATGGCGTTCCCACAAGAATCTATTACCGAAAAGCCGACAGGAGCGACATGATTCCTCATTTTCGATTTAGCGCTCAAGGGGGAACCGATGCCCAAGGGAATACACTGCCCCTTCGGATGTTTGAGTATCATTTACCTTGGCCTGATTACGGCATGGGGAATGCCAGTATTATGTTTACCGAAGACAATGGTAAACGCTCTTACAGTTCCGATATTAATATTCCTGAACCCGGTGTAATCCTTGGACTGGTAACGGTGGGTTTATTGGGAATTGCGACCAAAAAAAATTCCCACACTTCTTAAACTTCCCCCTCTCCTATAACAAATAGGGAAATATTTTAACAAACAGTAATTCTGACCGAAAAACGGCTAAATGAGACTCCAATCAGTCAAGTAGAGAGGGTCTGCTGAATATCCCCCTAAGCACTGTTAATAGGGCTTTGGGCTGTTTTAATAGCGAGAAACTACAAGGTTTTAGGGATAAATCATCAAAAAGGCTTGCCTTTTTCCGATTCCCCCTGTTCCCTAGCCCCACGAGTAGAGTTATTCAGCAAGCCCTAGAGACAAAATCAAACACCAAAACGGGTGAGCCAAAAAGACGGATTTCCTAATTGCCAAAAAATAAAGACACATTAGAACTCATCACCCCAACCCTTGTTTCATTCCCTACCCTCACCGGAGTAAACACGACCTGCCAGACCGAATTTCCCTTTTCGAGGTAATACACCCCATCTTGTTTAAAATCATTAGACACCTCTTTCTCGACGAAGTTTCTCGCCTTTAAACGGGCAATGACCCGTTGCTCAAAAGCCTCCTGAGAAAGACCACTAGACCCCGGCAAACGTCCCCTTAAGGTTTGCCCTGACCCTAAACTAGGATCTACTAAATCAGACTCTTGGAAATTTTCTAACCCTAACTCCTGTTGTAACGCCAGAAAAATCTGTTCAAACTCGCTTTCTTCTGGGGAGAGATTTTCTAAATTTCTTAAACGGGCGAGTTCTGTCTCTGCAATGGGTTGAGACAGTAATAAAATCACGGTTTTATCTTGAACTTTCAGTAAATGTAAAAAACGTGGCTGACTATTGCCCTTAGACACCTGATAAATTTCCACCATGCCCGAACTTTGGGGCATTTTTTGCGGTTCATTAAAGCCCGCCTTAGTAATATTCTTTTGATACCAGTTCGCCACGTTTTCCAGTGAATCTGACGTATGAAATGCCCCTTGTTCAAATTCTGCCGAGAGGAGATTTAAGGCACCCCGTTGACAGGTGAAACTGTCGCAATAGTTGGGAAAGTCAGCAAAGGGATCTCTTGTATCTAATCCTTGGGGATTATTGCGATTCTCCCCTTGTCTTCCCCCCAAGGGACTGGAGAAAGGGCTGGGGGTGACTTGGGGGGTGGGAGAAGGTCGAGGGCTGGGGGTGACTTGAGGAGTGGGAGAAGGTCGAGGGGTGGGAGTGGGTTGAGGAAAGGGGGGAATCTCAAACCTTGGACTAGGAAGATTCAAGGGGGGAGGAGTCCAACTGGGGAGACTGGGGGAGGGTTCCGGTTGGGGGGTGGGTGCAAGGTCAGGGAGGGAGGGGGTTTCTGGTTCGGGAATGGGGGGAACATCGACCCCACGGGAGGGCAGTTGGGTAATTTTAATCAGGTCTTCGTCGTTGATTTTCGCTTCGGTTTGGGGGGAGTCTTCCTGAAGCGGGAGGAATAAAATCCCACCATGTAGACCCAAGGAAATGAGCAACATCGGCCGCCACAGGAAACGCAGCCAGGGGGGGGCGGTGAGTTTAGAGGAGGAGGCAGGAATATCTGTGGCAGCGTTCTCAAACATGGAACAGAAAGGGGGGGTGTCGGCGCTCTGTTGTTTTAGACCCCGAAGAATCTGGAGTTGTTTCCTGTTTTAACATATTTGTTGGAAACTCTGGATATACCATAGAAGGCGGTACAATATACGTCCTAATCATTTGAGTATTAACAATGGAGTGGCACACAACCGACGCGCAAAGTTTGGCAATTATTGATCAGGAGATTGGTGAACATATTTTCGCCCCGGCAGAGTATGAACTTGTGCGTCGTGTCATCTATGAGACGGCGGATTTTGAGTATAAGTCTTTGATTCGCTTTTCGGAGCGATCGCTACAAGCGGGGGCGGCGGCCTTGGCTGCCCGGAGTACCATTGTGGTAGATGTCCCAATGGTTCAGGTGGGGATTGCTTTAGCCCTTCAAGAAACCTTCGCCAATCCGGTCTATTGTAGTCTAGAAACTATTACCCGCCCCCAAAAGGAAAAAACCCAAGCGGCTTGGGGAATTCAGACCTTAGCGCGTCGCTATCCCGAGGGAATTTTTGTCATTGGTCAGTCCCAAACGGCTTTAACGGCTTTGGTAGAGTTGATTGAGTCGGAGGAAATTCGCCCCGCTTTGGTGGTTGGCACTCCGGCGGGTTTTGTGGGGGCAGATGTGGCCAAGGAACGGTTACAGGATTCTATGATTCCCAATATTCGCATCAATGGCCGCAAGGGGAGCGCTGTGGTGGCGGTGGCCTTGATGAATGGTTTGGTTGATTTGGCTTGGGAGGCCTACGGTAAGCCGAATTCAGAGTTTTAGCTAGGGCTTAGGGGAGCATCGGGAGGATGTCCAGAAGCGCTAATCCTAGCATTCCTAGCCAACGAAGCTCCCGGCAGAATCTTTGATTTGCCGGGAGAGAACGTCAAGGAACAACAAATTGATCTCTTCCGCGCCTAATGGCTTCTTGACCCCCAAAATCTTTGGTAAGCTGGAAAACATTATTAAGACTTCACCCCAGAATCGATTATGGCAGGAAAAATAAAAAAGGGTTCTTTAGTTCACGCTGTTCGGGAAAAATTAGAAGCTAGTGTAGAGGCGACGGCGAGTGATGCTCGTTTCCCCCCCTACTTGTTTGAAAGCAAAGGGGAAGTTGTGGAAATGGAGGGAGACTACGCTTTTGTTAAATTCTACGTTCCCACACCCGGAATGTGGTTGCGTTTGGATCAACTGGAATTAGCGGAATAACCCGCCCCCTTTCCCCTCCATAACAGTGTGAATGAACTCACTCCCTGCGTCCTTGGGGGATGATGCACCCAAGACGGAACGAAAGGTTCTGTCTCCAAGGGAAGTATCTCCTCAAGGAACGTCATTTTCCACTTATAGGAGGTTTCATGACACCTGTATCCCCTGCAATCGGGCCACAAAAACCCGCTCGCGTCACAGTTGTTGGAGCAGGAAAGGTGGGTAGCACCTTAGCTCAACGGATTTTAGAGAAAAATATCGCCAATGTTGTTTTACTGGATGTGGTGGACGGATTACCCCAAGGGGTGGCACTGGATCTATTAGAAGCACGAGGTTTGGAAGATCATGATGGGTTTATTCTGGGGACGAATGACTATCAAGACACGGCAAACTCCGACATTGTGGTAGTCACGGCCGGTCGTCCTCGCACACCGGGGATGGATCGTAATGATTTAATTAATATCAATGCGTCCATTATTGCCCAATCGGTTAAATCGGCGATCGCCCATTCCCCCAATGCCATTTTAATCCTTGTGACCAATCCCTTGGATGTCATGACCTATGTGGCCTGGCAAGTCACCCAGTTACCGACGACCCGAGTTATGGGCATGGCCGGGGTGTTAGACTCCGCTCGTCTTCAGACCTTCATCGCCATGGAATTAGGGGTGGCGATCGCGGATGTTCATGCCATGGTTCTCGGTGGTCATGGCGACTTGATGGTTCCCCTACCCAATTACTGCACCGTGCGGGGTGTTCCCATCACTGAACTGTTAGATCAACCCACCATTGACCGCTTGATTGAACGCACCCGCAACGGTGGCGCGGAATTAGTCAAACTGTTTAAAACAGGTGGGGCCTACTACGCCCCAGCTTCCTCAGTCTGTCGTATGGTAGAAGCCATCCTGCATAATCAGTCCCGTCTCCTCCCCACGGCCGCCTACTTACAAGGGGAATACGGCCTCAATGATGTGTTTGTCGGCGTTCCCTGTCGTTTAGGAGCCAATGGAGTTGAACAAATCCTAGAACTCAAACTCTCCGACGCAGAATTAGAAGCGTTGCACACCTCCGCCGAGTCGGTGCGCGCTAATAACAAAATCGCCCTAGAAGCACTACACGCTACCGTGTAGGTGTCTGTGCCCTCTCCCGTCTTCGGCTGGAGATAGCAGACGGGAGGGTTTTCTAGAGGTCTTAAAGCACGTGGCTTGGAAACGAGATGTTTATTTTGAGAAAGTTGATGCTAATTTCACTAGCCAAATTTGTCCGAATTGTGGTGTAGTGACTGGTAAGAAAGACTTGTCTCAACGAGTGCATAAATGTTCTCATTGTGGGTTTGTAACGGATAGGGACGTTGCTGCGGCGATGGTTGTTGAGCAACGTGGACTTGCAGCCCTTGGACTGGGGGTCAAGCTGCCTGTAGAGGAAGAGGTTATTGCTACGCAACGCTTCGCGAACGGGGATGTCCCTAAAAAGACATCTAGAGCCTCCCGTAGAAGCAGGAAAGCCTCATAGTAATATGGGGAAGCCCGCACCACCCCTAGGGTCGGTGTCGGGAGGATGTCACATTATGAAACCATTACCATCAGCAATGGCGGGAGTATGTTAATGGTGGCCACCAGTGGAACGGCTGTCCGCTATCGATAACGCGCCGTCATTCACCAACGGACAGGAAAAACAAGCAGGAGGACGTTGTAGTTCCTCCTGCTCGTTTGCTTAAAGCCTATCAAAAATTAATCCACTAGGTAGGGTCTGCTGAATATCCCTCTAAGCAGTGTTACTAGGACTTTTAGCTGTTTTAAGAGCGAGAAACTGCAAGGTTTTAGGAATAAATAATCAAAAAGGCTTGCCTTTTTTCGACCCCCTTCCTGTTCCCCGTTCCCCGTTCCCTGTTCCCTAGCCCCACGAGTAGAGTTATATTGCTACGCAACGCTTCGCGAACAGCAAGCCCTAGGTATTTTTATTTAAGAAAGATTGAACTTGACCCAGAGCAGCCGCAAAGATATTAAAACCTGCCCAGCCTGCTGCGATTAACAGGGGTCCGAGTACAACCACTAACCGCCAATCGAAATCCATATTTCACATCCTCCCTTGATCAATATTTTAAATTATCTTAATCTTTCTCATTTTTCCCCCATCTTGTCAAGCTCCAATAACTCATCAGAGGCGAACAACTCCGCCCACAAGGGGATGGAGAATTCCCAGCCAATTTATTCAACGGGGGGAGGGGCTTGCATTTTCCCAGACAAGGGGGTATAATAGGAGATCGCGGGCGATTAGCACAGGGGTAGCGCACTTCCTTCACACGGAAGGGGTCACTGGTTCAAATCCAGTATCGCCCATTTTGATTAAACCCTTACCATATATAGAGTTTATGGGTTTAGGCAATCTTGACAAGTTAAGGCTCAACGTTAGAAGTCAAGGGAACAGGGAACAGGGGGGAGTTATTCAGCAAGCCCTACCTAAAAAAGTCATTGATTGCTTAATAAAACCAGTCCAATTGCGTTAGCCGTGTTAAGAGGGAGAAACGGCAAGGTTTTAGGGATAAAGAATCAAAAAGGCAAGCCTTTTTCTGACTCCCCCTGTTTCCCGTTCCCCACCCGGAGCAGACCCTAATAGTGACTTGGTGGGTATTGCGACGAATTGGTTCGGTTCTACCCCTAGGGATACTCTACAGAAACCGTTACCATCAAGGATGAGAGACGAGTGCAACCAGAGAGGTCACAAGTGCAATGGGATTGTCTAATTGGGTGTTACCCACCCTCTACCAAGTTTTAGCGACACATAACCCGGATTCTGCTAGGCCGGGAGGGGCAAAATCATCCGGTGGGTCGGCTTTTAAAGCCGAGGGAGAATGGTATGGTGCGATCGCCGCCCTCCATCAAATCCTGCGCAACCTAACAGAAACGAGCCCCCATTCTTGTGTGGGGGTTGTTTTATCCGGTTGCGCCCCCATAGTTAGCGACTCCCAACTCCTCTCTCGTTTACAAACGGGTATTTTTACCCCGAAAGCCTTCCAAGATTTAGCCTCTCATCAGTTCCAACTCCCGGCCGCTCCGGGGGACGTAGCTCCGGTGGTTTTACCCACCTTAGTTGAATATTCCCTCCTCCCCACCGATCCCCTCGTAGACGAACAATTTTGTCTCGTCCTCACCGCAGAATTTGGGCTAGTCTTGGCCTTGGGAGAAACCCCCAGCGGAGACAGTCACTTTCAATTCTCCTTTGATCCTCACGTCATCCATCAAGCTTGGCAAGCCCTGCGATCGCGCCTTCTGCTGACCAGTCCCCAACACATTCACCCCCTCGACCATCTCCTAGGGGACTTTATCCCTCCCATCCCTGACTATCGACTGGTGACACAATTTAGCCATCACCTACTTCAGCACCTGCCAGACTTTAGCACCCTCGCTCAACGGTGTCCCTTCCCGAACACAGAACGCAGTGAAAGCAAACTCAACCTCGACCTTCCCCAATCCACCCCAGACCCCCCTGCTCCCCCTACCAAAGGTCAGGGGATTTCTGAACTGGAAATCCTACAAGCCTTAACCCATGAGGTACGCACCCCCTTAACAACCATTCGGATGCTCACCCGTTTGTTACTCAAAAAACGGCAACACCTCGGGGACGAAGTAACCAAACGTTTAGAAGTGATTGATCAAGAATGTACCGAACAAATCAACCGCATGGAATTGATTTTCCGGGCGGCCGAATTGGAAACCCAACCCCCCAATCGGGATCATTTCCATCTCATCCCCATTTCCCTCCACCAAGTCATTGAGCAGAACATCCCCCAATGGCAAAAACAAGCCAAGCGGCGTAATGTCCAGCTAGAGGTACTCTTACCGGAACAATTGCCCACCGTAATCACCAACCCCAGTATGTTAGATCAAGCGCTCACGGGCTTGATGGAGTGTTTCACCCGCACCTTACCCACCGGGGGACAATTACGGGTTAAAGTCACCACTGCCGGACATCAACTGAAACTACAATTAGTCTCGGAGAATGTTTCATTTACCAGTTCCCTAAAATCAATGGGACAGTTGTTAATGTTCCAACCCGAAACAGGCAGCATTAGCCTTAATTTAGATGTAACGAAAAATCTCTTTCAGGCTTTGGGCGGAAAATTAACCGTGCGACAACGCCCCCAACAAGGGGAAGTGTTGACCATTTTCCTCCCCTTGGGGGGCGCAGTGCGTTCTTATTTGTAACCGACTCTCGATTAGAAACCGGGTTTTTGTTCGGGTTTACCGAGAAAACGAGACAATAAACGCAACCCGGTTTCTAGCTAAAGTTGAGATCAAGAAACTAGGTTGCGTTATCCCTGAAGTGGGGGCCTCGGGAGCAGCAGAATTCTCTTAAAACCAGCGTTTTAATGGATTACCCACTACTTGGGCAATAAAACCAATGGTTAGGGCGAAGATAACCACGACTAACTGATTGGCAAATTGGGGAACGTGATGATGGGGGATGTGATAATCCAGATGACTAATTGCATTGATTTCAATGCCATCTGAACTCACGGGAATGGTTAATAGATCCCAGTGATTATCTTCCCCAATTTCAACGGACCAAATGCCGGGGATATTATAATCCGGTTCAAAGCGAAAACGTCCTTGTTGATCGGTGAAAGCTTGGAGCGTTTCTAAACCGGAGTCACTGGGAGGATGGATTAGGACATCGGCGTTTTCAAAAGGTTCTTCTGTGCTAAAGAGGGCGTGAATTTCTAGGGCTTGATCTTGCAACTCATAGAAGGTTTCCAGACTATGGGCTAAGGCCTGAGTCGGGAAACTGAACAAACTCATGAGGAGCAATAAAACAATGAACAGGGATTTGAATTTCATGGGTAAATCCTCGAACAAAGGTGGACAATTCGGGTTAGAGTAGCGATGTGCTAGAAACCCATGTTAGACCAAGACCAATAACCACGACAACACAAGCACTGGCCACGGATAAACGGCGAGAGATTTCCTGAGTTTGAGGAAATTTTTCCAGCCATTGCCGAGCATAAACGGCGATTAATCCTAATAGGACTAACACTAACGCTAATCCAAGACTAAAGCCTGTGACTAAAAATAAGCCGTAGACAATCTGATGTAGTGCGATCGCCCCCAATAACATCACCATAGCTGAAGGACAAGGCACTAAGCCCCCAGCAATCCCCAGTTTCACTAAGTCAGAGAGCGTATGGGATGAGTGATCATGGTGATGATCAGGATGATCATGATGATGATCATGATGGTGATGATCATGACTCTGGGATTGTAGCCGTTTGCGTACTAAACCGACCCCCACCAGACAAATCATTATCCCACTCAGTACACTTAAAACCGGATATAACTGTTCGGGTAGGATGTACTGGGAGGCAAAAAGTGCGATCGCCCCCAACAAAAACACCCCTAGGGTATGAGTGATTGTTGTCGTCACCCCCAAGACAATGGCCTGTTGTGGGGTGCCTTGGGTGCCGATGAGATAGGCGCTGACTAATGCCTTACCATGTCCGGGAGAGAGAGCGTGAAAAGCTCCGAAACTAAATGCGATCGCCATTCCTCCCAAAATACTGCCCAGAGTCGGTTCAGCGAGGAGAAAATGGGTTAACTCTCTAGATTGAGCTAAATGAGCGAGGAGAAAAGTTGATGTCATAACCCCAAAACCGTTACAAATCTAAAACTAATGTTAAAATTATCGCAAAAATTTTCAAACGCTAGGAAATCGTGGGGTTCATTTAACCACCGCAAGGAAATATAAACTCATGATCCCAATGAAAAAAGAAGTTCTGGTTATCTTGATGTTAATGGGGGGGGTAATGGGTTGTCAGCCCTCCCCTCCAGATGCCAGGAAGGTGGTTGATTCCTCCCCAGAGATTCCCGTCACCAAACGCTTAAGGGTTTCTGTTAATCCGAACTTTACCGAAATTCAAAGTCGTTCCGTGAGTTTATTGTTACCCCCCGGTTATGAAGGAGGCGACCCGGAAGAGGATTTAGAAACCGTTGCCAGTCAATTAGAAGGGGCAGGTGAAAGATATCGTGATTTAAGTCAAGCGTTACGGGAAAGTCGCCAAGTTGTTCATTTTCTTGCCTTTGATACAGCCGAGTCTACGCAAGGATTTGTCACGACGGTTAATGTAACGGCACCGACAACTATCCCCGGCACGACTCTACAAACGTTGACGGATGCAGTGGTGGAAAATTTCCGCCGTTTGGATTATGAGGTCACAGAACAGGAACTTCAACTCATTAATAATCAGTTGGTGGGACGGATTGTTGTGCAAATTCGGGCTGGGACGAAAGAAATCACCCAGTTGGTTTATGCCCTTGAGGAAAATGATCGGTTTTGGATTGTTACTTACTCTACTCCTCGCACAGAATTTCCCCAGCGTTTAAGTGGTTTTGAACAGAGCGTCGCGAGTTTTCAGGTCTTGCCGGATTTGTAGGATTGGCTGCGGGAATCGGGAGTCGGGAGTCGGGAGTCGGGAGTCGGGAATAGTTAATAATTATCAACTCCCCCTCTCCCCTGCTCCCCTGCTCCCCTGCTCCCCCTCCCCTGTTCCCCGTTCCCTAATCAAATCCAAGTCTTAGAGATTTCTGAGGAAAAATGTGTCATTTTGTAAAATTTCTGGTAATAATATTTGAAAGCAGGTTTTCCGATCTCAGGGTTCGGTAGTCCGAAATACCTAGATTGAAAGCCTTTTACTTGACTTGGGGGCAGATTAAGAAGTATTAATTTATTAAACGGGACTCAGCCCTATGCCCCCCGGGGTCTGAATTATTTTCCCTCACCTCTGGCTGAGTAGATGTTCTGCTTCAAAGCGCATCAATCTATCGACAGAGAGAGAAGAGTGGAACAGCTAAGTCCCTTACTGTCTTCTTAGCGATAGTCTGCCTAAATCTGGGCGAATTTCGGGGCGGTGGTGTTCTAACTCCCCCAACTGACCCGACAAACTGAGGACTTTCACCTGTTGAAAGGGATCAACAGCAAAATTTTCTCAGGAAAATCGAAAATCTGGGATAATAACCAGAACCTTAAAAAAGGGAAAGTCTCCCGTCTCTCCTTCCCAAGACTAATTGAGGAATTGGGAAAAGAGATATTTAGTAAACGTAAATCTTGCATTGTTTCAGTGAAGCAAGAGGTTTTGAATTATGACAATTGCAGTCGGGCGCGTACAGCAGGAACGAGGCTGGTTTGATTCAGTCGATGACTGGCTAAAGCGCGATCGCTTCGTATTTATCGGTTGGTCTGGTTTGTTGCTCTTCCCCTGTGCTTACATGGCATTAGGCGGATGGCTCACCGGAACCACCTTCGTTACCTCCTGGTACACCCACGGACTCGCCTCCTCCTACCTTGAAGGGGCAAACTTTATCACCGTTGCGGTTTCCTCCCCCGCCGATGCCTTCGGTCACTCCCTACTCTTCCTTTGGGGACCCGAAGCCAACTGGGATTTCACCCGTTGGTGCCAAATCGGTGGCCTGTGGCCCTTCGTGGCTTTACATGGCGCATTCGGGCTGATTGGCTTCATGCTGCGTCAGTTTGAGATTGCTCGCTTAGTGGGGATTCGTCCCTATAATGCGATCGCCTTCTCCGGTCCGATTTCCGTCTTCGTCAGCGTCTTCTTAATGTACCCCTTGGGACAATCCAGTTGGTTCTTTGCCCCCAGTTTCGGGGTAGCGGGCATCTTCCGCTTTATCCTGTTCCTGCAAGGCTTCCACAACTGGACTCTGAACCCCTTCCACATGATGGGCGTAGCCGGGATTCTCGGCGGTGCGTTACTCTGTGCCATCCACGGAGCCACCGTAGAAAACACCCTGTTTGAAGACAGCGACCAAGCCAACACCTTCCGCGCCTTCAACCCCACCCAAGCCGAAGAAACCTACAGCATGGTCACAGCTAACCGTTTCTGGAGCCAAATCTTCGGGATTGCCTTCTCTAACAAACGTTGGTTACACTTCTTCATGTTGTTTGTTCCCGTAACAGGCTTGTGGATGAGTTCAGTGGGTATCGTCGGTTTAGCCTTAAACCTACGCGCCTATGACTTCGTATCCCAAGAAATCCGGGCAGCAGAAGACCCCGAATTTGAAACGTTCTACACCAAGAACATCCTATTAAACGAAGGTCTGCGAGCTTGGATGGCTCCTCAAGACCAACCCCACGAAAACTTTGAATTCCCAGAGGAGGTATTGCCTCGTGGTAACGCTCTCTAGTACAACGATCAGTAGTGGTCGCGATATTGAATCCACCGGGTTCGCCTGGTGGTCGGGCAACGCTCGCTTAATCAACCTTTCCGGTAAACTGCTGGGCGCTCATGTAGCCCACGCTGGCCTAATTGTATTCTGGGCTGGGGCAATGACCTTGTTTGAACTGTCCCACTTCACGCCCGACAAACCCATGTATGAGCAAGGGGCGATCTTACTCCCCCACCTAGCCACCCTTGGTTTAGGCGTTGGCCCTGGTGGTGAAGTCGTCGATACTTTCCCCTACTTCGTTGTGGGTGTATTACACCTCATTTCCTCCGCCGTCCTCGGTTTAGGCGGGATTTACCACGCCATCCGTGGCCCCGAAACCTTAGAAGAATATTCCGACTTCTTCGGCTATGACTGGGCCGACAAAAACCAAATGACCAACATCATCGGGTATCACCTGATTCTGTTAGGTTCTGGTGCCTTGTTGCTCGTCGCTAAAGCCATGTTCTTCGGCGGTGTCTATGACACTTGGGCTCCCGGTGGTGGTGATGTTCGGATCATTACGAACCCCACCCTAAACCCCGCCGTGATTTTTGGCTACCTGATCAACGCTCCCTTTGGTGGAGAAGGTTGGATCATCGGGGTCAACAACATGGAAGACATCATCGGCGGTCACATTTGGATTGGCTTAATCTGTATCGGTGGTGGGATTTGGCACATTCTGACCAAGCCTTTTGGCTGGGTACGTCGCGCCTTTATCTGGTCTGGTGAAGCTTATCTCTCCTACAGCTTAGGCGCTCTGTCCTTAATGGGCTTTATCGCTTCCTTCTATGTGTGGTTTAACAACACGGCGTATCCCAGCGAGTTCTACGGTCCCACCAACGCTGAAGCGTCTCAAGCTCAAGCCTTAGTGTTCTTGGCTCGTGACCAACGCTTAGGTGCTAACGTCGGTTCTGCTCAAGGCCCCACAGGTCTGGGTAAATACCTGATGCGCTCTCCCACGGGTGAGATCATCTTCGGGGGTGAAACCATGCGTTTCTGGGACTTCCGAGGCCCTTGGTTAGAACCCCTCCGTGGCCCCAATGGTTTGGATCTTGACAAAATCCAAAACGATATTCAACCTTGGCAAATTCGCCGCGCTTCTGAGTATATGACCCACGCTCCCAACGGTTCTCTGAACTCTGTGGGTGGGATCATTACTGAGCCGAACTCCTTTAACTATGTGAATCCCCGCGCTTGGTTAGGAACTTCTCACTTTGTGTTAGGGTTCTTCTTCCTTGTGGGACACCTCTGGCACTCTGGACGCGCTCGGGCGGCGGCGGCTGGTTTTGAAAAAGGCATCGACCGCGAAACTGAACCCGTACTCTTTATGGATGATATTGACTAAGGGTTTATTCCTCGGTCAATGTTAGCTTGAGTTACGAAAGAAGAGGCGACTGGAAACAGTCGCCTCTTCTGTTTGCCTGTCTGTGAGGCAAGAATCCCCCGTTGCCGCAACACTAGAAACGTTGGGGACATCAGATTGAAGCTCTCCCCACCTGCGAGGGTGCGAGGTGGGAGAGTGCGTCGCTATTTTTGTTCAAAATAAGGACAGCTGGAGATAAGGACTATGCCAATTTGTCTCGCTCACAGGTCGAATGATGGTGGGATAATCGTCTAAACTGCGCCAGATTTCCTTATCCTGAGATAACCAATACTCGAACACTTCAAAACGGTCATCGTCAGGATTCACTAACTGATACACCCGGATTCGTTTTCGGGGTTGGTGGGGGTCTTTTTTGTATTTAATACATTGAACTCTGTAGCCGATTTGTTCCAAAAGTCGCCGCACAATGACAATGGGGGTGGAATTCTTAGCTAGTCCAATCCCTAAGACGGTTTTAATAAAGGAACGATGGCTCAGGGCGAGATGCTGTATGGCTTGGAGGTCGGTGTCGGTGTTGGAGAGTTCTCGCTCGGGGTGGGCGAGGAGGGTAGGAATCCCGAGTCGTTCCAATGTACCAATGGCGGCCCCGAGTTGAGAACGGTTGAAGTCTGGGGGGAAGATTGCCCCTTCTCCTTGTTCCATGAGTTGTTTGGCGATGAAACAATCTCGCTCGCTGAGGTAGGGACGACCAAAGGTGAGGAAGTAGTGTAAGCGTAACTGACTGTACCATCCCCCATCATCTCGGATGACAATTTGGGGGGAGATGGTGATTCCATAACGCTGTTGAAGTTCGTATTTGCGGACTGTGCGCCGTTGGCTGGGGGTTTTGATCAGTTGTTTTTTCAGCTGTTGATAGGTGGTTTCGGTGAGATCCCGACTTTGGGCGATCGCATTACATTCAAGGTGATAGTTGTGATCCCGGACTTGGGCGATCGCATCACTCAAAGAAAAGGGAGAGGGAGCTCCGGCTTCTGAAGGACTCTCAAGGTTTACCTCTTCTGCTGGGGGAGTCACTTCATAATGACCCTCCCGCAATAACCCCGTCAACACCATGTCCCGATAGTTCAACATGGCCGCATTGAGACGAACCGCAAACTTCGCCCAACAGAGCAAGGATTCGGCCCCAAAGCCCGTTTCTAGGTCATCCAAGGCCTCAAAATCCGACTGTTGGAGTAAACGGATGTTGACCTGAGTTAAACGCTGTCCTGAGTCCAAGAGGGCGGGAATAGAAGTAGACCCGTTACCCACTTGATTAAAGCCATAGGGAGCGACCCAAAGCCAGCGGGGCAAATTTTCCCGAATTCGACCCAAGGCCTGACGCACAGAATTCTCACTTTGGATGCCTTGGGCGATCGCCCAGACCGAGGTAAAATGCCCCCGTAACTCAATGCTCACCCCCGTTTCAATCACCGGACTGGCCAAGACAATATCATACTGTTTCAGTCGTTCATCCAGATTCGCCATACAGCCATAGGCCGCATGGGTAGGATCCGCCAAGGACTCAGAATCAAGGCGCAAAATCCGCGCTGTGGGAAATTGACTGCTTAAATAAGCCTCTAAATTGCAAGTTCCCCACTGACTTTGTAACTTTTGGGCGGAAAGACAGACAAACGGCTTGCCCCCCTCGGCGATATGTTGCACCAAATCCTGTAATAAGTGATCCGGCGTGGTTTCGGTGTAGTGGTGGAGGGGCCAAGCTTCCTCCCTTGTCGGCTGCCAGTGGTTTTCAATCACCCAAGGCTGCACCCGAACTCCGGCCAACTTGAGGAGGTAATCGAGGGACACATCACTTAAATCTGCATCCGCCACATAAACCTGTCCCTGACCGCCTAGGGTATTTTCTAACAAAGTTTTGAGGGATTTTAAGATAGCGACGCGCTGATTTTGGCAGGTGGTGGAGTTTAAACCATGCCAGAGGACTTGTTCCACTTCGTCGATAATCACGACCCCATTCGACCAATCCCCGGCCTTGAATTTAGCTTGGGAGTTGGGATGGAGGGAGTCAATACAAAGACCATACCCCAAGGCTTGCCCCGTGGGATTGTCTTGGACTTCGGTGATATATTTCAGCCCAAAACGCTGACAGAGGGCTTCGACTAAACGCACCCGATGGCCAATGACTAACACCCACTGGTGACGATTGAGGGCGTTTTGCACCACTTGGGTTAAAAATTGGGTTTTACCTGTGCCTTTGGGGGATTTTAGACCAATTAAGCGGGCTTCTGAGGGGATTTCTAAGGGGGGTAAATAACGAGTATTGAGGTCGTGGGTGGCCCGATAGGTGAGTTGACCTAAACTGTGGGCTTTCCAAGTATCGAGGGTCAGGGCTTGACCATAGGCGGTTTCAAAAGCCTTAACCCCTTGGGCGGCAATTAAATCATCGACCCCTTTCCCCTGTTGGGGCTGCCATTGCACCACTCGCACTTCGCAGTCTTGGCGGGTCAGGAGGTAGCCTGTTTGACGAATGGCTGCATTAACGGCTTTGATGGTTTTGGGCTTTTGATCTTGGTCAAAAACCATATAAATGGGGCGCTTCTCCTGGGCAAATTTTTCCAGTTGGGGGATGAGGCGAGCCTTGCCGATGATGTTCCCCTGCTCATCTCGGGGGACTCGGTAGCCGCCATAAATTCCCGGAAGTGCGATCGCCGCAAATCCAGCCGTTAACAAAGCACCCGCCTTTTTCGCCCCTTCTGTAATACACAGGGGAATCTCCCGATGAGTGATTAACCACTGCCAAAACCCTAAATCCGGTTGTTGGGGGTCTAAATCTTCTGGCAAAATACAGACCTTATAGCGTTGGGCGATGCGTTGCCAGAGGTGCAACGGTACCCGTAGGGCAAAAATCCCCGTATTGGTTTTTGGCGGGTGTTCGTATTTAATCGGCTTTTGTTTTTGGGGGGCATAACGGGGGGACATGGGCTTAAAACAGCCCCATAAATCCTCATCCCCGGTTAATACATCAATCCCCGAACACCACCATCCCCCCTCCTCTAGGTGTTGATAGCGCTTCAAAATCGAGTCGCGAATCCGCCCATCATTGCGTCGTGGCAGGTCATCGGCATAGAGGAGATAGTCATAGGGGCGATCGCCTTCTAAGACTGTCACATTTAAGCGAGTCAGTTGATCATCAACACAACTCGCAGCCCATTCCTTCAAATAATACACGGTGTCTTTTCTTCATGACTCATTCTTGGTCTTCCATCCTACGCTATAGCTAGCGGTCTGGGAAGTAGTCTTAAGGAAAAAACACTACTAATAGTGTACTATTGCTCCTGCCATCCTTGTTCAAAACCTTGCCAATATCCGACTAAATACCCACTAATATATTGAGGTCGCCACACCACACTAGAGGCAGGATGGGGTTGATAGTCCAGGCCTTGAGTTCGAGCGGAACGCCCCTCTTTCAAACCCATTTGATAGCCGCGATTATAACCATCTTCAAATTCTTCTACTTCATTTAAGGTTAAGTCCGCGTGGTTATAGAACCCATCGTGAAATCCGGCCAAAAATCCGGCTTTATAGCCTGCGATCGCCCTTTGATCCGTTTCGCCCTCCAAAACGTCCCCAATGCCCAAAATTGTGGGATCATAGTCTAACTGCTGACTCCGGTCTAGTTCTCCTTGTTGTAACCCCAAGCTATAGCCAAGATTGTAGCCTTGGGAAAAGGTCGAGGCCCCATAGGTTTGAGCGAGAGGGGAAGACACTTCTAAACTTACGGGACTCCAGGAAACCACAACCGGATTCAGACAGAGGGTTGCGATCGCCAGAAAACACACAACGTTCATACAGACACCCCAGTAGAAGCATTTGGTTGTCTTAATTTTAGCCTGACTTTTTCGGTACACTGGAAGATAGGCACTTTCACTGATTTACCATTCCCGAAAATGCCTCAACTGGTGTGGATAGTTTCTTGAAAAACCTTCTAGAGCCATTGCCCCCTATCGTCCAGATTTTCCTATGAATAATCCTGCGGTTGCCCTTTACTGCTCGGATGCTAAGTGTCAAGCAGCAAATGACCTAAAGCATAAATTTTGTCAAGCTTGTAGTACGCCATTACTGCGACGATATTTATGGATGATTGGGGGAGATGTGCGAGATGTGGCCGTGGGGACACTATTAGAGGAGCGTTATCAAGTCTGTCAAGCGCGGATTCTGCTGGATACGAAACCCGCCGCCCCCCCTACCCCTCCGGAAGAGATTCCCGAGGCGATCGCACCTTACCTAAAACTCATCCCCTATCGCCTGCATTTACCCCAAGTCTACGGCATTATCTCCCTGCCCCATCGCTCCACCCCCACCTGGTTATTAGAATACGGCACCCTCCCCACCCCCCCCGACTTCAGCACCGGGCATATTCTCCCCTCCCTCCTACAACAATGGCCCCACGCCACCGCCATCCGCCAACTCAATTGGCTGTGGCAAATGGCGCAACTGTGGGACCCTCTGGAAAATCAGGGGGTAGTCTCCAGCTTACTCAGTCCTGCCCTGCTGCGAGTGCAAGGGCAAATCTTGAAACTGGCTGAACTCCAAGGAGATAGTCGCCCCCGTGAAAACCCAGAAGTCCTCACCTTGAGCCATCTGGGGCAACTGTGGCTCACTTGGCAAGCCTCCGCCTCTCCCCTGATTCGTAAATTTATCCAACAACTGGCCGAAGCCCTAGAGAATGGCAAGATTAGCGACTCCCATCAACTGGTCTATGTTTTAGATCAGGCCATCGCCCAAGCCACCCAAGCCCGTCAACAGGAACATCATCTCTGTACCCTCACCGATGCGGGCCCTTCCCGGAGTCATAACGAAGATGCCTGTTACCCCCCCCATAACACCCGTCAATCCCTCGCCCAAGGGGAAAATAGCCTCGCCATTGTCTGTGATGGCATCGGGGGTCATGATGGGGGAGAAATTGCCTCCCAATTGGCCATAGAAGCCCTCCAAGAGAGTGTAAAACCCCTGTTAGACCAAAGCCCAGCCCAATCCCCTGAACTAATCACCGAACTCCTTGAAACGGCCATTTCCCGCGCCAATGATCGGATTAGCCAACGGAACGACAGCGAACAGCGCCAGATGCGCAAACGCATGGGAACCACCCTCGTTATGACTCTTTCCCATCAACATCAAATGTTTTGCGCCCATGTGGGGGACTCCCGCATCTATTGGATCACCCGTTCCGGTTGTCATCAAGTCACCTTAGATGATGATATTGCCTCCCGAGAAGTGCGCTTAGGCTATGCCCTTTATCCCGATGCTGTGTCCTATCCCAACGCCGGAGCCCTAGTCCAAGCCCTAGGGATGAGCGCCTCTACTCGTCTTTATCCCAACATTGGGCGGGTGATTATCGATGAGGACTCGGTTTTCTTGCTTTGTTCCGATGGTCTAAGTGATGATGATCGGGTGGATCAGTATTGGGTGACGGAAATCCTGCCCATTTTGACCGAAAAACGGGATCTTAAAGCCGTGACAGACCGTTTAATGGAAATTGGTCAAACCAAAAACGGCCACGACAACATCACCATTGCTCTCGTGCATTGTCAAGTTCAAGCTAAACCCGCCGCCGGAAGTAACCTGATCACCTTACCCCCGTTACACGAACTCCCCGCTCCCTCAACCTACCAAAACACCCATAGCACGGCTCTGTTGGATGAACCGACCGAACCGATGTTAAAGCTCAAACCCCGTTTAAACTGGGTGCAGCGTTCCCTATTGGCGGGGGGAATTTTACTGGGTTTAGTGTTGGCGCTTGGTTCTCTCTCTTGGCTGATGTTCCCGGAAATGCGGCAACAGGCGAATCGTTTGTTGGGCAATAATCCCGCCCGTCCTCCGGTGGCCTCTCCCCCTTCCTCCCCCCCGTCTCCCTCTCCCACGTTGCCCCAACCCACTCAATCCATTCGGAATGTTTCTGTCAATCAGTGGGTTGTTTTTGACCGTCCTCTAGAACTATACCCCAGTCCAAATTTGTTAGGGACTCCCCAAAACATCCCCCCAGAAACTCCCTTAAAAGTCTTCCGTCGTGTCACCCGTGCTGAAGATATGACTTGGGTACAACTAGGTCATTGTCTCTTGTCTCCGGCTCCAGATGAGGCAAACTCCGGGGAGGTTTCCTTACCCTCCCCGGAAACCTCTCCCCCAGATTCCCCGATGCCCCCCAATGAGGGAGAATTAGAAGAAGCGCTAAACCTTGGCTGGTTGCCTGTCGAGCCAGCAACGGATGCTCAAATGCTACTCGTTACTATTGTTGCACCTGTGACCGATTGTCGCCCAGACTGAGCAACTCGCGCTTGTCTCCTCTGTATAATCGGCTGTCCGAATTTTGTGATTTAATGCCCCGGACACCGGATTATTCCTAACCCACTGTTAACCCACTGCTTGGAATGTCTGAAGAAACCCCTTGTTTGAGTTTGGCGCTGACTCGTCTCCAAACGGCCGGACACACAAATTATGCGATTTGGGTGACTAAAGCCCCAGTTCCTGATGGTTATGTTCACCATGACTGTGAGTGGCCGCCGGAGTTAACCCGGCAATGGTTGGCTTGGCAACAAATGTTTTCTTTGGCGATGGGGCCTCATTTACCTGTGATTCATGACAATGTGAACCTGGAGGTGGGGTTTTTGTTGGAGGAATGGTCGGGAACGCCTCAGAATATTGGCGGGCGTTTGATGCAGGATTTAGGGATTAGTTTGTGGCAGTGGCTGTTTGCTGGGGCGATTGGTAAGACGTTAATGCAGGGGCAGGGGGTGGCGATTGGTCAGGGGAAGGCGTTGCGTCTCCGTTTGGATATTCGGGATCCGAATTTAATTCCTCTGCCTTGGGAGATTATGCAGCCGGGGGCGGGGAAACAGGCGATTTCGTTGAATCAACAGTTATTGTTTAGTCGCACGACGAGCGATGTGGATCCGTTGAGTATTGAAGGGACTCAAGATCGGTTACAAATTTTGTTGGTGTTGGGGGAAAGTTCTTATCCTGCCCAAGATACTTTAGATTTGGATGCAGAGGCGGCTACGTTATCGCAGTTTATTGAACGACGGACGGGACAGGCGAATTATGCGCGATCGCATTATCCGGTCCCAACCTATGTTACAACGCTCCTCCAACCGACTCGCGGTCAGTTGATTGAGGCCTTAGAATGCAGTCGTTACAATGTGTTTTTCTACGCCGGACATGGAACTCCTGCACCGGATGGGGGGTTACTCTATTTACGTCGGGATGCCACGATTAACGGCACGGAATTAGCCCAGATTTTAGTGCGGAATCAAGTGACGTTGGCTTTATTTAATGCCTGTTGGGGGGCGCAACCGGATTCCTACAAAACGCTAGGCGAACAAGCGGCGGAGCATACGATTCCTCGCAGTAGTTTGGCGGAGGTGTTGATTCATCATGGGGTTCCGGCTGTGTTGGCGATGCGGGATTCTATTGCCGATCGAGAGGCGTTAAGTTTTATTCAGGCGTTTACTGAGGCACTGTCGGAAAGAATGCCCGTTGATCAGGCGATGGCGATCGCTCGTCAACAACTCCTGACGCTCTACAAGTTTAACCAACCTGCTTGGACGTTGCCGATTCTCTATATGCACCCGGAGTTTAACGGGGAATTGGTGCAGGTGTTGGGGGAGGGGATTACTGAACTCCCTACCATTCTCCCCGGTAGTTCTGCCACTTTACCCCAGGCCAATTTGCGATCGCTCCAAGATCGTCAGCGGGTTTGGTCGTTGCAGGGGGGGTTAATTCGCATTGGTCGTCATCCGACGAATGATGTGGTTATTCAAGAGCGTTGGGTGAGTCAGGAACACGCGGAAATCTTCTATCGAGAAACCTTTACGGCATCGTCTAATGGCCCCAATTATTTCCTCCGGGACTTTTCCCGCTATGGCACTTTGATTCAAGACAGTCAAGGGTGGCGCACGGTTCACCGTCAGGAAATCCCCCTCCCCTCCGGCACCCAGATTAAGCTGGGCAGTAGTCAAGGTCAGATTTTGGAGTTTGTCATTGAGGAGTGATGGGGGAGTCGGGTGTCGGGAATCGGGAATCGGGAATCGGGAATCGGGAGTCGGGAGTCGGGAGTCGGGAGTCGGGAGTCGGGAATCGGAAGTAATGTCATTGCGTTTGCTGCGCAACGCTACGCGTTTGCAACGCAACGCTTCGCGAACGCGAAGCGTCACGAAGTGAACGCGTAGCGTTCCGAAGGAAGGTACGAAGCAATCTAGTCAGGAGTCAGGAGATTGCCTCTCCCTCTCTCCCCGTTCCCGACTAAACCATCCACTCAGAAGCCCGTTCCCCCAAATCAAGGGGAATACTGATCGCTTTTCCTAAACGGGGGCGCTCTCGACTATTCTCAATGGTTTGCTTGACCTGTTCCACCACCCCCCAACCATTGAGATACTGGGCGATCGCATTTAAATGTTCCTCATACTCCAGCGCCGACAGGGGAAACGAGGCCTGTTCTAGATACTTCCACATGACCTGAACATAAATCTTGCCCTTAATCCGTCGAATCTGAACATCGTAGGAACAGCCCCACTTTGCCCGTAAGAGTTGCTGGAGTTCTTGTCCGGTCATTGCGATCGCCTCATCCACTGCACAATCTTTTGATCTTCAGGTTATCCCCTTTGAATGCCCTTTTTCTGTAATAATTTAATACAAAGAGTTGTAACGCTTCTTAAAGAGCGAACCCCTATTCAACTCCTAATACGCTTGGTCGCTAAGTTTGGTTTACCATAACTTGGCAGGATTCTGAGAAAGTCTTCAGGATTCTTTACATCCTTTACAAAAGTATAATTTCTAGCGTTTAGTTATGACACAAATTCCTGCTTCCGATGCCCCTAGCATGGGTCGCCGCCAATTTATGAACCTCTTGGCTTTCGGTACCATCACCGGAACCGCATTAGGCGCTTTATATCCCATTGTGAAATACTTTATTCCCCCCTCCAGTGGCGCTGCTGGGGGTGGAGTTACCGCCAAAGATGCTCTGGGCAATAACGTTAAAGTCAGCGAATTTTTAGCCGAACACAAACCGGGCGATCGCACCTTGACCCAAGGCCTCAAAGGAGATCCCACCTACTTAATCGTTCAAGAAGATGCCACCCTAGCCTCCTACGGCTTAAACGCCATCTGTACCCACCTCGGTTGTGTGGTCCCTTGGAACGCCAGCGCCAATAAATTCATGTGTCCCTGTCACGGCTCCCAGTACAATGCAGAAGGCAAAGTCGTTCGTGGCCCCGCGCCCCTGTCCTTGGCCCTAGCCCATGCCACCGTCACCGACGAGGACACAGTAGAATATACCCCCTGGACAGAAACCGATTTCCGCACCAACGAGAACCCCTGGTGGTCTTAAATCCCCAGACCTTGCCCAATCCATTTGAGAGCTTTTGATGTAGAGATGAGAACACCCTCCTTTTTAAACGTGCTGCGCGTGAGTCAGCAGGTTGCTGTAAAACTGACAATCCTCGTCGTGGCAACTGTTGCAGTCTTCTTTACCAGTGATATCATTGCCCCCCAAAGTGCGGGCGCTTATCCCTTCTGGGCGCAAGAAACCGCCCCGGAAACCCCCCGCGAAGCCACCGGGCGGATTGTTTGCGCTAACTGCCACCTCGCCGAAAAACCCGCAGAAGTGGAACTTCCCATGTCCGTTGCACCGGACACCGTATTTGAAGCCGTCGTTAAAATCCCCTACGACTTAAACAGCCAACAAGTCCTAGGAGACGGTTCTAAAGGCGGTTTAAACGTCGGAGCCGTGTTAATGCTGCCCGAAGGTTTCAAAATTGCTCCCCCCGACCGGATTCCTGAAGAAATGCAGGAAAAAGTAGGCGGCCTTTACTTCCAATCCTACACCGCCGATCAGGAAAACGTGGTCATCGTCGGCCCCTTACCCGGGGAACAATACCAAGAGATTACTTTCCCCGTCCTCTCTCCTAACCCCAAAACGGACAAAAACCTGCACTTTGGGAAATATCCTGTTCACTTAGGCGCAAACCGTGGCCGTGGTCAACTCTACCCCACAGGAGCCAAGAGCAATAATAACGTCTTTACTGCTCCTGTAGCGGGAACCATTAGCGACATCAGCGAAGAGGCCGGAGTTGGCGCAACAGTGACAATTACCGCCGCCGATGGCAAAACCGTTGTAGAAAATATTCCCGTCGGTCCTGAATTAATCGTGGCCGCAGGTCAAACCGTTGAAGCAGGTCAAGAGTTAACCACTAATCCCAATGTGGGTGGTTTTGGTCAAGAGGATTCAGAAATTGTGCTGCAAGATCCGGCTCGGATTAAATGGTTATTACTGTTCTTTGTGGGCATTGCGTTAAGTCAAATGTTCCTCGCCCTGAAGAAGAAACAAATCGAACGAGTCCAAGCGGCAGAAATGAATATCTAACCAGTTTTTTAGATTTTCCCCCTAGGGTTTAAACGTTGTTAAACGGCAACTGTTTAAGCCCTTTTTTTTGTGGGTTATTATTCATTGAGTGTGAACAAAATCTGCATTACCCGGTATCGCTCCCCACTCCATAACCCGTGTAAGGTCGCTTATAAGGCGGCTGTAACCCTAAAACAATATCGTGCTTCGGGACTCCCATAGCCACCAGCGCTTCCCCCACATCACTATCCGTTGCATTCTGCTGTAACCAGATTTGGCCATCTCGAATATCAAAATGCAAGACGGTATAGTAAATTCGCTTCAAATGTTGCCAACCGACTCGCATTAACTGGTAGCGATCGCGTTCTAAATCGAAACACAGTAAACTCTCTACCTCGGCTGTGTCCTTACTGTAATGACTGTATTCCGTTAGGAGTTTTTGAATACAGTCTCGATAGTGCGCTACCTTATCCATTGCACAACCTCCTCAAAAACCGGATCATAAACCAACAACTTGACCTGATTTCGCTCAACAGCAACCTGAGCTAGACGACTCTGGAAAAAACTTTCATAGGCATCAATCGGAACTGCAAGATAAAGTTCTCGTTGAGGTTCATTCACTTCCAACATAATTCGGTAATTCAAAAACTGCCCCAATGCAGTATGAAAATCACTAATCGCGGAAGAACTAATAAAACTCTTAATCTCAACGGCAATTTTTTCATGTTCCCGTTCCGCAGCAATCAGCCGTTCTGCTGCCAGATCGATTTTAACGGTCACTTCTTCCCACTCCAACTCTAGCGGGTCATCTGTAATTTGCCAGCGATCCTTGAGTAACGCTCGTTTGACCGCTTCATGGAAAATATCTCTGGCAGACATAAAGAAAAAAAAATAATTTATTGTCTATATCTCCTTTTTTCCCTTTTTTGATTCTAGCTGAATCAATACACCAAATCGAAAATTCAAGGGGTCTAAGAGGGTTGATTTTTGGGAGTGTTCGCAAATGGGGTCTAGACAACAGGCAGGGCAAGGGGTTAGTTTGATGATTTATCCGTAAAACCTTGCAGTTTCTCGCTGTTAGAAGTCAAGGGAACAGGGGAAATTCAGGTTTTTGCCCTCAAGTCTATTTAATTTGGTATAAACCGCTAAAAGTCCTAGTAACACGGCTTAGAGGGATATATTGCTACGCAACGCTTCGCGAACGCGGAGCGTCACGAAGTGAACAGCAGACCCCAACTATGGCAGGCGCTGCGCCCCCCTACCAGTGGACTGAGAGGCTCTGGTTGAGGTTGATTTTTATATCAATAAAAAGCCGCTATTTAAATTTGGGCAAATTAATCCGCTAGGTTGATTATTTTATAAGGGTTTAGGGGGGAATTTTGGGGGTACATTAAAATAGTGGCTTTTGGGGATTTTGTGGGGTCTGGGGGGTGGGGGGGAGGCGCGGCCGGGATGGCTCGGTTATCTAGTGTTCTGTATGGTAGTTAAACACTAGATATAGGGGATTGACAAATATTTTGCTTTGTGGTAAGGGGAAGATAGCGGGGGGGGAGTTTTGCGACGGGTCGGGAAAATGGCTGAAACGTTGATTTTTCGTCGAGGTGTTCGATAGCTTGTCCTGTCTGAGTTTGAGGTGTGTTGATGGAAAATTCAAGGGGTCTAAGAGGGGTGATTTTTTGGAGTGTTCGCAAATGGGGTCTAGACAACAGGCAGGGCAAGGGGTTAAAATGGGGGTGTTCCTCTTTAATGGGGGACTAAATTGAATGGAAACGCCACTGAACTCAACCCCAGCTGCAGTGTGACAGAAAGGTTCCTCTTTAATGGGGGACTAAATTGAATGGAAACAGGGAATAGGGAATATTCGGTGCCATTTATTACATACTGCTGTTCCTCTTTAATGGGGGACTAAATTGAATGGAAACTTTACTATTGTTTAAAGTGATAGACGAAAATACCACTTGTTCCTCTTTAATGGGGGACTAAATTGAATGGAAACTTGGGCGGCTAGCACGAGGAACTGAATCGCCTCAGGATCGAGTTCCTCTTTAATGGGGGACTAAATTGAATGGAAACTCCAGGCTAAGACGCCCTTTAGCTGCTGCCCGTTGGGTTCCTCTTTAATGGGGGACTAAATTGAATGGAAACCATAGCCGACGTCGACTTCGTCTTCGTCTTCATAGTCGGTTCCTCTTTAATGGGGGACTAAATTGAATGGAAACAGTTTGTTTACTGGGTATGGGTAGGAGCCCTTCAACTGTTCCTCTTTAATGGGGGACTAAATTGAATGGAAACACAGCGTCTCGCAACGCTTCCTCATCCCCCTCATAAGTTGTTCCTCTTTAATGGGGGACTAAATTGAATGGAAACATTAATTACTTGCTAACACGGTAGTGAGTAGCCTCGGCGTTCCTCTTTAATGGGGGACTAAATTGAATGGAAACAGTGGGTGTATCTACATCTACACCCCAATGCATTGTTCCCTGTTCCTCTTTAATGGGGGACTAAATTGAATGGAAACTTCGGCAGACAATGAACCTGCCAGTGATCCGTTCTGGGTTCCTCTTTAATGGGGGACTAAATTGAATGGAAACTTCGGATTCCTCTAATATGGAATCGAATTCTGCTATGGTTCCTCTTTAATGGGGGACTAAATTGAATGGAAACTCTCTTTATCCGTACGGATGAGAGAGGCGCTGCCATCAGGTTCCTCTTTAATGGGGGACTAAATTGAATGGAAACGATGAGGCGCAAGCGGTCGAGATTCGGAACATCACTGTTCCTCTTTAATGGGGGACTAAATTGAATGGAAACACTAGACATCGAAACGACTGGTTCAGCCAAGAATCCTAGTTCCTCTTTAATGGGGGACTAAATTGAATGGAAACTACGTACTCTTCAAGCAACTCTCCCGCAGTGATTAGGTTCCTCTTTAATGGGGGACTAAATTGAATGGAAACATCTTTTGACCCGTTAGGGTATAACCAACCGTCCGAGCTGTTCCTCTTTAATGGGGGACTAAATTGAATGGAAACCAGACTTCTTCGGGAACATTAGCATGGGGAGATTAGTTCCTCTTTAATGGGGGACTAAATTGAATGGAAACTTAGGCAAAATCCGCCGTTACTGTTCCTTTTTCCGTTGTTCCTCTTTAATGGGGGACTAAATTGAATGGAAACTCCCCCGGTGAGGAGGTCACGATTCCCTGTCTTCCCTCGAGTTCCTCTTTAATGGGGGACTAAATTGAATGGAAACTATTTGAACTGGTCTTCAAGAGGGATCATAATCCTGTTCCTCTTTAATGGGGGACTAAATTGAATGGAAACTGCGAGTAATCCCACTCAGCAAAGTTTGTGTACCCGGGCGTTCCTCTTTAATGGGGGACTAAATTGAATGGAAACAAATGACGATCTTGTTAACCAACCATGTGATTTTGTTAAGTTCCTCTTTAATGGGGGACTAAATTGAATGGAAACTTTAATACTAATAGCCATAATTTTCTCCTAATGGCTAAGAGTTCCTCTTTAATGGGGGACTAAATTGAATGGAAACCCAGCGATCTGCAGAAGCAGAGATCCCAGCTAGACCGTTCCTCTTTAATGGGGGACTAAATTGAATGGAAACTCCGACAAAAAGTCTGTTGTTTGCTGCGCGATCCACGATCCTCCCTTTGAGTTCCTCTTTAATGGGGGACTAAATTGAATGGAAACCCTTGGCTCCGAGGGAAGCCGACAAGTTGAACACTAGGGTTCCTCTTTAATGGGGGACTAAATTGAATGGAAACTATTCTATCTCTTTTCAGAGCTATGAAGCTTTTAGAAGTTCCTCTTTAATGGGGGACTAAATTGAATGGAAACTAAATCTTCATACTGTTTCCTTTAGTTCAACGAACTTAGCAGTTCCTCTTTAATGGGGGACTAAATTGAATGGAAACATATTCTTCCGCACCAACTACGTGCTCCACTTGGGGTTCCTCTTTAATGGGGGACTAAATTGAATGGAAACAAGTTAGAGGGATTCAATCTCATCCTCTAACTCTGCCAGTTGTTCCTCTTTAATGGGGGACTAAATTGAATGGAAACAGTCGTTTATCAATCAAGAACTAGGTCGTTCCGATTTTGTGGTTCCTCTTTAATGGGGGACTAAATTGAATGGAAACTCAGTAGGCAAGTCATTACGATTGCCACCTGAAACATCGGTTCCTCTTTAATGGGGGACTAAATTGAATGGAAACCTAAAACCCGCGCTGGGGAAAGGGTGGGTAGTATTAGTTCCTCTTTAATGGGGGACTAAATTGAATGGAAACCAACCTTCTTTAGCTACCGTGTGGATGATCTTCCCAGTTCCTCTTTAATGGGGGACTAAATTGAATGGAAACGATACTAACGAGGATCCTTGGGACACAGCATTACAAAGTTCCTCTTTAATGGGGGACTAAATTGAATGGAAACGATGGCTTCTTCAGGTACGGATTGATCCACTAACAAGTTCCTCTTTAATGGGGGACTAAATTGAATGGAAACTCGTCTTTCATCATCCCGGCGACGACGATGTTTTTAAGTTCCTCTTTAATGGGGGACTAAATTGAATGGAAACCAAAAGCCATTTGTTGCTTTTGACTTTTTCTACTGTTGTTCCTCTTTAATGGGGGACTAAATTGAATGGAAACCTTGAAGCTTTCGCATACGAGCAAAAACTATTGCACCCATGGTTCCTCTTTAATGGGGGACTAAATTGAATGGAAACTTGACGTGGCTAAGTTCTCCGGCACGTTTAACCCAGTTCCTCTTTAATGGGGGACTAAATTGAATGGAAACGCTTTCGACAAGCCGGGCTCCATCAACCCCTCTTTGTTCCTCTTTAATGGGGGACTAAATTGAATGGAAACTATAATTTTGGTAGGAATACGTTTCCCGGCCTTATAGTTCCTCTTTAATGGGGGACTAAATTGATTGGATATGAAAAATTTCACCAATTTAAGCAAAATAGAGGCTTCAAAAATACCTGTAGATAAGCATTTTGTAGATGGAAATAAATCGTTAGATTTTACTGTCACCGATTTCTGGCAATGGGCATTGTCTGATTTAATTGAAAACAGAAACAGAGGGATTTTAGCTGAGTTTCTGGTAATGAAAGCACTCCATATTCAACAAAAAACACGCCTTGAATGGGATGCGTATGATTTATTAACACCCAATGGAATTAAAGTAGAAGTTAAATCCGCCGCATATTTTCAATCATGGAAACAAAAAGCCAAATCCACTATTTCATTTAGCATAGCCCCAAAATTAATAACTGACTCCACCACAAACACACCTATTTCAAAACGTCTGGCAGATGTTTATGTTTTTTGTTTGTTAAATGTTTCAGATTCAGAGACACTCATCAACCCGATGGATATGGAACAATGGACTTTTTTTATTGTAAAAACCGAAGAGTTAAACCAAAAACGAAGTAATCAGAAAACATTGAGATTGACAACGCTAAAAACACTCCGCCATATTGAGTGCAATTATGCTCATTTAAAAGAATCTTTGATAAAAACAACAACATTACCTTGTTAGCAATTGAAACCGGGTTTTTGCCAGAGTTTACTGGGAAAACGAACCCATTAACCCAACCCAGTTTCTGGCTAAGATTTAGGAGTTTATCAGAGGCGATTAAACCCTTTGGGCGTATGCAATACGCCCCTACAAACCGAATACAATGTAGGGGCGTATTGCATACGCCCTTTTGACCTAGGAGACGCAACAAAAACAGAGTCTTGACAACCCAGCCCATCCAGTATCTACAATCTTCTGCCTATTCCCCGTTCCCTTACTGAATCTATAGATAGGGATCGTGTTATCATTTAATTCATAGTTACCAATAAGAAACAATCGGAAGATGGAAATATGACCCAATTAGTCGAGCGAATGCTCCAACAACTCCGGCAGTTACCAGAATATGAACAAAATCAAATTGCTGAAAATGTTATGCAAAAAATCAAGGAGCTACAGAAAAATAAAACATCTAATTCAGTTTCTAAATTATCTGATGATTTATTGATGCCAATTTTAGATTCAGTGGAAGATGATTTATTTGTTAGAGATCAAGACACAGGTAGAGAAATCAGTTTATGAGCTATTTGTTAGATACTTGTAACGCCCCTACAAACCGAATACAATGTAGGGGCGTATTGCATACGCCCTTTTGACCTAGGAGACGCAACAAAAACAGAGTCTTGACAACCCAGCCCATCTAGTATCTACAATCTTCTGGCTATTCCCCTTGAGGATAGCGAGTCCATAAATCACTCACTTGGCGTAAACTCGCAAAATTGCCATTTCCTAAAATTAAATGATCTAAAATAGGCAGATCCAATAATTGAGCCGACTTTAATAACTGCTCCGTTAAAATTAAATCCGCTTGACTCGCTTCAAGATTTCCCGACGGATGATTGTGAGCAATAATTAACTTAGTCGCCCCTTGGCGAATCACTTCCCGGAAAATATCCCGAGGATGGGCTAAGGTTTCCGTGGCCGTGCCAATGGTAATCACTTGAGTCCCAATTAAACAATTTTTATTGTCCAATAATAACACCGCAAAACGTTCCTGATTTTGCCACATTAAATCATGACTCAAGGCATCAGCCGCCACTTGAGGACTATCAATTAAAGCCCGGGGAGCCGGCCGCAGTTGAAAGGCTCGTTTTCCCAGTTCAATGGCCGCTAAAATAGCCGTTGCTTTCGCCGGCCCCACCCCATTAATATCCATTAATTCTTGAGGAGAAACACTGCGTAAAACATCAAGGGGATCTCGTTGATGTTGCCCCAAGGTTTGTAAGATATACTGTCCTAAACCAACAGCCGAGAGTTTGCCAGGGCCTTGGCCTGTTCCGAGGAGAATAGCGAGGAGTTCAGCCGTCAGGAGATTTTTTGCTCCGACAGTGAGTAAACGTTCCCGGGGGCGCTCATTTTCCGGTAAATCGGCAATTCTTAGGCTGTAGGTCATAATACTTCATCAATTCATGTCCCTGTGAGGATTAATATACCCTAACTTTGCCCTCGTGGAACAGAAGCCTTAAGGTGCAGAGATCTGATAAGTCCAAGCCAGATATCCCTCAG
Organism: Spirulina subsalsa PCC 9445; assembly: GCF_000314005.1. NCBI lineage: Bacteria > Bacillati > Cyanobacteriota > Cyanophyceae > Spirulinales > Spirulinaceae > Spirulina > Spirulina subsalsa. The sequence goes on from NZ_JH980292.1 coordinate 4,332,517, forward strand.
CAAAAGCGGCCGGAATCCCTTCTAAGGAAATCTCTGCACTGCCATCAGGATTGAGACGATAGACCCAGCGACTCTCAGGACAAAGGGAATCCTCTAAGCTGTGAATTTGTTCGGGGAGTTGCTGGTTTTGTTGACCCATTAGTTTAATTTTTTGTACCTTTTCTGTCAAGTCCCAATGGAGTTGAGATGCTCCAACTCTTAACCATTGTTTATATAAGATTGAATTGCCGTACACATTCCAGCCCGCAAACGTTAGGTCTGGATTATTAACTAGGGTTTCTGGGATAAAATAACAAAAGGTTTGATGCTCTAAGTAATCGTAAATCCGGTTTTGGGTTGACCAAGTATCTGCGGCGACTAGATAAAAATAAGGCTTTTTAAAAACTTGTAAAAGACCGAGGGCGTAAGAGTTAGCAAGGTCATAGGTGAATGGGTCAAACAGCGCATTTGTCAAGATAGCATTTTCTAATCTTAAGGCGCGGATCATGGCTTGTTCTACGGCTTTAGGCTGTCGTTCAATTTGCCAAGGGGTGGGGGCAAGATTGAACTGGCGGACAATTTGGCTTAAACGTTTATCGAGGAGGAGAGAGGCCAGTTGGGTGATTAAATCCGGGCGTTGTTGGCGTAAGGTTTCAGTGAGTATTGCGGCGGCTTCTAGGTTTTCTGAGGCGGTGGTTATCTCCCCGGCTAAATAGCTCTCAAGGGCGGCTAAAATTAGCACTTGACTGAGGCGAAAATGACCCTGAATGGGGGGGGATTCTGTTTGTAAGTTAAGGCGGGTGATTTGGTAAGGAATGCCAAAGTAGAGGGAATCTGTGGTTAAGATGTGGCGACGAATGCCTGTGATTTCGTTGCGGTGAAGATTCAGATAATTTTGTAGTTTTTCGGGGATGGGGGGAATATTATCTTGGGTTGATTCTCCGAGTTGCTCTAAATATTGTGTGAGGTCGTCGCTAATTTCTGGAAGGAGTTGGGCTGTCGATTCTGGGGGGGTGGAGGAGTCGGAAAGTTCTAGGTTAATTCCTAGTGGATTGGCTAAGGTTTCTAGTTGCAAGGCGGCAGAATTGGGGGGAGTTGGGGGGAATTCTTGCTCAAGGTTGGTCAGATAGGTTTCAACGGCTTGAACGGTGTTTTTAGTTAAGGCTTTAATGCCGAATAGCCAAAAGAGTAAAAGGAGGGCAAAAACAGCACTAATGCTACTAATTCCGATGAATAGAGGAGTGGGTTTGAGATATTGCTTCATGGTGGCTATTGGGCTTGAGAATGTCCGGTTGTTGCTTAACCACAAGTGGAGAATTGGGGATTTCTGAAAATTTGAGGTTTTGAAAATGAAAACCTTTAACGAATAGGAGGAAAGGGGGGAAAGCAGGAACGGAGAGGTTGGAGTGACGGAACGGGGACTATATCCTGAGATGGAACTCTGTCGAGAGTTGAAAAAATCTGTCACAATGAGAAATCATAACGAAATTTTACATATACGGCGAGGTCACAATTTATGGTAGCAACGCTCAACCCACCACAAAAACGTTTAACGACTCAAACGGCGGAGATTGCCGCCGATACGATAACGATTCGCTCTTTGGATTGGGATCGCGATCGCTTTGATATTGAGTTTGGTTTACAAAATGGCACGACTTATAATTCTTTTTTGATTCGCGGGGATAAAGTGGCTTTGGTGGACACGTCCCATGAGAAATTTCGCCAGCAGTATCTGGATTTATTAACAGGATTAATCGATCCGATTGAGATTGATTATCTGGTCATTAGCCACACGGAACCGGATCATAGTGGTTTGGTGAAAGATGTTTTAGCGCTGGCTCCCCAAGCGGTGGTAGTGGGTTCCAAGGTGGCGATTCAGTTTCTGGAGGGGTTTTTACATCAACCTTTTGAACGGTTGGTGGTGAAAAATGGGGACAAATTGGACTTAGGCAAGGGTCACGTTTTAGAGTTTGTCAACGCGCCGAATTTACACTGGCCCGATACCATTTTGACCTATGATTGGGGAACCCAAACTCTGTTTACTTGTGATGTGTTTGGGATGCACTATTGTTCTGATGCCTTGTGGGATGAGAATTTAAGGGATATTGAGCCGGATTATCGGTTTTATTATGAGTGTTTGATGGCCCCTAATGCGCGGTCGGTGCTGTCGGCCTTGAAGCGGATGGGCAATTTAGGGGAGGTTGCCCAGGTGGCCAATGGTCACGGGCCCCTGTTGCGTCATAATGTGGCGGAGTTGATTAACCGTTATCAGGTCTGGAGTCAGGAACAGACGAAGGGTGAGAAACTGGTGGCGGTGTTTTATGTGTCGGATTATGGCTATAGCGATCGCCTTTCTCAAGCCATTGCCCACGGAATCACCAAAACGGAGATCTCGGTGGAGATGATGGATATGTTGGGGGCGGATCAGCAGGAAGTGCGAGAATTGGCGGAACGGGCCAGTGCGATTATTATTGGGATGCCCCCCTCTTCCGGTGAAAAAGCCCAAGAAGCCAGCACGGTGATTAGTACCATTTTGGCTTCCGTTGGGGATAAGCAATTAGTGGGCTTTTTTGAGTCCTACGGGGGCGATGACGAACCCATTGATCCGTTTTTAACCCAATTCCGCAATCAAGGGTTAACTAAGGCCTTTACCAGTATTCGCATTAAGGAAACCCCCAACGAGGCCACCTATCAACTCTGTGAGGAGACGGGAACGGACTTAGGACAGTTGCTGAGTCGGGAGAAGTCGATTAAACAACGGAAGTCTCTGGATTCGGAGTTAGATAAGGCCATTGGACGGATTAGCGGGGGGTTATATATTATCACCGCGCAAAAAGGGGATGTGAAGGGGGCGATGTTAGCCTCTTGGGTTGCCCAGGCGAGTTTTGAACCGTTGGGGGTGAGTATTGCGGTGGCGAAGGATCGGGCGATTGAGTCTTTGATGCAGGTAGGCGATCGCTTTGTGTTGAATATTTTGGAGGAGGGGAATTATCAGGCTTTGATGAAGCATTTCCTCAAGCGGTTTAAACCCGGTGAGGATCGCTTTGAGGGGGTGAAAACCCAGCCCGCTAGTGATGGTTCCCCCATTTTGATTGATGCCCTGGCCTATTTGGAATGTGAGGTGGTCAGTCGGATGGATGCCCCAGATCATTGGATTGTTTACAGCCAAGTCAATGGGGGGCGGGTGTCTAAAGCGGACGCGCTGACGGCGGTTCACCATCGCAAGGTGGGGAATTATTATTAGATTTTAGGGAACGGGGAACGGGGGGGCAGGGGAGAGGGGGAGTTGATAATTAGGGCTTGCTGAATAAGTCCGAGAGTTGGGGAGTCGGGAGTCGGGAGTCGGGAGTCGGGAGTCGGGAATAGGCAATCGTGCCAGTTTTAGATGATCTGTTCCCTGTTAAGAGTTCCCTGTTCCCTTGTTGAGCCTAGCATAGGCGTGTTATTCAGCAGACCCTAATTATTAACTATTCCCCATTCCCGATTCCCCATTCCCGACCCCCTACTCCCTCGCCCCTGCTTTTCTGGTATTTTTTATTCGTCACGAGACAAAAAAATATCAGTTCACAATAATACAGTTATTCCATGAAACAGTCCTCCCAATCTCCCCCCTCTTGGCAGATTTTTATTGTTTTGAGTCTGGGTGTGGTGGCGATATCTTGGTCAGCTATTTTTATCCGCTTGGCGATCGCAACAGCCCAGAAAGAGGGGATTGGCTTTAGTCTGTTTCTCGCGGCAGCCCGTTTAATTTTAGCCTCCGTGGTAGTCCTTCCCGCTTGGCGGAAGTTTAGACCCACCCAAACCCCCAAAAAAGCCCTACTCTTTGCCCTTGCCGCCGGAATTAGCTTGGCGCTTCATTTTGCCACTTGGATTACCTCCCTCTCCTTCACCTCGATTACCGCTTCAACCACCATTGTTACCACAAACCCGATCTGGATTTCCCTGTTACTCTGGGTGTGGTTTCGGGAAAAACCGACTAAACTCACCCTCTTAGGAATTGCGATCGCCCTAGGAGGAGGCGGCCTCATTGCTTGGGGGAGTGCAGAAGGAACAGAAGTCGGCAGTAATCCCCTCTTAGGCGACGGTTTAGCCCTATTCGGTGCTTGGTGTGCTAGTTTGTACTTAATCTGGGGACGAGAAGCCCAACGGCAAGGCCTCAGTACCGGGGTTTATGTTGCGATCGCCTACACCATCGCCGCCCTCATCCTTGCCCCCCTCCCCTTACTCTTCAACACCCCTTACGACGGGTACGCCCCTTGGGTCTATATCTACGTTCTCCTAATGGCCGTCTTTTCCCAAGTCCTCGGCCACACTAGCTTTAACTGGTCCATCCGTTGGCTATCCCCCACCCTCGTTACCCTCGTGATTTTACTCGAACCCGTAGGAGCGAGTTTATTGGGATTTTTCCTCTTCCAAGAAGTCCCCGGCCTTTATGTTTTCACCGGAGCCGTGGTCTTACTATTAGGGGTAATCTTCGCCGTCTTAGGCTTTAAGCCCCTCGAATAACTAGGGTCTGCTGAATATCCCTCTAAGCCGTGTTACTAGGACTTTTAGCCGTTTATACCAAATTAAATAGACTTGAGGGCAAAAACCTGAATTTCCCCTGTTCCTTCCCGTTCCCTGTTCCCTACCCCCACGAGTAGACTTATTCAGCAAGCCCTAACTATGAAAGACCTAAAACGCTGGCGACAGTCTTTGATTCAGTCTGCCCCCTGGTGGGGGACAGCATTAATTATCCTGTTAGTCATCTCCCTGTTAATCCTGCCGAGGCCTTGGTTTGTGCCGTTGATTGATTTAGCCGTCGCGGCCATCTTCGCCCATTTAATCTATCAAATGCGTCAGGAAGTCCTAGAGAAAAGTCGCCGTTTACGGGAAAGTCACGCCCGCTTAGACCTCGCCAACGACCTGATTTTAGTCCGGGATCTCAAAGATCGGATTACCTACTGGAATTTAGCCTGTCAGCGTGCCTATGGTTGGACGAAAGAAGAGGCATTAGGGCAGAATGTCCATGAGTTACTCCAGACCCAGTTTCCCCATTCTGTAGCCGCCATTAAGGAACAGTTTTTAGCAGGGGGAGAATGGCGAGGGGAGTTGATTCACACCACCAAAACCGGGGAAAAAATCATCGTCTCCAGTAGTTGGAGTTTATATCGAGATGAACGAGGGCGACCCATTGCTAACTTAGAGATTAATCAGGATATTAGCGAAGCGAAAAAAGCTGAGGCCGCCCTCCGCAAAAGTGAAAAACTCTATCGCACCCTGGCCGATAACGTCCCCAATGGGGCGGTTTTTCTCTTTGATCAAGATTTACGCTATATCATTGCAACCGGGGCAGAATTGGCCGTGATTGGGGTGACGGAACCCTTGGCGGGAAAATCGGTCTTAGAGGTAGAAGCGCCCCCATACCTCAAAACCCTCGAACCTCTCTATAGAGATGCCTTACAAGGGCAAAGAACAGTCACAGAGATGACGTTAGGCCGGGGGATCTATCAGATTTATGTGTTGCCTGTGAGTAATGAGGGGGGGGAGGTGTTTGCAGGCATGGTCATGATGCAGAATATCACCACCAGTAAACAAGGGGAACAAACCTTGCGCACACGGGCCGATGAGTTAGCCAAAACCACCGCCATCCTAGCGGAAACCATGACCAGTTTAGAGAAACGCAATCAAGAGTTAGATCAGTTTGCCTATATTGTCTCCCATGATCTCAAGGCTCCTTTGCGTGCGATCGCCAATTTATCCAGTTGGTTAGAAGAAGACTTAGAACAACAACTCACCCCAGAAACCCAACATCAGATGAACTTGTTGCGCAGTCGCGTCCGTCGTATGGAAGCCCTGATTGAAGGATTATTACAATATTCTCGCATTGGTCGGTTAAAATCAGAAGAGTCTGTTGTGGATGTTCAACAATTATTAGAAGAGGTGATTGATTCCCTTGACCCTCCCCCCGGAATTACGATAAAAATAGGTGCAGAAATGCCCATTTTTCCCACAGAACGTTTACCCTTATTTCAAGTGTTTTCTAACTTGATTAGCAATGGAATTAAACACCGAGATCAACCCATTGGTCAGGTGGCAATTACCGTCGAGGACAGGGGCGAGGACTTTCAGTTTACCATTAGTGATGATGGCTCTGGTATTGACCCTAGCTATCATGACAAAATCTTCATCATGTTTCAAACCTTACAACCCCGTGACAAAGTTGAGAATACAGGGGTGGGGTTAGCCATCGTGAAAAAAATTATTGAAGATCGGGGCGGGACAATTGAATTAGAATCAGAAGAAGGGAAGGGATCTAAATTTTCCTTTACTTGGTCTAAAAAGACTCCTTCCGAGTTAAAAAATACCTTAAAGATTCAAATTGAGAGGCGGTTAAATTAAGTCAAAAACCGTGATCTACAAACTATTTTAAATCGGGGTTAATTGGGTAAATATTGGGAGAATAAACCATGCCAAAACGTCTAAATGTTTTGTTAGTTGATGATGATGAAGTGGATGTGATGACCGTCCAGCGAGCCTTTAAAAAGAATAACTTAGAACATCATTTATGGGTAGCTCCTAATGGGTTAGATGCCTTAAGAATGCTCCGAGATAGCCTAGGATTATCTCAACATTATCCAGAGCATCATCGCCTAATTTTGTTAGATTTAAATATGCCTAAAATGGGAGGGATTGAATTTTTACAACAGTTACGAGCCGACCCTAAATTAAAACAAATCCCCGTAATTGTTTTAACCACCTCTAACGAGGACGAGGACAAGGTGAAAGCCTATAACTTGAATGTAGCGGGGTATATGATTAAACCTGTCACCTTTGAGAATTTCCTAGAAACTATTGCCACTTTAAATAATTATTGGACAATGAGCGAAATTTTGTAAGTCTAGGGGGGTGTTGGGTAGCGCTGATACTTCACCCAACCAACAGCAAGAGTTCACGGTAAGGCCTCCTTTGCCCTTAAGATAGAGGACGAAAAATCTAACGGGACGAACAAGATCAATCATGGTAGCGGTAGCAATTCTAGCAGCCGGACGGGGAACTCGCATGAAGTCAGACCTACCCAAAGTCTTACATCGCTTGGGTAGCAAAAGTTTAGTCGAACGAGTTTTACAAAGTTGTGAAACCAGTCAACCTGTGCGGAAAATGGTCATTATTGGCTATGGTGGGGAACAGGTGCAAGCGTCTCTCGCTCATTATGAGGGGGTGGAGTTTGTCGAACAGAGGGAACAGTTAGGCACAGGACACGCCATCCAACAGTTGCTTTCTCCCTTAGCAGACTATCAAGGGGATATCTTGATTTTAAATGGGGATGTGCCGCTTTTACGCCCGGAAACCCTAGAAAAACTGGTCACAACTCATCAACATTTTGGTAATGGGGCCACCTTGTTAACGGCACAGTTGGCAGATCCTTATGGCTATGGTCGGGTGTTTTGTGATGGGGAAAACTATGTCCAGCAGATTATTGAACATCGAGATTGTAGCGCCCAACAAAAGGAAAACCGTCGCATTAATGCGGGGGTCTATTGTTTTAATTGGCCTAAATTAGCGGCTATTTTGCCCCATTTAAAGGCCGATAATGACCAGCAAGAGTATTATCTCACCGATGTATTCAGCCAGTTAGATCAGGTGATGGCGCTGGATGTGGAGGATGAACAAGAGATTCTCGGCATTAATGATCGTCAACAGTTGGCGATCGCCTATTCCATTCTACAAGACCGCATCAAAACCGCTTGGATGAAGGCCGGAGTTACCCTGATTGACCCCGATAGCATCACGATTGATGATACTGTTGAACTAAGCCCAGATGTAATTATTGAACCCCAGACCCACCTCCGGGGGAATACCCAAATTGGTCGGGGGAGTCGCATTGGCCCCGGTAGTTTAATTGAAAATAGCCAGATTGGGGAACAGGTGACAGTCTTTTATTCGGTCATTACCGATAGTCGCGTAGCTACTGGGACAAGGGTAGGCCCCTATACCCACTTACGGGGTCATGTGACGGTGGGAGAGTCCTGTCGTCTAGGAAATTTTGTCGAGTTAAAGAAAACCACCCTTGGTCAAGGAACCAATGTCGCTCATTTGTCTTATTTAGGGGATGCCATATTAGGGGAGCGGGTGAATATTGGGGCTGGGACGATTACGGCCAATTATGATGGGGTGAACAAGCATGAGACAAAAATAGGCGATCGCACCAAAACCGGATCGAACAGCGTCCTAGTGGCCCCCCTCACCTTGGGGGAAGATGTCACCGTTGCAGCGGGATCTATTGTCACAGAAGACGTAGAAGCCGATTCCCTCGTTATTGCGCGCAGTCGTCAAGTCGTGAAAAAAGGCTGGCGTTTGAGTTAAGGGAACGGGGAACGGGGAACAGGGGGAGGGGGAGCAGGGGAGCAGGGGAGCAGGGGAGCAGGGGAGCAGGGGAGCAGGGGAGAGGGGGAGTTGATAATTATTAACTATTCCCGATTCCCGACTCCCGATTCCCGATTCCCGACTCCCGACTCCCGACTCCCGATTCCCGACTCCCGACTCCCGACTCCCGACTCCCGACTCCCGACTCCCGATTCCCGACTCCCGACTCCCGATTCCCGATTCCCGACTCCCGACTCCCGATTCCCGATTCCCGACTCCCGATTCCCGACTCCCGACTCCCGACTCCCGACTCCCTATTCCCCGTTCCCTGTTCCCTATCACTTATCAAAATGGCTTCTTGCCTCCAATCAATCAACGTTGTTTAATCACCACCAAAGTAATATCATCATAAATCGTCTGAACTCCAATATGGTGCTTCAAATCTTCAATCACCGCCTCGCGAATTTGTTGCGCGGTGCGGTGACTATTTTGCTGCACCACCTTACAGAGTGCATCAATCCCATACTGTAGATTTTCAGGATTTTCTGCCTCCGTAATGCCATCAGTATATAACACCACAATATCCCCAGATTCCAAGTGAATTGTAGACTGAGCAATAAAATCAACAATATTATCATCTAAGCCGATGGGAAACCCTAAATCCATCGTGTCAATGCGCTCAACACTGCCATTAGATCGGACTAAAATCACCTCTTCATGTTGACCACTTAACGTTAACGTTCCCTCCTGATAGTTGAGTAACGCTAACGTGAGATGTTTTTCCGAATTAATCCGGCGCACATTATCATAAATAGTCCGGTTTAACACCTCAAAAAACTTAATCAGATTGGTTTCCTCACTCGCGATTAAAGTACGAACCGCCGTTTGTACCATAATCATCAACACACCACTCTCTAAACCATGTCCCGTCACATCCCCAATGCCGATAAAAACTCGGTCGCCATAGCTCAAGATATCATAATAATCTCCACCAATTTCACTGGCTGGTTCCATAAAACCGACAATTTCTAGGGCATCAATACGAGTCAATTCCGATTCTTTCGGTAAAATCATCTGTTGCAGTTGGCGCGTAATTTCTAACTCCGAACTCATGCGCAAGTTTTCAGCCGTGAGTTGTTCATTTAGTTTTAAAATTTCTTGATGGGCTTTTTCCAGTTCTAACGTTCGTTGGGCGACTCGTTCCTCTAAAGCATGATTAATGGTTTCTAAAGATTGAAACGTCTGATTCAGTTGACTAGACATTTGATTAAACGATTCAGCCAAAAAGCCGATCTCATCTTGGGTTAGAATGGGTGCTTTTTCACTTAAATACCCTTGAGCAAACCGTTGCACCACTTTACTCAATTGGATAATCGGATAGGCAATAGAACGGGCAATATAGCGGGATAAAATAGCCACAATAATGACAGTTAATGTGACTAAAATAATAAAACTATTACGTTGAGTAACAACCGCTTTTAAGGCTTCCGCTTCGTCAATTTTAACCACCATTCCCCCATCTAGAGAGGGAAGATAACGCCAAGCGGCTAAGGTGATGCGATCGCGATAATCCCTCATCCTACCATAGCTAATTGTCCCCCGAACCGCCTGTTGTAAGGGAGAGAGAGACTCAGACACTAAAGGTTCACGATACTCTAAAGCCGCATTAGGATTATGTCGTGTCGGACTCACCAAAACAATGGAATCCTCCGTTTTAATCCCCACCAAAGTTTCCCCAGTTAATCCTAACCCTGTATAGTTGTTGACGATTTCAGAAAATACCGTATCATCAATTTGAATGACCAACACCCCAATCACTCGTTTTCGCTCCAACACTGGAGCCGCAATCAGGAAACTCGGAGTCCGCAAACGACGATCATAAAAAAAGTTAGAAATATTCACTTCTTGTAATGTTTTCGCCTGTTCAAACACATCCTTGAGTTCTGAATTTGGCGCAACAATTTGTAGGGATTGCCGAAAGGAATTTTGTCGATCCGTATAATCAAATAAAATCTCTCCCCGAGTATTCAGCAACACCACATTCCGATATTGAGCATCTTTAAAATATTCGGTTAAAAATAGATTAAACTTTAAAATTTCTTGGCGGACTTCATTAGAGGTTGCTGTGGGATCTTCCTCAATTAATTTAATCATCTCGGTGATGGTAGGCATATGACTGAGCATCACCACATTAAGCTTGGTATTATTAATATAGGTTTCTAACTGTTCTGCTTTGCTTCGGGTAATCGTAATCAGGTTATTATTGATTTCGCGAACGAGAGCATCTTTAGAGGAAAAAAAGGTTAAGGTACTGGCAATTAACAGAGGAACTAAAGTCAACAGTAAAAACCAGCCTAGCAATTTTTTGTAGATGGTCTTTTGAGCAATCAATAACCTCACCCTATCCCAGTTTATAAGATTTTTTATTCGGTTTTTGGATTTGACCATTGTCCTCGCCATTGCAGTTGATATTGCTGTAATAGTTTATTCCAGTCCGTTTCAGAACGATACATCGGATATGGGATGGGTCGAACAGGCTTGCCTGAACTCCAAACAATCTTAAATTGAGCGTCTTGATCAATTTGACCTACTCGAACAGTTTTCCAAAGATGTTGAGTCTGAGGATCCACATAAACCGGACCTTGGGGGGCGCTAAGGCTTTGATCCTTTAAATTTTCTCGCAGTAATTGAATATCAAAATTCGGAGTTTTTTCTATAGCCTGTTTCCATAAATAAACCCCAACATAAGCAGCTTCCATCGGATCACTTATCATGCGATTTTCTCCATACTTTTCACGAAAATTATGAATAAATTTTTCATTTTCTAAACTATCAATGCTTTGAAAATAATTCCAAGCGGCATAGTGTCCTTTCACAATATCTGGGTCAAAACTTTGCAATTCATTTTCACCAATACTCAACGAAATTACGGGTATAGATTCGGCGGTAATATTCGCTTTTTTGAGTTCATTAAAAAAAGCAATGTTGGTATCTCCATTAATCGTGTTAATCACAACATCTGGCTGAGTTTCTAGAATTTTTTCTATAACATTTTGTACCTGTGTTGTCCCTAACAGTAAGTATTCTTCTCCCAAAATTTCTGCATTTAAAGCCGAAAGTTGTTCCCGCACAATAGTATTGGCAACATGGGGGAAAATATAATCAGAACCCACTAAAAAGAAGCGTTTTCCTAAGTTATTAAATGCCCATTTGACGGCGGGTAAAATTTGCTGATTGGGGGCTGCCCCTGTATAAAGGATATTAGGAGAGGCTTCCAGGCCTTCATATTGAACAGGATAAATTAATAAGTGGTCATACTTCTCAAAAATGGGTTTAACGGTTTTCCGACTGGCTGAAGTCCAACAACCAAACACGGTGATAACTTGATCTTCGACAATCAATTTTTCCGCCAGTTCAGCAAAGATGTCCCAATTGGATGCACCATCTACTACTATAGGCTCAATCCTACGACCGAAAACGCCCCCTTGTTGGTTAATTTCCTCAATAGCCATGAGGGTGGCTTCGACGACAGGTTTTTCACTAATAGCCATTGTCCCGGTGAGGGAGTGGAGAACTCCCACTTTAATGGGGGTGTCTTGGGTTCTGCCCAGCAAGGGATTCAGAAGGAGAATTGTTAAAAAACTGGCTAGAATCAAGAACATTAGCCATGTGTTCTTTTTTAATAAATTGAGCATTCTGGAATCTCCCGATATGAACCGTTAGACTGATTTTTGTTTGAGAACCACTAGGGTAATGTCGTCATAGATTGTATGGCTGCCGATGTGCTGACGAATGTCATCAACGACGGCTTTTTGAATGGCTGAGGCGTTGAGATGGCGGTAGTTTTTCACTATATGACAGAGGCGGTCAAGTCCATAATGTTCTCCGGCTAGATTTTCTGCTTCAGTAATACCATCGGTATAGACTACGGCAATATCTCCGGTGAACAGTTGAACATAGGTTTGATCGACAAAATCCCGAATGTCGTCATCTAAACCAATGGGGAAGCCTAAATCAATGGTATCAATCCGTTCAATATCCCCATTGGCGCGGACTATGATTAATTCTTCATGTTGTCCACTGACACAGAGTTTTCCCTCGTAATAATCGAGGAGAGAGAGGGTGAGATTTTTCTCGGAGCCCATGCGTTGGACATTGGCGTAAATAGTGCGGTTAAGGGTATCCCAAAACTTTTTTGGATCTTGTTCATTGTTGGCGAGTAGGGTGCGGACGGCGGTTTGTACCATAATCATTAATACTCCACTTTCTAAGCCGTGTCCGGTGACATCGCCGATCCCAATTTTAATCCGACCGTCATGATTCAGGATGTCGTAGTAGTCACCACCAATTTCTGCGGCCGGTTCCATGAAGCCGGAAATATCGAGGTCTGCGATCGCCTCTAAATCCTTCTCCCGGGGTAACAGCATCTGTTGCAGTTGTCGAGTAATGTCCAATTCTGCACTTAACCGGAGGTTATCCGCTTTCAGTTGCTCATTGAGTTGGTAGATTTCCTCATTGGCGGTTTCTAGGGCATCCATCACCTGATTATAACGTTTGGCAATTTGCCCCACTTCCGTAAAGGGATCCACCGGCACCCGTAGACTCAGATTTTCACTCTGGGCGTGTTTCTCCATCACCGCAAAGAGATCATGGAGTTCTGTTGTCGCTTGGTGTTCGGAAACATTGAGTCCCGCCTGTTCGGCTTCAGCATTGACTCGCAGAGGAAAACGACGATTAATTAATTTTAAAATAATATAGGTAATCCCGAAACCCCAAAGCAAAGCCACAGAAGCCCCGAAAAACTGCACCGCGATTTGACTCCCTTTGCTTAACCCGGTGCCAATGAGTTCCGGATTGCCAAATAAGCCCACAGCGAGGGTTCCCCAAAAGCCGGCCGCCCCATGCACCGCCACCGCGTCCACCGCGTCATCAATTTGCCACTGTTCTAATTGAGCAGAAACCAGAACCATCACGGCGCCTCCTGTTCCCCCAATAACCAAAGCGAGGGGAGCCGAGACAAGATTACAGGCGGCCGTAATGGCCACTAAGCCCGCAATCGACCCGTTAATCACCATTTCCACTTCGGGAACCTTGCGCCGTTGCCAAGTCAGGGCAGTAGCCACTACCATTCCGGCCACTCCCGCTAAAATGGTGTTGAGTAGGATATGAGGGACTTTCGGACTTAATTCAAAGGTACTACCGCCATTAAAGCCTAACCAGCCAAACCAGAGAATCAGCGCACCTAGAACCGCGAGAGGAAGGTTAGAGCCTTGGATTTTGCGGCGTTTTCCGGGGGCAGGAAAGCGGCCGAGACGGGGGCCAATGACGAGGAGGGCAGCGAGGGACACCCAGCCCCCCATACTGTGGACAACAGTAGCCCCGGCAACGTCTACAAAGCCCAGTTGACCCAACCACCCGAGAGCTTGACCGTCTAGGAGGCCATTCCAAGCCCAATGGCCAAATAGGGGATAAATGCAGCCGGAAATGAGACAGGCAATGAGGAGATAGGCATTAAAATGAATCCGTTCAGCGATCGCCCCAGAAACAATGGTGGTGGCTGTGCTGCAAAACATGACTTGAAACAGAAAAATGGCGGCTTTAAAGGGGGTTTGATCAAAATGAAGAAACCAGTAGGAGTTTCCCCACCATCCTCCGTGAGAAGCCCCAAACATCAGGGCATAACCTACGCTAGTAAAGAGGGTGACGGAAATCCCGAAGTCGGCGAGATTCTTAACCGCGACATTAATACTGTTCTTGGAGCGAGTTAGCCCGGATTCTAAACACATAAATCCGGCTTGCATGGAAAACACCAAGCCAGAACAAACCAAAATCCATAAAATATCGATCACGTGGGTCAAGCATAGTGGGTAAGTTAGCAGGGTAGATCCCAAGGCTGAACCGTTAAGCTTTTTATCAAGGGAACCAGGAGTCGGGAAACTTACGACTTGACAAAATGTACACGGGCTTAACTTTTCACGGCTGGGTAGACTTTGAATCCGTAACCCATTGGGGGGTTTGGGGTTCTCAGGGCAGTGATATCCTCTGAGAACTTTAGCGATCAGCAGCCGGATCTTGCTGACTATTCCGTTACAATTGGCTATTTTCGATTGTATCGCTAAGAAGTGGCCAAAAACCAGTATTTTCCCGGTTGTGGAAAAGGAGGTGCTACCTGTAGTTAATTGTAGGTTGGGTGGGGTGGAGGCGAAACCTAACCATTCCCTGTCTCTAATAGACAGCTATTTCAGATTCTTTTGGTCTATTGGGGAAACCGGATTTCTCTGTTACGTTGAAATTTTATGGGCAAGCGGAAACGGAAGGGAATAAAGTTGAACCGGGTGGAGTTGGCAGAAACAACACGGCTCCAATCGCTATGGTATTTAGAGTGCTAAGATTATCTCTATTAACAATAGAAAGCGCACCTATTCCCCCTGTTCTAAAGAAAACATACTCTGTATCACTGGTATTTCCAGTTAAACTGACACAAGAGTTCTGAGCGCTATTTGTACCAATTTGCATAGATACTTCCGGGCTATTCATGTTTACAAAATTATTAAAAATGTTAGCGGTAAATCTAGCATTCCCTGTTGTCATGCTTGGATCTCCACCCGGTGCGGGAATGCCAAAGGCTGAAATTAAAATTCCAATATTATTATGATCAGCAATCTCATTATTAGAAATGGTTAAATTCGCGACAGAGCTAGCCAAAAAGGAAAGCCTAATCCCTTCCGTTTGACTATCCACAATTACATTATTATCAATCAACAAATTCCGAATTTCAGCCGTACTTCCCACATTTAACCCTACACCAATATCAATCCCTCCGGCGGCATTATTGCGGAATGTATTGCCTTGAATGGTGATATTTTCTGCAACGGCATTTTCAAATAAGCCAATCACTAAACCATCCCCTCGTTGTGTATTACCCGGCAGAATTGCACCATTGTCAATGACTTGATTGTTCCTAATATTCAAGGTTCCGGTGGCATTACCGGGATTTCCTGCAACGTTGGGATTGGTGCGACCTAAAATAACTAGAATGGCATCATCGTAGCTATTGCTAACAGTATTGTTCTCAAGATTTAACTGAATATTTCCCCGCTCATTCGCCACAGCAATAGCTTGTCCGCTCGCTGTTGTAATATTAGGGGGAGTAAAGGCAGAATCTCCCGTTCCGGTGGTGTTGATAATCCTATTTCCGGTAATGTTTACCGTACCGTTAACGTTATAAAAACCAATGCCTTGACCAATAAAATCATTAGCAAATTGAGTGTTGCTGATCTGGTTATTGGTAATATTAAATAGACCTGTTGATTCAGTAAAAGCGATTCCTTGATTGCGGACATTTGTCAAGGTATTGTTACTAACTGTAATCGTTGCATTGGTTAAATTACTGCCAAAAATTCCCCCGTCTGCGCCCGGTGTGCCGCCTGTTTCGGTGATTTGGAAGTTGGAGAGGGTGATAGTACCGGAGGAGTTCTGAATTTTTATCCCGGAGTTGGCGGTGTTGCGAATTTGACTCCCTTCTCCGGCGCTGATATTCACGGTTCCGGCAATATTATTAAGGCTGATTCCATTTTGTTGGGAGTTGGTGAGGTTGAAGGTGGTATTACTAATATTCACCCCTCCCGTCACATTGTTTAACACTAGGCCATTATTAGCAGAATTGGCGCTGGTGAGACTGCCCCCGGCAAAACTCAGGTTTTGGATAGTATTCCCCTGAAACGCCCCTTGTCCTGTGGCGCTGACGCTGGTATTGGTGAACTGGAGATTACTAACAGTATTGGCGACAATTGCCGCGCTACTGCCGGAGTGAGTAATATTGAAATTAGAAAAGGCGATCGCACCCGTTGAATTTTCCACCTCAAGCCCAGTCCTACCGCTCCCTTCAAGGCGATTCCCACTACTGCCCGTTAAATTCACCCCCCCCGTCACATTACTCAATTTCATCCCTGCCCCGGCCGCATTACTCACCGTAATGGGGCTATTTTCCACCGTTACCCTGCCGCGAACTTGGTCTAAACGAATCCCATCCCCCCCAGAATTACTCACAGAAATGGGGGTATTACTCAATTTCACCTCTCCCGTCACATTACTCAATTTCATCCCTGCCCCGGCCGCATTACTCACCGTAATGGGGCTATTTTCCACCGTTACCGTGCCGCGAACTTGGTCTAAACTAATTCCATCCCCCGGAGCATTGCGACTGTTAATGGACCCCCCAGTAATGCTCACATTCTCCACCTGTCGCCCTTCAATCGCCCCTTGATTATTGCCAATCATCTCATTGCGCAAAAACTCCATCGTCCCGGTGGTATTTTGCAGACGTAACGCCGGATGAGTGGCACTGGTGATCACATTATCCCGCACCTGCGCACCGCCCACATTTTCCCCCACAATCCCCGCATCCTGTACCCCCGTGATTTGGAAGCCAGAAATCACGCTATTTGTCCCTAATTTCACCGTATCCACAATTTGAGGACGATTGGCTAAACCCCTATCCGATAAGGGCAATTTCACCGTTCCCCGTTGAGTTGGGACAGTCTGTAAAGGAGCCGTAGAGAGGACTTGCACCTGATCCGGTATGGTAAAGCTAGGAATCCCCGGATTATTCCCCAACTGTACATAGACAATTTCGTTGCGATTGTCGATGTTGTTGGTATTTGCCCCAAAAATGGCGGTTCCTGAGATATTCAAATTCCCCACCAAACCAAAGGGATTTTCAATCGTCCCATCGCCCCCGGCCACCCCAGTATTACTCACATGATGGAAAAACCAAGGTTCCCCCGTGACGGGATTAATCGCCTTCTCATCGGCAAATCCTTCCACCGTGGTAAATTCTTCCACCGTCGGAACTACAACAATCGTGCTATTGCGGGCGACCAAATGACCCAAACGGTCCGGTGTAGACACAGGACTCCCCGGACTACGGGTCAACTTGCCGCCGAAATTCATGCCAAAATTGACAATGAAGTTAGTGCCGAAGCGCTTATCATCCTGTAGCGTTAAACCCACACGATACTGGCTATTGTCGGCCGTGGCTTCCAAACGAGTCCGCCACCCCAACACCGTATTCTGAGGCGCATTGTAATAATACAGCCCCCCATAACCTCGCAATTCGCCAAAATTGCCCAAATCCGCAATTTTCCCCCCAATTTCCCCATCTATGGCCAACATAGCGGACTCAAAGGTGCGGAGGGTGTTAAAGCTGCGTTGACCCGAGAGGAGGAGATAATTCCCTTGAAATCCAAAATCGGTTACTTGTGTTTGTCCGTCTCCAGAGATGACCTCAGCCGTTTGTTGACGAGAGGTGCCGA
Organism: Spirulina subsalsa PCC 9445; assembly: GCF_000314005.1. Taxonomy (NCBI): domain Bacteria; kingdom Bacillati; phylum Cyanobacteriota; class Cyanophyceae; order Spirulinales; family Spirulinaceae; genus Spirulina; species Spirulina subsalsa. The sequence continues at coordinate 4,350,156 of NZ_JH980292.1, forward strand.
GGGGGAAGTAGCCATTTAAACGTAAGTCCCATGTACTACTGAGCCGCTCAAACCCCAGTCCCAATTGCTTAAAGTTAGCATTTCCGGTGTCTCTGGTGTCAAAGGCAACATACCCCCCTAAGAGCAAATCCCGTTTTTCCTCATAGAAGCGCTGACCGAGGAGTAAACTGGTGCCGAGGGTTTCGTAGTCTAGCCATAGAATGCGGCCTTCTAGGAAGAGTAAACTTTCGCCGGGGGTTTGGACAAGGGGCAGGAAGGTTTCAACTTGGGTAAAGCGGGGAGTGCCACCCCCAGAGGATTCGACTCCCCCACCCATGCGGGGAGCAATCAGCAAATCTTGAGCTTCTGTGGAGGGGAGGGAAGGGTTCAACTCTTCTTGTGCTGAACTGGGGGCAGTTAGACCAGCCAACAAAACAAAGCTGCTACAACAAAGGGAGAGTAAGCGTTTCACAGTTTTTAAGCTTGGTAGGATACACGACTGGGTAGCAGGCAACCTTGATGATTTCAGGGAGGGTGATGTAGTTGATGTATTGAACCTCCCCTCGCTGAAAGCGAGGGATTCCCATATAGACTCTTATCTAGACCGAAGTCCCCGACAGAACGCCATGACTGGGCTGTTTGACCACGGGCGCACCGACCGCAGTTAATCCACGCTGTTTTACTATCATTGAAGCAGCAACATCCCGATCCACGGTGTAGCCACATTCAGAGCAAGAGTGAACCCTTTGAGAGAGTTCTTTCTGACCTGTATGGGTTCCACATTCAGGACAAACTTGAGAGGTATAGTCTGGATTGACCTTGGCAAAATATGTATCCGTTTGAGAGCAAACATATTGCAAGATAGTAAAGAACTGACCTAAACCCATATCTAGAGATTGCTTACAGAATAGTCCTCTACTCCAAGCTGTGAAGTTAATATCTTCAACAAATACCATCCCGACTCCATCACAGAGTTGATGGGCTAACTTGAAATGGTAATCCTTTCTTCTGTTGGCTACGGCCTCATGTAATAGAGCGATCCGATGCTGTAGCTTCTGCCATTTATTAGACCCTTTGTCTTTATTTTTAAGCCTTCTTTGTAGTAATTTAATCTTACGCAGTGCTTTATCTAAAAACTTCGGCCTAGGAAGAGTCAAACCATCGGAAGTTGCCAGCATACTTTGAATCCCAACATCAATCCCCAAAGCGTGACCATGAGGTATTGGGGTTGGGATATTAACATCAAGCTCAATTGCTACGTTGACAGAGTAACCCGATGCTTTCTTGATTACTTGAACTTGTTTGATCTTAAAACCCTCTGGAATATCCCGTGACTTGACAAACTTAACTTCCCCCAATAGAGGCATCTTTAGCTTGTTACCATTGACTTCAATTCTGCTACTAACTAAATTAAAAGACTTCATGTTCCTTTTGAAGCGAGGAAAACCTAGTCCCTTGCTTTTCATGTCGTTAAACGCCCGATCTAATTTCCGCAATGTTTGCTGCATCGCTTGGGCATTACCAGACTTAAGGAAATCGTTAGTCTTTTTAGCTTGGGTTAAATTGGCAGATTGAGTATGGTAGTTAGGATATTCAAAGGGAGCAACAATATATTCTGAACGAATAGAGCAAGCGTTGACCTGACAACTACGACTGTTAGACCAAAGCTTTCTTTGGGCTAAAGCATAGTTCCAAACAGATTGGCAGACAGTTAAATTTAATTCGATCTTCTCTGTCTGCTCTTTGGTTGGAATTATCTTATAGTTGTAAGTAAGGTTAAGCATTCAATTCTTGCTCATTGCTAGTAAGGTTATAGCACAATTTTACAATTCGGGGGATACTGTTGTAATATGTCGTCATTCATGCCGTCGATAAAATCGAGGGTCTTCTTCCGACGATCAAGATAAAGGGGCGATTGGGGGGAAATAACCCGATTCTACTCTAGGGTGGAGATTTTGGTCTGAATCTGAATGTAGCGTGCGATCGCTGAATCTAAACCCTGATGTGTTGAACCCTGATGATTAGGGAGTTCCTCTAAAACTTTAACCCGCTTGGTTGAAAACAGATTATGTTAAGTAGGAATCTTAGCCGATCTTGAGGGCAATGGCAACCCATGACTTTTTCTGACTCTCCCTTTTGGAAAACGCTTAATCGTTTTGTGGAAATGCGATCGCCTTGGCTAACTCTGATTGGGGAACACCTAGAGGATCATCGCGGCAAACGGTTAGACTATTGGCGCATTGAAAAGGCAGATTCTGCCGTTATTGTGACAATTCAGCAAGATTTTTTCATTTTCCCGAAACCTCTGTATCGTCCGGGGGTGGGAGAAGTGACACTCGATTTTCCGGGGGGCCGCATCCCTCCTGACACCCCACGGGAAACGGTTGTCCGGCAGATTCTGCAACGGGAATTAGGCATTGAGAGAACACAGTGCGATCGCATTATCCCCCTGAATCCTCAAGGTTGGTCGGTTAATAGTTCCTTTTCTAATCAAAAACTCTACGGATTTGTCGTAGAACTTGCCCCCAATTTTAACCTAAATTCTGATTTCATTGGCGCAACCTATCCCGTCGATACTCAAGGCATTTGTCAGTTATTACAAGACTTAACTTGTCTGCAATGTCGCGCTGTTTTATTAGAGTTAATCAACAACTATCAAAGTTTGTGCGGATTGTAGGACATAACTCTTAGGGAACAGGGAACAGGGAATAGGGAATAGGGAATAGGGAGTCGGTGTAGGGGCGCAATGCTTGCGCCCTAGGGAGTCGGGAATCGGGAAAAGGCAATAGTCAAGAGTTTTGGCTATTCACTATTCCCCCTCTCCCCTGCTCCCCTGCTCCCCCTCCCCCTGTTCCCTGCTCCCGACTCCATTCCTCAACCTAGCCCACCCGAACTCGCCTCAATTAAACCCTCTAATTGTGCTTGAATTTCCGCCGTTAAATCCTTAACTGCTTGTTTGGCTTGATGTCTCCCTGCCTTATATGCCCCATAACGATCACTCGCTGAAATCGGCTCACCCAGGGTAATTTTAACCCACCGTTGACCTAAACGAGGACGCTTAGGAATCTTAACCCCGCGAATCCGTTCCACACAATCAAACAAAATTAACGCCACTTCGGCCATTCGTTCCGCCGTAATATTTTCTGCTGTGATATAGTCACTGGTTACAGCCACAAAACTCTCAACTAAGCGCATATGTTTTTCCTGTAGGATGGCCTCTTGAGCGACCCAATCTGCTAATCCCTGTTGAAAGGCAGAAATTCCCCGCCAGTTAGGAATATCTTCCCGATAAATAACATTCCAACTCACCTCTTCTAAGCGGCGGCAACGGTCAATGAAGTTCCCTTGAGGCTCAATTTTAAAGTAGTCCTCCGCTACCGTTAAAGCTACATCAAGTAAGTGATTAAGGCGTTGTTCTAAGGGTTGAGTAGGGGGACTATTTGAGTCTACAGCAACGGGGGAAATGGGGCAGTGGTGGAAGCGGTGATAAAAATCCTCCATTTGTAACAGTAAGGTTTCGGCAACCTTGAATAAACGCTGATACAAAACATCGGGTTCAGCCACAATGGGGAGAGGAGGTAAACCGAGGTTTTTTTCTAAGTGTTGGATGAGTTTGCCAATCTTCGACCAAGGGGGACGGATAAAGTAGTATTGAATGCCAATGGGGAGCAACAAAACGGTTTCCTTGCGCTGGTGTTTGGCTAAGTCTTCCACAGCCCAAAAGGCCAGTTGAGCGGTGCCAGGCTCTAGGGGACTGATTTTTTCACTATGACCGTTGGTGGCTCCTTCTGGGGCGATAGTCATGGGAAATTGACCGTTAATGAGCAAATCACGGGCGGTTTTTAGGGCGGTTCGGTCTAGGGGTTTGCCGCGATGGATGGGAACGCCACCCCCTCGGGATAAGACCCATCCGAGCCAATCTCCGCCCCAGATGGTCATTCCCCGATCATAAAGAAAGTGAGTATGAATGGGGGAGGTGAGGGAGATGTTTTGTCGTTGGGCGGCGCGGGGAATGGCACGGGAAAACAGATAGATGAGGATTAGGGGATCTTCTACTTCGCTATGGCGGAAGGCAAGGATGAGGCGGATTTTGCCCTGTTGGAATTGTTGGTAGAGGTGGAGGAGGGTGTCCAGAGGACTGGTTTCTAGGCGAGAGATGCCCCCAATCAGCCAGCGCCGGAGACGAAAGCGCAGGAAGAGGGGGAGCAGGAGGTGAGCGAGACGGAGGACGAGGGGGTTATAGCGGGGGGGGATGAAAGGGAGTTTGGGGTGGGCGAAGTGGCGCTGAAACATAGGGGTTAGGGTTGCGATCGCAAATAGTCCAGAAATTCCACCAATTCATGATCACTCAACAATTGACGCGATCGCTTCCCGTAAGTCTGTAACAAATAATCCCGCCCCTGTTCATTCGTCCAGCCCAATCGTTTAAGTTCTATATTCGTTTGAGCAATCACATCAGAAAAATCCATCGGGGATTCACTTAAATTCACTGAGGGAGTGCTAGGAGGAGGGGGAGGGGTTTCCACCGGAGGAGTTGGTTCTACGGCAGGGGAGGGAGTTATTTCAACCGGAGTCTCTTCTATCGCCTCTACCGGGGGCAGCACCGACTCCGAATCCGGCTCAGGCAGAGGCTCTAATACGGGGGAAACTGTGGTCACGGGGGAGGACTCAACCTGGGGGAGATTCGGCTCTCGGGGAGGCTCTGAGGGGGCAATGGGCGCAGATTTGGGGGGAGATGTTGGGGTCGCTTGACCCTCTCCATTCTGTTCGGGATGGCGCGCCCCATAAGAAACCGGGGCGGGTGTTGGGGAACTCGCCTTTTCATAGGACAGCAATAGGGCTAAAGCCCGCTCTCGGGCTTGATCTTCCGCCGCCTCCACCGTATCCGCCGCCGCGTGGCCTGTGGCGAGGGTGACACCTTCAACCTGCACGAGCGCTCGCACGATATATTTTCCCTGTTTAAACTGCACTAACTCACTAATTAAACCCCCTTGAGGGTAGTGGTTTCGGAACTCTGCAACTAACATGATTGGGTATCCCTAAAAATCCGTTCCCTCCTCTAGGGTACACCACTTTCAGCAAACTTGACGAAAAAATCAGCATAGGAACAGGTTCGTAGCTTGATTGCTTATTCAGCAAGCCCTAGATAATAATAGGGGAAAGCCCACACTGTATCGCTTGCGATTAGCGTCGGGAGGAGGTCACAATCTCGTTGCGGTGGAAATCCGGGGGAATGACGGCTCGATCGGCGATCGCCTTATGACTCTCCCGTTGCGTCGCCACATCAATGGCAATGGCTTCAAAACGAATGGCTAAACTCCCCAAAGGAATAATTAACTGCGTCATCGTCTCCAATTCCCCCGCCCCATTGCGCTCAAAATCCACAAACGCCCGAGGCCCATCGAGCAATTGCCGAGTTTCTAAATCCTGTACCCACAATTTGACATAGACTGAACCCACACGAGCCGGAAGTTTCACCCGCACTAACACCAACTCCCCGGCCGTCAGTTCCCCCGGCGGAATTTCCAAGCGAGGAGTAGGCACCACTTCCCGTAAACTGGTGTCCCCAAAGGGCTGGTTCACTTGTAGCAAGGGGTGAGCCATCGGCACAACCGGATTATCTTCTTCCTCAGAACGCTCCAACTCCGGCAAATCTGCCCCCGCTAAAGCCCCAGACTCCGCTTGAGAAATCAACCCCTGTTGTTGTCGCCATTGCACCGACTGCAACTCCGCCGGGTAAGGTAAACCGGAGGTGTCATGCTTCACACTAGGCAAACTGGGGGAGAAACTGTCCTCTTCTTCCTCATCCACCACAATTTCTTGTTGTAACCATGCCGTCTCAACTTCCGGTTGTGCCAACAAAGGAGACACTTGATCCTCTGGGGTGGGGAAGTGCTGCCCTTGGGTTTCTGCGGCCAAATGTTGTAACAGTTCCGCCTCCGAGTTCATTTTCTCAAAGAAGGTGACATCATCTAACACCAAATTTTCCGCTTCCCGTTGGCGAATTTCCGCCGCCACCTCTTCCGTCACTTCGGCTTTTTGGGCCAATCGTTGGGTAGTGGTGTCTAAGTCGGCCGCTTCTTCCTCGGTAGAAAGGGGAAGCGTGGGATTTTCCAGCGTTGGGGGTTGCGTTTGGAGCCAAGTGGCTAACTCTTCGTCCACGTCCTCCTCTTCCGCCAAGGAGCTAACGTGCTGCCAAAAGCGGTCTTTCAGGCGCAAGGATTGGAAGGCTTGGTCAACGACCTTTTTCTCCTCAGACACCTCTTCTAGGAGATTTTCCGGGGCATCGGTGACATATTCTGAGGAGATATCCAAGGTCAGATCCGTCTCTTCCCCTTGGGCTTGTTCCTCGTCTATCGGTTTCTCTGAGTCCTCAAGGTCAGGGGGTGGGGTAATGAGGGGAGTCAGGGATTCCCCCTCCTCTGGAGAGGGGGCCGCTTTAGGGCGCTTGAGGGAGGGGGGAAGAGAAAGGCTTTCTAGGAGATCATCATCTCGCTCCTCCTCGTCCTCAACCTCTGAACGTTGTTCAGGGGAAGCGGGTAAGGATAAGAAATTAGAAGATTGCCCAAAAAGAGACTTCGGGGGGGGACTGCTGAAATTCGGCAGTTGGAGGGATTTCGGTTTGGGTTTTTGAGGTTTGCCAGCAGTCCGCAGGAGGGGGGGCAGGGCGGGGCCGCTTTTGGGTTCGAGGGGGGTAGGTTCCGGGGGTTTGGCGGTTAGGTTGAGGAAATCGAGCTTAATCTCTAGATTGCGCTCTTCTTCATCTAAGAGGGCTCCGGCCATACCGGGGGCGGAGGGAATGGTTTGGACGGCGGTCATTAACTCGTTGAGGCCGGCCGTAATGGAAAAGGTTTGACTGGCTAGGGGGAGCAGTTGCCCTCTCTCGGGGGGATTTTCGCCGTCTTGAGGCTCGACTTCTAGGATCACTTGCCCCAAAATCAGGCGGGTGTTGTAGGAGGAGGGAATATCCAACAAGTAGTTAAAGACTAAGGGAATTGTGGCATCACTGAGGGGTTGTTCTACATCTAACAACAGTTCGCCCCCTTGGGGATCTCGCAGTTCGTAGCGCAAGCGCCCCCCAAACCCTTGATCTAGGGGGCTGGGGTTGTTGGGGTTGTTGAAGTTGACATGACCGGAAATGAGAATGGGTTCCCGGTTGCGGCGGATAAAGGTATCTTGCAACAGGGTAATGGTTAGATCCAGATTGGGCGGGGGTTCCGGGGGGGCAACTTCTGGCTCTTCGGAGGGGTATTCTGGGCTAATTTCTACCTCGGGGGCGCTTTCGGCTTCCGGGGGAGGGGGTTCGGCGACTTGCTCCAGAATCTGTTCTAGGCTGAAAATAGACTGTTCCAGCAGGGAATGGGCGGTTAAGGGTTCTGGCTCTGGGGGGGGCGGGGAGTCTAGGGTTTTCTTCGGGGGGGCGTTCTCGACTTCCGGGGGTGGGGCGACGGGGGCAAAGCGGGCGAGTTCCCGAGGCCGAGGGGGTGGGGGGATGAGGGGGGGATCATCTAGGGCGGTTTCTCGTGGGGTTTCGGGTTGAGGTTTGGGGGCTGCTGGTTGGGCTTTGACGGGCTGAGGCGGTCGGCGGGGGGGCAGGGGGCTAGAAACGACGTTTTCGGGGGGTAAGGGGGCGGGTTGCGCCTGCTGGGGGGCGCTGAGGGTGGTTTCTAGGGTGGGTTGCTCGCTTTCGGGGGTGGGGGCTTCGGGCATTTTGGGGGGCAAGACCTGCATTTGAATGACGGCTTGCCAAGGTTCTGCGCCGTCTTGTTCGCTGCGGGCGCGGATTTCCCAATAACCGGATTTAAAGTAGGTGTAGGGGACGACGACCATGAGGCCGTCGCGGGTGGTGCGACAGTCTCGTTGATGGGAACGCCGTTTGGGGGGGGTGTCGAAGGTTTGATGAAGCAGGCGAATTTCTACTTCTGTGTTGGCACGACAAGACTGGGCAACGATGCGATAGATGCCTGCCTCTAGTTTTAGCTTCCGGTGTTTGATGGGAAGCCAGGAACGAGTGCCTTTCTTTTGCAGTAGAAATTCACAGGATTCCATGATCTGGCTGAATAAGGGGTTTAATTGCTGGTCTTACCCGATTTTGGCTTTGATTTGGTCAAGTTGGGAAAATAACTCATTTTGGGTGAGGGTTTCTTGTTCTTGACGGGCGAGCCATTTTAAATTGACTTGTTGTTGTTCGGCTTCGGCTTCCCCGATGATTAAACAGGCGGGGGCTCCACTGCGGTCGGCGCGCTTGAATTGCTTGCCAAAGGCGGCCCCACTTAAGTCTAATTCTACGGTGAAGCCGAAATAACGCAACTTCTGAGCGAGAACGAGGGCTTGAGCTTGGGCGCGATCGCCTCTGGACACTAGATAGAAGTTAGGACAGGGTGGGCTTTGGGTTTGTAAGTCTTGTAACAGTAAGATTAACCGTTCCATGCCTATCGCCCAACCGACAGCCGGGGTGTCTTTCCCTCCTAATTCTGCCACTAAACCGTCATAACGTCCCCCCCCACAAACGGTGGCTTGAGCGCCGAGGTCTTGGGACTGGATTTCAAAGGCGGTGTGGGTATAATAATCCAATCCGCGCACGAGGCGGGGGTTGATTTGATAGGCAATGTCTAAATCGGTGAGCATTTGCTGCACTTGCTCAAAGTGACGCTGGGAGTCAGGTTCGAGGTAGTCTAATAGACTGGGTGCGTCTTGGGTGATGGCTTGGGTGCGTTGGTCTTTGCTGTCTAGAATGCGCAGGGGATTACGAGTTAAGCGATCTTGGGAGTCGGGGTCTAATTCGTTCTGATAGGGGGTTAAATAGTCAATGAGGGCTTGTCGGTAACGGGTGCGATCGCTTTTATTCCCCACTGAGTTTAAATCCAGAGTGAGCGATCGCAGTCCCAATTCCCGTAAAATATCCGTAGCCAGGGCAATCACTTCCACATCAGCCACAGGGGAGCCACTGCCTAATAACTCGGCCCCCACTTGATGAAATTGCCGTTGTCGTCCCGCTTGGGGGCGTTCGTAGCGAAACATGGGGCCGGTGTACCAGAGACGCTGTACATTGCCCTGACTGCCTAAGTTGTGTTCAATGAAAGACCGCACCACACCAGCCGTTCCCTCGGGTCTTAGGGTGATGCTGCGATCGCCTCGATCCACAAAACTATACATCTCTTTGCCCACTACATCCGTAGCTTCGCCAATTCCTCGGGCGAATAATTCGGTTTGTTCAAAAATCGGCGGTCGAATTTCCTCATAACTCGCCCGCGCAAATACCCCCCGCGCTACCTGTTCCACTTGCTGCCAGTACACCACCTCCGGGGGAAGAATATCTCTTGTTCCTCGTAATGCTTGAATTGCGCCCATGCTCTGTTCTGTTTCTGTCCAGCCTCCATTATATGGGCTAGGGGAGAAAATGATTTTCTCTGGGGCTAGGTAAGGCTTGCTGAATCAGTCCGAGAGTCAGAAATATTTACTCCCGCCAGTTTCGGAGGATCTGGCTCCAGATCCGGCGTTCCTGGTTCCCTTGATTGATTTAGTGAAAGCTGAGTGAAACAATAGCTTATTCGTTTTGAGTGAAAAGCTAAAGCTTAAGCATATTAAGGTTTTAGCCTTAAAGCCTGTGACGAGGATTGAACTCGTGACCTCACCCTTACCAAGGGTGTGCTCTACCACTGAGCTACACAGGCATTAAATTCATGCTCTATCATTACGACTAGAGTAGTTTAGATAAAAGCCTTTTAGATCATTTAAGATGGGCCGAGCTGGATTCGAACCAGCGTAGGCGTAGCCAGTGGATTTACAGTCCACCCCCATTAACCACTCGGGCATCGACCCATTTATTTTGACCTCTAAGCCGTGGTCTTGAACCGGGATTTTAACCCTCACAACCCGTTATTTGCCGGGCTGCTTCGCAATCCCACGATTGCTGCTTTTCAATTCCACGATTATCAATCCTAGCACAGCTTTTTCCAAAAAACAATAAAATTTTGCTCAAGCGCGAATTATTTTGCTTACGCTGGGGAGCGTTGATGGCGAAAAGCCCGAGGATAGTCGCTTTCGTCGTAAATTTCCCCAACTAATTCCTCTAAAATATCTTCGAGGGTGACAATACCCACAGTACCGCCGTACTCATCTACCACAATGGCAAGGTGAAGGCGTTGCTGTAACATATCCCGCAGAAGATTGGCCACCTGTTTGGTTTCCGGCACATAGACGGGGGGATCCATCGCTTCGGTGACGAGGGGGGGCGTACTGTCCGGGGAGGCACTATGCAGGCGTTGTAGGGCGCGTTTGAGGTGA